>NZ_JBEXOP010000036.1:0-80468 GCF_040611575.1 Streptomyces sp. NPDC006610
GCGCCGCCCGCGCCGCGCGCCGCGCCGAGGGCGGCACCGGGCAGCTCGACTTCGCCGCGCGGGTGTGCGGGCCGGGAGCCGGCGCAACGGTCGTGGACGGTCTCAGGCCGTGCCGACGAGTTCGTATCCCGCCTCGTCGACGGCGGCGCGGACGGCCGCTTCGTCGAGCGGGGCGGCGGAGACGACCGTCACCTGGCCGGTGGCGGCGACCGCCTTCACCGAGGACACGCCGTCGATGGCGGAGATCTCCTCGGAGACCGCGCCCTCGCAGTGGCCGCACGTCATGCCGGACACCTTGTAGACGGTGGTCACCTCACCCGCCGTGGCCTCGGAGGCCGCACCGGAGCAGGAACCGTCGGTGGAGCAGCAGGAGCCGGAGCTCTTCTCGTCGGTCATGGTTCACCTCGGATGTCGATGTGTTGATACGGAAGTCCACGGCACGCCGCATGAGGTGGCCGATCACCGGTCACCGATCGCCGGGACCGGTGTACCGGCATACCCCCTGGGGGTAGGCTATATACCCCCGCCCCGTATGTTCAAGTCGGATCCCGCATCCCCGGGCCGGCTACCGCGCCTCGGCAGGGGCGAGCCGTCTCAGATCGGCCGGCGGCACCTCCATCCGGCGGTCGATCCTGTCGCGTTCCCAGTTCCGGGTGTCGATCAGCCACCACTCCTCCACCACGACGAGGTAGAGCCGGTGGGGCTCCGGAGGGCACAGCTGCGACCGCCGGAGACTGAACCGGGCGCGTTCGTCGGGGTCGGGGAACACGGCCCGGTAGAAGTCCGCGTAGTACTCGTCCAGCTCGCCCGCCGGGATCTCGCCGCACGTCCCGGTGAACTGGGCGCCGTCGACCGCCCCGATGTCCAGACCGGGAGTGCCCGGCGCCATGAACAGCGCTCCGCCGACGTGCGGATTCGACGCGACGTTCCGCCCGTGCCGGGACAGCGCCGCCGAGCCGAACACGAACCGCAGCGGGTCGGCCAGCCAGGCGTACTCCAGCGTGGCGATCCACGGCCGGCCCTCCGCGGACACCGTGGCCAGGTTCAGGTAACGCGCCTCGCGCAGAAGACGACGCGTTCTGCCGAGTGGTGTGCCGTCGGTCGTCGTCATCGGCCGTCCTTCGTCGTCCGTGAGTGATCGGCGCCTCCCCGTCCGGGCACGACGTCCTCGGCGAGGGTGCGCCAGAAGGCGAGTTCGTAGGCGTGCACCATCCACGCCGTCCGGACGGCCTCGCCGGGGTCGTCCCCCTCGGCCAGACCGGTCCGCAGCGTTCTCGCCGCCTGGTCCAGCAGTTCCGCAGGCGTGTCGGCGAAGAACCGGAAGTGCCCGACGGCCTGCTCGTCGAACCCGTACCGCTTGCTCAGCGCGTCGGCCACCCGCATGTACTGCTCACCCGACTCGGCCGCGTTGGCGAGCAGGGCGAGAGCGATACCGCTGCGGGTGCCGTGGAGGGCGGTCCGGGTCAGATGGGCGGGGTACGCCTGGGCGAGCGGCCGTGGCTCGTACACTGCCAGGTCCGCCCCGTCCATCCCGAGCGCGGACGCGAAGTCGAGCAGCAGTCGCAGGGCCTGCGACTCGCCCTGGGCCATGGTCAGGAACAGGTCGCCGGCGGGAGCCGAGGGAAAACGCGACGCGAGCAGGGCGAAGCTGCGCAGGTCGCTCTCCACCAGGTGGTACAGCTCGCCTGCCAGCGCGCGCAGATGGTCGTGCGGCACCTCACCCGCCTCCAGCAGGGCGATGAAGCGGTTCGGCACCCGCTGCTCGTCCATCCGCAGCCGTGCCGCCCTGAGGACGGCGCCGGTCTCATCGTCCATCGTGTGCTCCCTCGCACTCGGCCGGGTCGGGTGATGCGCCGCCGCCCGTGGCCGTGCGGCGGCGCAGATTCGGGCCGGTCGCCGGGCCGGGCTTCGGCTCGGCGATCCAGGGGCCCTCGATGGAGGGGTCGACGACACCCTCCTCCAGCCAGGTGAAGTCGTCGGCCAGGACCGCGCGGGCGACGGTCCGGTCGTGGTCGTCGGTGTTGGCGGCCGACCGGGCGAACAACTCCGCGACTCTGAGCCGGGCCTGCCGGCAGAACGCGTCGGCCAGCCGGACGGGCGTGTCGCCGGCGCCGGCGAGGGCGACGGCGTAGGCACAGGCCGCGCTCATCGCGTACAGCTCGGCGCCGATGTCGACGAGCCGGCCCAGGTGGCGCTGGTGCGCGGAGAGCTCCTGATCGGGACGGCGGGCGAACGCGGCGAAGTCTCCCGCGATCCTCCCGGCCGCCTCCTCGGCGAAGAGCAGGTGCCCGGCGAGGACGTCACCGCCGCCGGGGACGCCGACCCGATATTCCGGGGCCCCGTCGTGCTCCGCGCCGGCCACCGCGCGGTGGTGGGTGAGGACGGCATCCGCGATGAAGCTCCGGAGAGCCTCCGTCGACCCGTCGAAGATGCGCCCGATGCGCAGGTCGCGCAGCAGTCGCTCGACCGGTACCCCGCGTTCGCCGCGCGCCGCGGCCGACTCCGCGGTCTCGTACCCGCGGCCGCCGCGCAGCTGCAGGAGCTCGTCGGCGATCAGCCACGTGTGCTCCGAGGCGAAGAGCTTGGCCAGTTCGGCTTCGAGGGCGGTGTCGGCGCCGCGGTCGGCACGGCTCGCGGACAGCTCGACCATCGCCTCCAGGGCGAAGGCGGTGGCCGCGATGCGGGCCAGCTTTCCGGCGACCGCGTCGTGCTCGCCGATCGGCCGCCCCCACTGCACGCGGACCCCGGCCCACTCACGGGCGATCCGCAGGCTCCATTTGGCGGCGGCGGCACAGACGGCGGGCAGCGAGAGCCGCCCGGTCTCCTGCGCCGCGAGGGCGATGTCCAGGCCCTCGCCCTCGTCGCCGATGCGGTTCGCCGCCGGGACCACGACGTCGTGCAGCCGGATCACGCCGTTCTCCAGGCCGCGCAGCCCCAGGAAGGAACTGCGATGCTCCACCGACACCCCGGGGGTGTCGGCCTCGACCACGAACACCGTCATGCCCCCGGCGCGGCCCTCGGCGGGGGGCACCATGGCCATCACCACCAGCAGGTCCGCGATGGTGCCGTTGGTGGTCCACAGCTTCACGCCGCTGAGCGTGTACGAGGCGCCGGCCCGGTCGGGGACGGCGGTGGTGTGCATCCGGAACGGGTCATTGCCGATGTCGGGCTCGGTCAGGGCGAACGCGGAGATCTCCTGTGCGCACCGCGGCAGGAAGGAGCGCTTCTGCTCCTCGGTGCCGAACAGCAGGAGCGGCTGCGGCAGACCGATGGCCTGATGGGCGGCCAGCAACTCGCCGAGCGCCGAGTGCGTGCTGTTGACGATCATCAGGGCGCGGAGATAGCACCGCCCCGACAACCCGAGTCCGCCGTACTCCCGGGGGATCCTGATGGCGAACGCGCCGAGCGACCTGAGACCCTGGATCACCTGGTCGGGGATGCGGTCCTCGCGTTCGATCAGGTGGCTGTCGACCTCGGTCTCGCAGAACTCCCGCAGCGCGCGCAGAAATCGCTCGTCCGCTTCCCCGAGGCGCCTCGGATCGCCGGGAGGCGGGGTGAGGAGGTCGGGGCGGAGCCGTCCGAGGAACAGCTCCGCACCGAAGGCGGACGCCGTCACCGGGCTGCCGAGGGCGTGGCCTCGATCATGGACAGCGGCCCGGCCGCGCCGAACCGCACGGACCGCACCGTGAAGCCGGTCTCCGACAGCATCGCCCGGAACTCGGACTCGGTCCGCTCCCGGCCGCCGGCCATGACCATCATGTTCACGTCGGTGAAGTACGCGATCGACTGGTCCGCGGAGGGGGTCTCGGGCAGGACCGTCCCCACGATCAGCAAGGTCGCGGTGTCGGGGATCCGCCTCCGGCAGGAGCGCAGCAGGGCCAGCGCGTCCTCGTCGTTCCAGTCCTGGAAGACGCTCTTGACGATGTAGAGATCGCCGTCACCCGGGATGTCCTGGAAGAAGTCGCCCGGCCGCACCTCGCACCGGTCGGCGACGCCGGCCTTGCTCAGCACCGCCGGGGCGTCGGCCACCCCGTTCGGGCTGTCGAAGACGGTGCCGCGCAGGTGGGGGTGGGCGGTGAGGACGGCCGCGAGCAGCGTTCCGTCACCGCCGCCGAGGTCCACCACCTTGGTGACGCCGCAGAAGTCGTAGGCGGCGGCGACCCGTGCGGCCGCGATCCGCGACTCCTCGCCCATCGCCTCGTGGAACAGGGCGCTGAACTCGGTGTCCGCGGCCAGGGCGGTGTAGAAGTCGGAGCCCTCGGCCTCGCCGAAGGCCGGCTCGCCGGTGGCGACGGCCCGGCCCAGGCCCTGCCACGCGGTGAACCACATCGGGCTGCAGAAGACCCGGGTGAAGGAGCGCAGGGAATCGGGGTGGTCGGAGCGCAGCTGGGCCCCCACCTCGGTCAGACCGAAGCGGGCGGGCTCGGGCTCCGTGGTGACCCCGACCGCCGCGAGCAGGCGCAGCACCCGGCGCAGCGACGGCTCGTGCGCCCCCGTCTCGGCGGCCAGTTCGTCGCTGCCTCGCACCCCGTCCTTGATCAGGTCGGCTATGCCGAGATCGGCCACCACCCCGAGGGCGTGCGCGGTCATGTAGCCGCCGATCCGCTCGATCAGGGCGCCGCGCAGCCGGATGCGCTCGGTGGTGTCCTGGTCCGGTCCACTGATGCTCATGGTGTTCGTCCTTCTCATTCGGTCGGTACGGAACAGGTTGAACAGGTTGTGGAGCAGTGCGGTGAGCCACTCGGCCACGGCCGACGGCCGACGCAGGGCGGCCGACGCAGGGCGGGCGGGGGCCGGGAGCCGGCCCGGGAAGCGGAGCAGGCGTCCTCAGAGGCGGTGGCGGACCCAGACGTTGGGCTCGATGTAGACGGCGTGGTCCTGCTCCACGTCGGCCACCACCGGGGTCAGCGCGCCGGGCACCTCGACGGGGCCGTCGGCGGCGAACGGCAGCCCCGTCCACTTGCGCCATTGCGCCAGGCTTCCGGAGATGGTCATGGAGGCGGGGCAGACCTTGAGGATCTCGCCGCCGCTGCGCACGTGGACGCGCAGCCAGGGGTCCTCCGGCAGCCCGTCCGGGCGGGTCCGGGCGGCGTAGGCGGCCATGGTCAGCCGCGGAGCGGTGTGCTTGAGGCTGGGGCGGACCGGAGCGACGAGATCGCCGAAGCCCTGGCCCCGCGCATGGTCCTTCAGCGCGTCGAGGGTGCGGCCCGAGAGGTTGCGCAGCTGGAGGCCGGGCACCACGGCGATCTCCAGGGCGCACAGCGCGTTGAGCCGGTGACCGCTGTAGGTGTCGGTCATGCACTGGCGCAGCGCCTCGTCCCAGCCGGTGTCGGGCAGGCTGTCGGTTCGGCCGTCCCAGCTCAGCGGCGCGCTCGCCGCGCGGGCGACGACCGTCTCCGTCTCGTCCAGCACCACGAGCTGGTGCCCGGCGTGGCGCTCGAAGATCCAGTGGACCAGGGTCGGATCGGGGCGTATGTAGGCCGGCCAGGTCGACTCCATCGTCAGCATGGCCGTCTCCAGGTCGGGGCGTTCGGCGAGACTCGCGACGTGCAGTCCCGTTCCGGCGGTGCTCTGAACCATGGCGGGTCTCCGGTGTGTGGTCGTGTGGTCGTGTGGTCCCGGTCCTGTCGGTCCGTTCTCCATCGGTCGTCGGTCCGTCGTCGGTCCGTCGTCGGTCCGTCGTCAGTCCGTCGCCGGTCCGTCGTCGGTCCCTCGTCGGTCCGTCAGCAGTCGGACCGGCCTGCGCCCGGTGCGCAGCGGCGTCGGCCGGTGGGGGGTACGGAGGAGTTCCAGGTACCGGGCGCGGGGGACGGGCCGGGCCCCGAGCAGCCTGGCGTGGTCGCTGTCGCGCTGGACGTCGACCGCGACGCCGCCCACCTCCCCGAAGCGGCGCGTCAGCTCGGCGACGGCGGCCTTGCCGGCGCCGCTGCGCAGGGTGAACTGCGAATCGGCGCTGAAGACGGCGCCGATCCGCATGCCGAACACCCCGCCGATCAGCTCGCCCCCGTCCCAGACCTCGACGCTGTGGGCGTAGCCGCACTCGTGCAGCCGGGTCAGGCTCGCCAGCAGTTCGTCGGTCAGCCAGTGCTCGGAGCGCCCCTCGCGGCACTGGGCGGCCACCCGCTCGAAGCAGACGTCGACCGTGGTCGTCCAGTCGACGCCGCGCAACTGCCGCCGGAGGCTGCGCTGGAGATGGGCCCGGGCGACGGAGATGACCGGGCGGGGGTCGGGCGAGCACCAGGCGATGCCGTACGGATCCCGGCCGCTCGTCCGCAGCGCGATCCGTCCGGCGGCCACGTCGGACTCGTAGGTGAGTTCGTTGAGCAGCCGGTGCTCGATGGTGGTGGCGGGGAACGGGTAGAGCCCTTGCCGGTACGCGTCCAGCAGGCTGCGCGGGCTGAGATCACCGCCGAACGCGACCGGGCCCTCGGCGGGCGCGGTGGTCGGATCCAGGCGTCCCCATGCGGACCGGGGCCGCACCGGGCTTGGCATCAGCACGTGGGCCTCACAGGAAGTCGACGGTGGTCAGGTAGCCGATGTAGCGGTCGAGCATCTCGGTGTCCACCGGAGGGATCTCGATGCCGCTGTCCTCGAGCGCCGCCTCCACGTTGTCCCGGGAGAAGACGGGGAACGTGGTCTCCAGGTACATCTCCGCCACGCTCATCTCGCCGGTGGAGCAGCGGTCGATGAACAGGGGAGCGAACGGCGTCATGGGGTGGCCGGGCTGTTCGACCGCGATCTCGGCGATCCGTTCCACCCATTCGTCCCACGGGACCTCACGCACCTTGTGGCCATGGGCCCGCAGCCGTTCGGCGAGCACGGAGACGTTCGCCTTGCCCGGGTTGGTGAGGTGGTAGACCTCCCCCCGCGGCAGCCGTGACGCGGCGATGTGCGCCACGGCCGCGGCGAAGCAGTCCACCGGCGTGTAGTCCAGGGGCAGTTCGGCGACGGGGGACAGGCCGGTGTCCACGATGAACTTCTTCATCGCGCACATCTCCGTCGACGTGTTCCAGGCGCCGGTCCGCCGGTCGCCGGAGATGTCGGCGGCCCGGTAGACCGCCACCGGAAGTCCCTGGCGGGCGGCCTCCAGCAGCAGGGCCTCCGCGACCCACTTGCTCTCGACGTAGCCCACCGACAGGTGATCGGCGTGTGCCGCCGGAGTGGATTCGCTCACCTGCCGCACCCCGGCGGTCCCGAAGCCCGAGACCACCGCCATGGTGGAGGTGTAGTGGACCGGGGCATTGCGGTAGCGCGCGGCCATGCGGATGATCTCGCGCGTTCCCTCGACGTTGGCCGCCCGCATGTGCGCGTACGGATAGATGAAGTTGACGAGCCCGCCGGGGTGGTGGATGACGTCGACGATCCGGGCCAGCCCGTCGAACTCGTCCTCCGTCAGACCGAGACGGGGCTCGGCGAGATCGCCCGGGACGGCGCGGATCCGGCCCTGCGCGCGGTAGCGCTCCAGGTCGTCCTGGAAGTAGTGGGCGGCGTTCGCCTGCACACGCGCCATCGCGGCGTCCCGGTCGCCCGCCCGCACCAGGCAGTGCACGGTGGCGTCGGTGGTGGTCAGGAACTCCCGGAGCAGATAGACCCCGAGGAAACCGGTGGCCCCGGTCAGGAGGATGTGGGCCGGCTTCTCCCACGAGGCGGCTTCGACGGGGGTGCGCCGGATGGGCACGCCCAGTTCGGACTCGGCGGCGAAGTCCACGGGCCGGGCGTCCTCGGCGAGCATGCCCGCCCTCGCCGATTCGACGGCGGCGGCGAAGCTGCGCAACGTCGCGTCGTCGAGCAGCAGCCGGATCAGCGGGCGGATCTGGGTGATCAGGATGCCCAGCGACTCGCGCAGCCGGGCGAGCAGCTGGGCCGCCTTCAGGGAATCGCCGCCCAGGCCGAAGAAGTTGTCGTGCGGCTCGACGTGGTCCACGTCCAGGACCTGACGCCAGATTCCGGCGACCACCCGTTCGACCAGCCCGGCGCTCCGGTCCGGTCGGCCGTCGGCTGCCGGTGCGGCGTGAGCCGTGGAGAGGTCCGGTTCGGGCAGCGCCTGGAGATCGACCTTGCCGTTGCTCGTCATCGGCATGCCGGGCAGCTGGACGAAGGCCGAGGGGATCATGTGGCCGGGCAGCCGGCCCGCGAGGAACGCCCGCAGCTCACCGGCGGTGGGCGGGCGGCCGTCCTGCGCGGGGGCCGCGGTGAAGTAGGCGGCGATCCTCGTCTCCGCGCCCCGGGCCCACGGCACCACGGCCGTGTCCACGACCAGTTCGTGGGCCGAGAGGGCCGCCTCGATCTCGGCCGGCTCGACGCGGAACCCACGGACCTTGAGCTGCCGGTCGGCCCGCCCGGTGACCTCCAGGTCGCCCGCGGGTGTCCAGCCGCCGATGTCGCCGGTGCGGTACATCCGGGTGCCGGGCCGGTCCGCGTGGGGATCGGGCAGGAACCTGGACCGGTCCGCCGTGTCCCCGAGGTAGCCGTGCGCGACGCCGGCGCCGGATATGTAGATCTCGCCCTGCCGGCCGGGCGGCACGGGCTGGAGATCGTCGTCGAGTACGTGGACCGTGGTGCCCGGCAGCGGGCGGCCGACCGGCGCGGGGCCCTGGGCGGGCAGCGACTGAGGGGTCACCTCCATGGTGCACGAGGTGATGGTGGTCTCGGTCAGGCCGTAGGCGTTGACGAGGCGTGAGCCGGGCATCAGACGCAGCGCCGTCCGGCAGTCCTCGGCGTACACGGCGCTTCCGCCCACGATGGTCAGGCGTACCGCCAGGTCGGCCGGCGCCCGACCGAGCTCGGACAGGAAGGCCCGCCAGTAGGAAGGGGTCAGGTCCATCACGGTGACCCCGTAAGCCGCGAGGCGGTCCGCGAGGTCGCTCGGCGCCCAGAGATGGTCGGGGAGGACGAGGGTCGCACCGTTCAGCAGCGTCACCAGGATCTGCTCGACGGAGGTGTCGAACGAGACGGCCGCGAACTGCAGGACACGGTCGGCGGGACCGATCCCGTACCGCGCGTTGATCTCGTCGCACAACCGGGCGAGGGAGGCGTGGTCGACCCGCACGCCCTTGGGGACGCCGGTCGAGCCCGAGGTGTAGATGACGTAGGCGCCGTCCGTGCCGTCGACCGCGGTCCGCGCGGCAGTGGCCGGGGCGTCGTCCGCCGGCAGCTCGTCGACGGCGACGGCGGTCACCGGCAGGCCGGCGAAGAGCTCCACGGCGCCGCGGCGGGTGAGCACCGCCGCGCAGCCGGCCTCCTCGACGTACCGTGCCACGCGCCGGCCGGGCAGATCGGGCTCCACCGGCAGGTACGCCGCCCCGGCCTTCAGCGTGGCGAGGAACGAGACGATCAGGTCGATCGAACGCTCCAGGTGCACCATGACGACGGAGCCGCGTCGTACGCCCCGCCGGCTCAGCACGTGGGCCAGCCGGTCGGCCCGCCGGTCGAGGTCCCCGTAGGTGATCCGCCGCTCGCCCTGGACGACGGCGACGGCGTCGGGGCGTCCGGCCGCGACGGCGGCGAAGCGTTCGTGGACCAGAGACGTTGCGCGCATCCCCCTGCCCCCCTCTACCGCGACCGGTGGTGCAGGAGGACGGGCAGGGAGGCGACGCCGTTGCCGATGAAGGTGTGCTCGGGCTCGACCTCGTCCGGGGCGACGGCGAGTTGCATCTCGGGAAAGCGCTCGAACAGGGCCGACAGGGCGACTGTCGCCTCCAGGAGCGCCAGCCGCGAACCGGGGCAGAAGTGGGGGCCGAGCCCGAACGCGACGTGGTCCTTGTTCTCGCGGCCGACGTCGAAGACGTCCGGCTTCTCGTGGACGCCGGGGTCACGGCCGTGCGCCCCGTAGCAGATGAGGATGGCGTCGCCGGCCCGGATGACCACGCCCTCCCCGAGGTCGATGTCCTCCGTGGCCCACCGCATCGGCAGATGCATGACGGGGCAGTGCACGCGCAGCGACTCCTCGATGGCCTCGTCCCAGCGCTCGGGCGAGTCCTGCACCAGGCGCAACTGGTCCGGGTTCGCGAGCAGTTCGCGCACCGTGTGGTCGATGAGGTTGATGGTGGTGCCGCTGCCCCCGCCGATCATCAGCAGCAGGGTGGCGATCAGCTCGTCCTCGGTCAGGGGGGCGCTGCCCTCTTCCCGGGCGGCGATGAGGAAGCTGGTGAGGTCGTCGCCCGGCTCGCGGCGCCTGGCGTCGATCAGCGCGTGCATCGCGGCGACCAGGCCGTTGCTGATGGCGACGGATTCCTCCTCGCTCGCCACATCCGTCTCCCCGACGGCGCGGAACAGGCGCAGCAGCTCGGGACGCTGCTCGTCCGGGACGCCGAAGACGTCGCAGATCGTCTCGGTCGGCACCCGGTAGGAGAAGGCGGAGTGCAGGTCGACCGGCTCGTCGGCCGGAAGGGCCTCGATGTCGTCGAGGAGACGCGCGACGAGCGCTTCGATCTGGGGCCGCAGGGCGGCCACGCGACGGGGACTGAGGGCGGGCGTGATCAGCCGTCGGAGCCGGGCGTGCTCCTTGCCGTCCGCGGTGGCCATGTGGTCGATGTCCACCCACGGCGACAGCCACGCGACCGAGCCCGGCTCGTACCCGGGAACGGTGCCCTTGAGGTCCCGGGAGACGCCGGGATGCGTCAGCAGCGACTTGACGACGTCCCCGCGGCTCACCGACCAGGCGGCGACCCCCTCGGGCAGCTGCACGGGGACGGCCGGTCCCATGTCCCTGAGTCGGTCCACCTGGTCGTACATGCAGCGGCCGCCGGAACTGTCGAGGGCCACGGTGGGCGTGGTGCTGAAAGCGATCACGTCATACTCCTGTGGGATTCCGGACTTTGCTGGCTGGAGCGGACCGGGACCGCCGCGCTGCCGCGGTCCGGGGAGGGCGTTCAGGCCAGAGTTCTCCGGCCGGCCCCCACCCCGGACGGGGGAAGGCGGGGTCAGGAGATCTCGGGCGACGGGACTCCGGACGGTGGGCGGTTCGTCGAGTTGTACAGGAGCCAGAAGGCCGTGAGCAGCAGGAGGAACGCGACGGTCATCAGGAGCCAGTTCCTGAACCGCATGGTGGACCTCCTGCGGGCATTGCGGATGCCGGGGCGGTCGCGACTCCTCGTCGCTCCGTGGATCACTGAACCTCGGCACTCACGCTAGGCGG
Organism: Streptomyces sp. NPDC006610; assembly: GCF_040611575.1. Lineage (NCBI taxonomy): Bacteria > Bacillati > Actinomycetota > Actinomycetes > Kitasatosporales > Streptomycetaceae > Streptomyces > Streptomyces sp. NPDC006610. The sequence goes on from NZ_JBEXOP010000036.1 coordinate 11,138, forward strand.
CGCATCTGCAGCGGACCGTCAAGTCCAGTGCAGGGGATCGTTCAGCTTCGGGCATGGAGTCGACCGAGGACGGGCACGGAATGGGGCCGAAGGGGCGCGGTGGGACTCCTGTGGCCTGTTTCCGTGGTCGGCGGATCAGGCCCTACTGACTATCGCGACTACGGTGGTTAGAATCCCGACCGCGGGTCTGCCGACAGCCTGTGACGGGGGGTTCACCACGTGCGCATACTTGTGGCTGAGGACGACGAGCACGTTGCGGACGCGCTGGCGGACGCGCTCCGGCAGCACGGTCACACCGTCCTGTGCAAGGCCGACGGCGTCGAGGCGGTGCGGACGGTGGAGCAGGCCGAGTTCGTCCTCCTCGACCTGGGCCTCCCCGAACTCGACGGCTACGAGGTCTGCCGACGCATCCGCAGCACGTCGACGGTCCCCATCATCGTGCTGACGGCACGGTCCGAGGAGATCGACCGGGTCATGCTCCTGCAGGCCGGCGCGGACGACTACGTCGTCAAGCCGTACGGTTTCCGTGAACTCCTGGCCCGCATCGAGGCCGTGACGCGGCGCACCACGCAGGCCGCGCCCCCCGTGCCCTCCCAGGCGGCGGCCGGCTCCGCGCTGGGAATCGGCCCGCTCAGCATCGACGTCCGGGCACGCAAGGCCTCCATGGCAGGCCGACCGCTGTCCCTGACGGCCAAGGAGTTCGACCTCCTGGCACTGCTGGCCACCGAGGGCGGCGCGGTGCTCACCAGGGAGCGGCTCATCGAGAGCGTCTGGGACGAGAACTGGTTCGGCTCGACCCGGACACTCGATGTCCACGTGGGCGCCCTGCGCAACAAGCTGGGCGACAAAGGATGGATAGAGACCGTCCGCGGTGTGGGCTTCCGGCTGACCGACCCGTGCGGCTGAGGAGGGCGGGCCAGTGCGGAGAAAACTGCTCCTCACCTACCTGACCCTCACGTCCGTCGTCCTGCTGATGCTGGAGATCCCTCTCGCCCTCGGCCACTCCCTGAACGCCTACCACCAACTGGCCTCGGCACGAGCCCGGGAAGCCCGTGTACTGGCGGTGCACGCCAGGGACGTCCTCACCGACGGGGCCGCGGCGGCCTCCTTCGAGGAGCGGCTGCGGCGCTACGCGGAAAGCCACCGGACCGAGGTCGTCGTCGTGGACGTCCGGGGCAGGGTGGCCGCGGCGTCGCACACCGACGTCGACGGCGTCGCGGCCGTGCTCCGCTCGCCGCTGGCCCAGGCGCTGCGCGGCGAGTTCCCCGGCCCGTCCCGGCTCGGGGGTCACGCCCTGCGTCCGGGCGATGCGATCATCGCGGAGCCCGTCCTCCAGGGGGACGAGGTGATCGGCGCCGTGGGGTCCGTCGCCTCGGGGACCGCGGTGGAACGGGACCTGGACCAGCACATCCTGCTGCTGCTCGGTGCGGCGGTGCTGGCGCTGACCGCGGTCGGCGTGGCCAGCGTGCCCCTGTCCCGGTGGCTGCTGCGGCCCATCCGGCAGTTCGACGACACGGTGCACTCCATTCTCGACGGGGCGTACGACGTGCGCGTGCGGTGCGAGGGAGGGCCGCCCGAAATGCGCGGACTGGCCGGGGGGTTCAACCGGATGGCCGATCATCTGGTGACCTTGCTGGAGACCCAGCGGGCGTTCGTGGCCGACGCGTCGCACCAGATGCGCAATCCGCTCACCGCGCTGCGCCTGCGGGTCGAGACGCTGGAACCGGCCGTCCGGCCGGAGTCCAGGAAGCAACTCCACCAGGCAGTGAAGGAGATCGAGCGCCTCTCCTCGCTGCTCGACCAGTTGTTGCGGCTCGCCCGGGCCGAGGGCCGGGACCAGTCCGTGGAACCGGTGAACGTGGCCGAGGTCGTCGCTGTCAGGGTGGACGCCTGGGAGCAGGCCGCGGCGCGCAAGCGTGTCACGCTGCTCGCCCCCGACCCGGACGGGACCGTCGCGGCCTGTGTGCCGGGCCATCTCGAGCAGATTCTCGACGTACTCATCGACAACGCGATCCACGCGTCCGGTGCGGGCGGATCCATCACCATCCGCCACCGGGCGGCGGGAGCGCATGCGCGGATCCAGGTGATCGACGAGGGCCCGGGCATGTCGGCGGAGGACTGCCGGCGGGCGCTCGACCGGTTCTGGCGGGGCGACAACTCCGCCAAGCGCGACGGGTCGGGGCTGGGACTGGCGATCGCCGCCACGCTCGCCAAGGCCAACGGCGGGTCGCTGCGGCTGCTGCCCGCGACCCCGCACGGCATCGAGGCCCGGGTGGAGATGCCGCTCTGCCCCCGGACGGCGCCGGCCGCCGAGAGCCGGGTACTCGTGCCCGCGTGCCCTCCGGCCACCACGGACTGAGGCCCGGCGGTGGAGGACAGGCGGTCCTGTCCGGAGGACCGTCGCCGGCTTCTTGGCACAGTGCAGACCTCCCGGCCTTGCCGGGCTCTTGCCCTCCCCTTGACGTTCTGCTGCACAGCCGTTGATCCGCGCCCCCCTACGGTCGTCACTGTTGGAAGGGCATCGCCCTCGGCGCGGGCCCGGACGGCCTGCTCTCCTGCTTCCCCGCTCCGCTCCCCGCCCCGCCCTCCGTGGCGCCGGGGGCGGACCGAGGACTGCCCGGCGCGCAACGCACGACGCAGGTACGGAAGTCGGCCGAGGCCGCAGCGGTCACGGCCGAGCAGACGAGCGCGGCACCGAACGCCGCCCGAGCGATGGAGCTGCCATGGCAGACGACTTTGTACCGGTCATCGACCTGTCGGACCGGGACACCGAAGCCGGCCGCGCGGAGATGTCCGCCGCGATCCGGCGCGCGTGCGAGACCTCGGGGTTCTTCACGATCGTCGGGCACGGCGTGCCGAAGGACCTCGTGGACCGCATGTACACCACGACGAAGGGCTTCTTCACCCTGCCGGAAGCGGAAAAGGAGCTGAGCGCGAACCAGGGCGCCGGGGTGTCCGGCCTGCGCCGCCCGGGCGGGCCGTACGAGGCGTTCGCGGCGCACGTCACCGGGGACCTGAGCGAGGAGGAGCGCGCGAGGCTCGGCGACTACCCGGCGACCTGGAAGGCGGCCAACATCTGGCCGGACGCCGCTTTCAAGGCGGTCTGGTACGAGTACATCGCCGCCATGACGGAGCTGTCGGCCGACATCATGCGGCTGTTCGCCCTGGCGCTCGATCTGGACGAGGACTTCTTCGACCGGAAGTTCGACGAGCACGTGTCGCTGCTGCTGGCGAACTACTACTACCCGGACCCGGAGCCCGACCGGCTCCGCCGCGACGCCCACACCGACTGGGGCAGTCTCACCGTGCTGTACGTGGAGGATGCGCTGGGCGGCCTGCAAGTGCTCCGGGGCGACGACGACTGGCTGGACGTCCCGGCCGTCCCGGGCAGCTTCGTGGTGAACATCGGCGATCTGATGGCCTTCTGGACCGGCGGCCGCTGGAAGTCGACGGTGCACCGGGTCGTCAATCCCGAGGCCGAGGGAGCGACGTCGCGGATCTCCATCCCGTTCTTCTACCTGCCGAACCACGACACCTCGATCGAACCGATGCGGGCGCCGGCGGCCGGGGCCACCGAGGCGGATCTCGACCGGGTGACCGTCGGGCAGTGGTTCTCGTGGAAGATGCGGACGACCTACCAGGCCGCCTCATGAGTCCGGAGCCGGGGCATTGCGCGACCCCGATCAGCGGACGCATCACCTCGCCCCCGAGCGCTCTGCTCCACGACGAGATACTCGCTCCGCAGTTCCAGTACGAGGCGGAACACCTCCTGCCCTGGTACGTCGCCATCGAAAAGGTGCTCGCCCTCGAGTACGGGCGGATGGGCATCGTCTCCCGGGCGCGCGTTAAGGAAATCGGGCGCCTGCTCTCGGGGGCCACGGCCGAACGCATCCGGGCGAGCCCGGCCGGCAACATGTCCGACATCGCGTTCGCCCTGGAGCGCTTCGTGGAGGAGCGACTCGCCGGACCCGTGCCCGCATGGCACGTCGACCGCAGTCGCAACGACCTCCAGGCGTGCGCCCAGCTGCTCTTCGGCAGGGAGCAGTTGCTCGGTACCGCGGAGCAGCTCCTGGAATACGCCCGCACCGTGCACCGCCTGGCCTCCCGCACCCTCGACATCCCCATGCCCGGCTACACCCACCTCCAGACCGCGCAGGTCATCACGCCCGGCTTCTACCTGGCGGCCCTGTGCGAGCAGGCGATCCACTCCCTGACCCGACTGCTGTCCACCTACGACGGGATCGACGTCTGCCCGCTGGGCGCCGGCGCCATGGCGGGACAGGAACTGCCCTGGGACCGGGGCCGCATGGCCGAACTCCTCGGGTTCCGCGAAGCCCGGCCGCACGCCCTCGCGGCCGTGGCCTCCCGCGACTGGTCCGTCGAGATCACCGCCGAGTTCTCCGTCCTCGGGGTCTCACTGAGTCGCTTCGCCACCGACCTCATGAGCTGGGGCAGCAGCGAGTACGGATTCATCGACCTGCCCGACGGCCTCAGCGGCATCTCCTCCGCGATGCCGCAGAAGAAGAACTTCCCGGTCCTGGAACGCATCCGGGGCAGGACCGCGCATCTCAGCGCCTTCCACCTCGACCTCGTCCTCGGTCAGCGCAACACGCCCTACTCGAATTCGGTCGAGGTGTCGAAGGAAGCCGGCGCTCACCTCCTTCACGCCTTCACCGCCGTACGGAGCGTGCTGCGCCTGCTCGGCGCCGTACTGGACAACCTGCGGTTCCGGAAGGACCGGATGCTCGAGGTGTGCGAGCGCGAGTACCTCGGTGGTTTCACCCTGGCCAACCTGCTGACGCTGGACGAGGACGTGCCCTGGCGACGGGCCCAGGTCATCGCCGGGCAGTACATCGTCGCCGCCTCCGGACGCGGTCTGTCGCCGCGCGAGACCGCGCCCGACCTGCTGCGCGAGGTCGCCCTCGCGCACGGCTTCGCACTCGCGGAGCCCGGCCGCGCCCTGGCCGTGGCCTTCGACGTGGAGGAGAGCCTGCGCCGGAAACGGTCGGCGGGGTCCGCACACCCCGACGCGGTGCGCGAGCTGCTGGCCGAGCACGCCGCTCACCTCGACGAGCAGCGCGCCCAGTGGGAGGGACGCGGTGGGCGTCTGCGTGGCGCGCTCGGAGAAATCGATCGGCAGCTGGGCATTTGACGGCGGCATGGACCGGAACGGACTCGGGGGGGAGCGGATGACCGGACCACCGGATGAACAGCAGGGGGCATCGCCGTACGGCTCCGACGGGGAAGACGGCGTCGGCCGCGGTGTCGCGAACGGAACCTTCGGGGAACTGCTGCAGGGGATGCTGCCGGACGGCGACCTGGACTTCCTCGTCACCTTCCCGATCACCCGCACCTCCACGGCGGAGTTCCGGCTCACCCCGTCCCACCGCGAGGTGGTGGTCCAGCCGCCGCACAAGACCAAGTCCCGTCTGCTCGCGGAACGCCTGCTGCTGGCCCACGGATATCGCGGCGGCGGCTCACTGAGCATCACCACCACCCTGCCCGAGGGGAAAGGGCTCGCCAGTTCCTCCGCCGATCTGGTGGCCACCGCCCGCGCCGTCGGCGAGGCGGTGGGCCTGCGGCTCACCGAGGAGCGGATCGAGTCGCTGCTGCGCGGCATCGAACCGTCGGACGGCGTGATGTACCCGGGAATCGTGGCCTTCTACCACCGGGAAGTGAGGCTGCGGGAGAGACTCGGGTTCCTCCCGCCTCTCACCATCGTCGCCCACGACGTCGGGGGAATGGTGGACACCGTCCGGTTCAATCGGACGAAGAAGCCGCGCGGCTCGGCCGAGAAACGCGAGTACGCGGCGCTCCTGGCACGACTCGCGGACGCGGTCCGGGCGGGTGACCTCCAGGCGGTCGGCGGTATTTCCACCCGCAGCGCGGAGATGAACTCCACGCTCTCGCCCAGAAAGCACTTCGGCGATCTGCTGCGCATGTGCCGGGACATCGGCGGACTCGGACTCGTGCTCGCCCACAGCGGGACGAACCTCGGCATCCTCCTCCCCGGCGACGTGGACGAGCAGGCGGAGGAAGTCGAGTACGTCCGCAAATCATGCGCCGCCTTCACCGGGAGTGTGTCCGTCTACCGCTCGTTGGGTCCCGAAAGCCGGCGATCCGACGGGCCGGAGACATCCGGACGTCCGGAAAGACCCGAAGGCTCCGTCACCACCTCCGCCACCACCTCCGTCGGCAACCACCCAGGGATCTGAACATGCTCTTCAACAGCGTGGTCGACACGATCGGACACACGCCGCTGGTGCGCCTCCGCATGGACGGCGCGCCGCGCGCCGAGGTCTACGCGAAGCTGGAACTGCAGAACCTGTTCGGCATGAAGGACCGCGTCGCCCGGAACATGATCCTGGAGGCGAAGCGCACCGGCGCCCTCCGCGACGGGGCACCCATCATCGAGAGCTCCTCCGGCACCATGGCGCTGGGCATCGGCATCGTCGGAACGGCCCTCGGCCATGACGTGCACATCGTCACCGACCCTCGTATCGACGAGGTCACCCTGGCCAAGCTGCGCGGGCTGGGATGTCAGGTGCATGTCGTAGAGGCGATGGGGGAGGCCGGGTGGCAGAGCGCACGGCTGGAACTGCTGGACCGCCTGATCGCGGACCTGCCGGGCGCCTTCTGGCCGCAGCAGTACAGCAACCCGGACAACCCGGGCGCCTACCGCCTGCTCGCCGACGAGATCCTGGAGGACCTCGGACCGATCGACGTACTCGTCGGATCGGTGGGCAGCGGGGGATCCCTGTGCGGCACCGCCCGTGCCCTGCGGGAGACCCTGCCGGACCTCACCGTGGTCGGCGTCGACGCCGTGGGCAGCGTGCTCTTCGGGCAGCCCGACATGCCGAGCCGGCTGCAGAGCGGTCTCGGCAACAGCCTGCTGCCGAAGAACCTCGACCGCCGTCTGATCGACGAGGTGCACTGGCTCAACGACGCCGAGGCGTTCGAGTCCACCCGTGCCCTCGCCCGTGAGCAGCAGATCTTCGCGGGGAACACCTCGGGGTCCGTGTACCGGGTGCTGGGCGACCTCGCCGCCCGGGCCGAGCCGGGCACCCGCATCGTCGGCATCCTCCCGGACCGCGGCGACCGGTACGCCGACACCATCTACAACGACGCGTACTGGGAGCGGAAGGGACTGCACGAGCAGGCCACGGCCCCCCGGCCCCAGGTCGTGGAACCGGGCCGGGTCGTGCACCAGTGGTCCCGCACGGCACGGGAGGGCGACGGCACGGACGGGCTGAGCCGGCACCTCGTCTTCGTGGAGTCCAACACCACCGGGACCGGCATGCTCGCGCTGGAGACGACTCGCCGGCTGGGATACGAACCCGTCCTGCTGACCAGCAGGCCCGACAGGTACGCCGGGCTCGCCGAGGCGGAGTGCGAGGTGCTGGTCTGCGACACCAACTCCCTGGCCGAACTGCGCCGCGGCATCCAGGACCGTTTCCGTCGGGAGGAGATCGCGGGCGTCACCACCACCAGTGACTTCTACGTCCCGCTGGTCGCCGAGCTGACGGCGTGGCTGGGGCTGCCGGGCAACCCCGTCGAGGCGGTGGCCGCCTGCCGCGACAAGTCGGCGCTGCGGCGGATACTGCGCTCCGCGAAGGTGCACCAGCCGCGCTTCGCCGCCGTCACCGACGTCGCCTCGGTGGCCGGGGCGGTCGACACCACCGGCCTGCCGTGCGTGGTCAAGCCGGCCGACGAATCGGGCTCCACCAACGTGCTGCTGTGCACCACCCGCCAACAGGCCGAGGACCAGGTACGGAAGATCCTCGCCGTCCGGGCCAACGCCCGGGGCCTGCCCACGGCCGGCGTCGCCCTGGTCGAGCAGTACCTGGAGGGCCCCGAGTTCAGCGTGGAGATGTTCAGCTGGAAGGGCGAGACGCGCTGCATCGGCATCACCGAGAAGAGCCTCACCGGCTCCCCGTACTTCATCGAGCACCGCCACCTCTTCCCGGCCCCGCTCCCGCCCGCCGTCGCGGGTCGGCTGGAGGACGTCGCGCGCCGCGCTGTGCAGTCCGTCGGCATCGAACTGGGCGCCACCCACACCGAGATACGGCTCACCGAGGACGGCCCCGCCGTCGTCGAGATCAACGCCCGGATGGCCGGCGGCATGATCCCGGAACTCATCCGGCTGGCCACCGGGACGGAACTCCTCGAACAGCAGCTGCGCGTCGTCCTGGGCCAGCCCCCGGAGCCCATGGCCGAGCCGGACCGCTACGCGGGCATCGAGTTCCTGCTCGCCGGCCGGGAGGGCGAACTCACCGGCGTCGGCGGCGTCGAGCAGGCGCGCGCCATCGACGGCGTGGACCGCGTCGTCGTCACCGCCCGCCCGGGAGCCCCGGTGCGCCCGCCCCGTGACGCACTCGACCGCCTGGGCTACGTCATCGCCCACGGCGACTCCCCGGCCCAGGTCGCCAGGACGTGCGCCGACGCCGTCGGCCGACTGGCCCCCGGAATCCAGGACGCGCCGTCGCAGGGCGCCCGCCGGACGGCGGACGGGGGGAGGGCACGGTGACGCAACCGACGGCCCGCCCGGGCTTCGCATCGATCCCCGCCGCCCTCTCCCACTGGGCCCGTGAGCGGCCGGACGACACCGCGTACACGTTCGTCGGGCCCGAGCTCGCCGTGGAACGGAGGGTGAGCTACCGCGAGCTGGAGCGGTCGGCGCTCGGGATCGCGGCCTGCCTGCAGCGCACGGCACGTCCGGGCGACCGGGTCCTGCTGCTCTTCCCGCCCGGCCCCGACTACCTGACGGCATTCCTCGGCTGCCTGTACGCCGGCGTGGTCGCGGTGCCCCTGTACGCACCCCGGCCGGGCGCCAGGCTCGACCGCGTCGCGGCGGTGTCCCGCAGCTGCCGCCCCACGCACGCCCTCACCACCGAGGAGATCGCCGGGAAGCTGAGCGAGACGCTCTGGCCGCAGGGCACGGCGGGCGGTCCCGTGGTGCGCACCGTCGAATCCATGCCGGCGACCGGCCACGAGCGGTTCCGGCCCGTCCGGCTCGACGGCGCGGACCTCGCCTTCCTCCAGTACACCTCCGGATCCACCGGCCTGCCCAAGGGCGTGATGGTCAGCCACGGCAACCTGGTGGAGAACGAGACGGCGATCACGCACGGTTTCGGCATCCGCCCCGACGACGTCGTCCTGAGCTGGCTGCCGATGTACCACGACATGGGGCTGATCGGCACCGCGCTGCTGCCGCTGTTCCTCGGCATCCCGTCGGTGCTGCTCAACACGTTCGCCTTCATCCACGATCCGATGATCTGGCCGCTCGCGATCGCCCGCTTCGGCGCCACCTGCTCCGGCGGGCCCAACTTCGCCTACCAGCTCCTCGTCGACCGGTACGACCCCGCGCGGCTGGCGGGAGCGGACCTCGGCTCCTGGCGGGTCGCGTTCAACGGGGCCGAACCGGTCAGCGAGCGGACGCTTCGCGGCTTCACCGCCCGGTACGCCGAGCACGGCTTCGACGCGGGCGCCGTGTACCCCTGCTACGGCCTGGCGGAGGCCACGCTCTTCGTCTCCGGATCCGAACGCGGGGCCGGGTACCGGGCAGGGCGGTTCGACCGGAGCGCCCTGGAGAAGGGGACGCTCCGGGCCGCCTCCGAAGGGGCGGCGAACACCGTGGCGATCGTCTCCTCGGGCACCGCGGCCCTCGGGACCACCGTCGTCGTCCGGGGCGAGAACGGGGAGAGCCTGCCGGACGGGGCGGTGGGGGAGATCTGCGTGCGCGGCCCGGGCGTCGCGCACGGCTACTGGGGCGACCCGGCGGCCACCGAGGAGACCTTCCGGGCCCGCGTCGCCGGGCGGCAGGGGGCGTTCCTGCGCACCGGGGACCTCGGCGCCGTCCACGACGGACAGCTCTACCCGGTGGGGCGGAGCAAGGACCTGATCATCGTCGCCGGACGCAACTTCCACCCCCATGACATCGAGAGCGTCGGTTCCCGGACCTCCCCGTACTTCCGCCCGGGCGCCGCCGCGGCCTTCCAGCCGGATGCGCAGGAGCGGGACGTCGTCCTGGTGCTGGAGGTGACCCGCGAGGGGCTGGCCGCGCTGCGCACCGACGACAGTGCGGCGCGCCTGCTGGCCGAGGGCGTGCGACGAGAGGTCGGCACGGAGTGCGACGTGCACCTCGCCGACGTGGTCCTCGTCTTTCCGGGGTCCCTGCCCAAGACGTCCAGCGGGAAGATCCGCCGGTCGGAGACCAGGCAGCGCCACCTCGACGGCGCCCTGCGGACCGTCCGGCGGTCCCGGCCCGCGCCCCCCGCCGCCGGTGCGGCCGAACCGGCGCCGCCCTCCCCGGCAAAGCGGGAGACCGGCCGGGAGGCGCTGCGCGGCACACTCGGCCGGCTCGCCGCCGGCCACCTGGGATACGAGCCGGGCCCGGAGGACCAGGAGCTGCCGCTGGCGGCGCTCGGTCTGGACTCGCTCAAACTGGTGACGCTGAAGGGCGCGGTGGAGCGTCACCTGGACCGACCCGTGGAGGCGGGCCTCTTCTACGGCGACCGCTCCCTCGCGGAGATAGCCGAAGACCTCGCCGCCACGCCGCCCCCCGCCGCCACGCCGCCCCCCGCCGCGGCTTCCACCGGGACACCGGGCGACGGCGCCGGGACGTTTCCGGCGTCCGAGGCCCAGACGCAACTCGCCTTCCACGACGAGCTGCACCCGGAGGACACCGCCAACATCCTGCCCACGGCGGTACGCATCGCCCGGCGGCTGCACCCGGACCGCCTCCGCGCGGCCGTCGCCGCCGCCGTCGCCCGGCACCCCGCCCTCCGGACCACGCTGGGCCCCCTGGGCACCGGCACCCAGATCGTGCACGACAGCGTCCCGCTCGACTTCCGGCACCGGGAGGAGGAGAGCGAGGATCCCCAAGCGGCCCGCCGCTTCCTGGAGGACGTCGCCTACCGGCGGTTCGCCCTGACGTCGGGTCCTCTGGTGCGGGCCGCCGCCGTTCTCACCCCGACCGGCACCGTGCTGATGCTCGCCTGCCACCACGCGGTGGTCGACCACTGGTCCCTGCGGATCGTGATGGCCGAGATCCTGGCCGACCTCCTGGGAGTCGACGACGCACCCGGACCCGGCGCCGAACCCGCCGTCACCACGCCGGCCGGCGCGGCCGAGTGGGCGGCCGCCCAGACGGGCGCGCTGGACTCCGACGCGGCGAAGGCCCACCTCGCCGCCCTGACCGAGCGGTGGCGCCCGCTGCGCAACCACCTGCTGTTCCCGCACGAGCGGCCGGCCCGGCGCCGGCGCAATCCGGCGGGGATCGCCGACTTCGCAGTCGACGCCGCGACCACGCGGCGCGTTCACGAGCAGGCCCGCGCGCGCGGCCGCACCCCGTTCGTCCTCTTCGCCACGGCCTACCTGCGCGCGCTGCACCGGGTCACCGGACACCGGCGGATCGTCATCGGCACGCCCCACCACGGACGCGGCGACTGGCGCTACGCGGGGACCGTGGGATACCTCGTCAACATGCTGCCGCTGCTGGGGGATTTCAGCAGCGGTGACGCCCCCGACGAACTGGCGGAGCGCACCTGGCGGGAACTGCGCACCGGCCTGGAGACCGCGCACCTTCCCCTGTCCCGCCTGATCAGGAGCCTGGCGCCGGAGCGGCACGGACAGAACCCGCTCTTCCAGGCGACGCTGACGTTCCAGCAGTCGGCCGGCGGCTGGCTCGACGAGGGATTCGCGATTCCGTGGAGCGGCTGCCGCCAGAGCTTCGGCGGCGTCGAACTCGAGGCCTTCGACATACCGCCCCGCGATGTGCCGTTCGCGCTCAGTCTCTACGGCGCCCGCCACGGCGACCGTCTGGTGTTCCGCCTCCAGTACCAGCGTGACCTCGTCACGCACGGCGTCGCGGCGCGGGTGGGCGAGGAGTTCCGGGCCGGCCTGCACGACCTGATCGGTCTTCCCCCGAAATGACACGGATTTCAGGAGGTTCGCAATGAAGCGGGACGAGTCCCAGGGCACCACTTCGTCTTCCGTGGACGGGCTGGCGGAGGCATTCGCGGCGGCCGCCGAGGCGTTCCCGGAGCGGATCGCCGTACGGGACGGGGACCGGAGCTGGACATACCGCCAGCTGGACGAGGCCGCCGGGCGACTGGCGGCAGCCGTGCGTGCGGTGGCGCCGGATCCGGGGCGACCCGTGGCGATCCTGCTCGAGCGTTCGGCCTGGATGGTGGCGGCGGCGCTGGCAGTGGTGCGCACCGGTTCCGCGTACGTTCCGCTGGACGCCGAGACGCCCCCCGCGCGTCTGGAGCTGATCGTCGAGGACGCGGAGCCCGGCGCCGTCATCACGTCACGGTCCCTCGCCGGGCGGGTACCCGACGGCGTTCCCGCCGTCCATGTGGACGATCCCGTCCCGGCGACCGCCGCGAAGGAGCCCGACGCCGTCACCGGCCGGGACACCTGCGCCTACATCATCTTCACCTCCGGCACCACGGGCCGGCCGAAGGGCGTGCAGGTCTCCCACGGCAACCTGCTGAGCCTTTTCACCTCCTGCGAGGAGGGGTACGACTTCGGCCCCGAGGACGTGTGGCCGCTGTTCCACTCCTTCGCCTTCGACCTGTCCGTCTGGGAGATGTGGGGAGCCCTGCTCCACGGCGGCACCGTCGTCGTCGTACCGGCACGGACGGCGAAGGATCCGGTGGCGCTGCGGCAGCTGTTCCGGGACGAGCGGGTCACCGTGCTGACCCAGACGCCCACCGCGTTCCAGCAGTTGTGGGCCGAGGACAGCCGGCACACGGACGTGCTGCCGCTGCGCTGGGTGATCTTCGCCGGAGAACCTCTGTACTTCTCGGATCTGCGGGGCTGGGTGGGCAAGTACGGGGACGACGCCCCCCACCTGGTGAACATGTACGGGATCACCGAGACGACGGTGCACGCCTCCTTCCGCCGGGTCCGCAGCGAGGACCTCCGGGAGAGCGCCTCGCTGATCGGCCGCCCCCTGCCCGACTACGGCTTCCTCCTGGTCGACGACGGCCTGTCCGAGGTGCCGCCCGGGGAGACCGGCGAGATCGTGGTGACCGGCCCCGGCGTCGCCCTCGGCTACCTCAATCGCCCGGAGCTGCACCGGGAGCGCTTCGTCGAGCTGCCCGGCGGCCGCGGGCGGGGATACCGCTCCGGCGACCTCGCCCGGCTGACCTCCACCGGCGAGTACGAGTACCTCGGCCGCAGGGACGACCAGATCAAGATCCGCGGATTCCGGGTCGAACTCGGCGAGATCCGCTCCGCGCTGACCGACGTCCCCGGTGTCCGCCACGCCGCCGTCACCGCCGCCACGCCGAAGGCGCCGGCGAGCCCGGTGGTGAAGGAACGGTCCGTCTGCACGGAGATCACCCGCATCCGGGACCTGATCCGGGGCGGCGACCGGCCCCGTGCCGCATCCGCGGACAGCACGCCCCGGATCACCGCCTACATCGTGCGAGGCGACGAGTTCGACCCGGAGCGGCTCTTCCGCCACCTGCGGGAACGCCTGCCGCACTACATGATCCCCGCCTTCGTCGTCCCGGTCGACGCCCTGCCGGTCAACCTCAACGGCAAGGTCGACAAGACCCGTCTGCCCGCCGCGACGGTGGCCAACAGCCTGCGCGAGCACGCCCCCGCGGCCCACGCCGGCGACGGCCTGCCCGAAGCCGGTGCGGAAGCCACCGTCCGCGCTCTCGTCGGCCTCTACGAAGAGGTCCTCGGCGTTCAGGGAGTGACCGCGGACGACTCCTTCTTCAGCGTCGGCGGCGACTCCATCCTGGCGCTCAATCTGCGGGCGAACGCCGAGAAGCGCGGCCTGTCCCTGGACCTCGCGGACATCTACGCGCTGCAGACGCCGAAGGCCCTCGCCGCCGTCGCCGAGCAGGAGCCGGCCGCCGAGGAGCCCGTCGCGCCGTTCAGCCTGCTCTCCGCGGAGGACCGGGAACGGCTCCGGGACGCCGCCGGGATCGAGGACGCCTACCCGGTCGGCACCCTGCAGGCCGGGCTGCTGTTCCACAGCGTGTACCAGCCCGGCGTCAACATGTACTGCGACGTGTTCTCGTTCCGGCTCAAGGACGCCTACGACCACGCCGCCATGGAACGGGCCATCGCCCGGCTGGTGGACCGCCACGACATCCTCCGCACCTCCTTCGACCTCACCGGCTACTGCGAACCGCTGCAGCTGGTGCACCGGACGGCCACCGTCCACCTGGGCGCCACGGACCTGACGCACCTGCCGGCCACCGAGCAGCAGGCGGCGCTGGAGGCATGGCACACCCACGAGGAACGCGTCCCCTACGACTGGGCCAGCCCGCCCCTGTCCCGGTTCCACACGCACGTCCTGGGCGAGCGGGAGTTCCTGTTCTCCATGAGCTTCCACGACGCCCTGCTCGACGGGTGGAGCGAAGCCTCGCTGATGACCGAGCTGTTGAGCGACTACTGGGCCATCAAGCACGGTGAGGACAGGCCGCCCGCCCCTCGGACGGCGCGCCGCTACGCCGACTTCATCGCCCTGGAGCAGCGGACGCTGCGCGACCCCGAGGCCCGCTCGTTCTGGGCCGCCGAACTGGACGGCGTGGAGCCCACCCTCCTGCCGAGGCTGGTCAGCGGGTCCTCGGACGTCCACGAGGGCACGATGGGCTTCCTCAGCGTGGACATCGACCCAGGGCTCTCCGACGCCCTCGACCGGGCGGCCCGGGCCTGCGGCGTCACCGTCAGGCATGTCCTGATCGCCGCCCACGCCCGGGTGGTCGCGACCCTGACCGGGCGGGACGACATCGTCCTGTCCGTGATGTCGAACGGCCGCTCCGAGGACGAGGGCGGCACCGAGGTCTACGGACTGCACCTCAACATGGTCCCGTACCGGCTGCGCAGCGGTGGCGCCCGCTGGAGCGACCTGATCCGCGCCGCCCTGGAGAAGGAGACGTCGCTGCTGCCGATGCGGCGCTATCCCCTCGCGGAGATCCAGCGGCTGGTCGGCACACGGGAGCTGACCGACATCAGCTTCAACTACACCCACTTCCACAGCTACCAGCGGCTCGCCGCGCAGACCGGCCTGGAAGTCCTGGACGCCAAGGCGTACATCCACACCAATTTCACGCTGCGCGCCGAGTTCAACAGGGACCCCTTCAGCGGACTGCTCGCACTGGACCTCGAAGGAAACATGAAGCGGGTCTCCGAGCAGCAGCTGCGGCGGATCGCGGGGCTGTACCGCAGGACGCTGGAGAGCATCGCGGCCGGGGTCAACCACGTGCCCACCCGGCGGGAGCTGCTGGGCGAGGAGGAGTGGCGGCAGCTGCTGGCCGGCTTCGGCGACCCCACGCCGCAACCCCTGTCGGCGGACGGCTGGTTCCAGGTGTTCGAGCAGGCCGTCGCCGCACACGCGGACAACACCGCCGCCCGGTGCGGCGAGGACACCCTCACCTACCTCGAACTGGCCGGGCGCGTCGGAAGACTTGCCGACCGGCTGGCCGAACTGGGCGCGGGACCCGGCACGGTGGTCGGGCTGGGCGCCGGCCGGGACCTCGACTTCCTCACCGCCGCGATGGCCGTCATGCGAACCGGCGCGGTGTACCTGCCCCTGCCGGGCGGCCCCACCACGCGCGTCGCCGCCATGCTGCGCACCAGCGAGGCCGCCCTGCTGCTCAGCGGCGGGACGTTCACCGGGACGCTGACCGCCGCGGCCGCGGAAGCCGCGGGCGAAGCCGCCCCGATTCCGGTCCTCGACCTGCGCGAGGTGCTCGCCGAGTCCGCGGGCCGCGAGCCGTACACGGGCCCGGTGCCGACCGGGCGGGACAGCGCCTACGTCACCTTCACCTCCGGATCCACCGGAGAGCCGAAGGGCGCGCTGATCCGGCACGACGGGATGCTCAACCACATCGAAGCCAAGATCGCCGCGCTCGACATCGCCGACGGCGACCTGGTGTCCCAGGACGCCGCCGCCACCTTCGACATCTCGGTGTGGCAGATGCTGGCGCCGCTCACCGTCGGCGGCACCACGGTGATCTACCCGGACGAGATCAGCCAGGACCCGCCCCGGCTGCTGCGCGCGCTCGCCGACGACGGTGTCACGATCCTGGAGGTCTCCCCGTCCGTCCTCAGCGTGATCAACGCGGAACTCGCCTACTACGGCGTGGACAACTTCCCCGGCCTCGCACTGCGCTGGGTCGTGTGCGCCGGCGAGGCGCTGACGCCCAGGACCGTGAACACCTTCCGGAGGCTGCTGCCCGAGGTGCGCTTCCTCAACATGTGGGGCGCGACCGAGATCTCCGACGACGTCACGCACTACGAGGTCGTCGAGGACGTCGACGAGCAGGTCGCCTCGGTCCAGCTCGGCCGGCCGATCCGCAACTGCGCCGTCTACGTCCTCGACGACGACCGGGAGCCGGTGCCCGTCGGCACCCCGGGAGAGCTGTACGTGGGCGGTCTGGTCGTCGGCGCCGGCTACCTCAACGACCCCGAGCGGACCCCCAAGGCGTTCGTGCCCGACCCCTTCGCCGACGACCCCCGGGTCCTCGCCTACCGCACCGGCGACCGCGCCCGCCAGCTCGCCGACGGCGGCTACGAGTTCCTCGGCCGTATCGACAGCCAGCTGAAGATCCGCGGCCAGCGCGTCGAACTCGGCGAGATCGAGGCCGCCCTGGCCGGTCTGGACGACCTCCAGGAGAGCGCCGTCATCGCCCGCACCTTCGAGGAAGGCCGCGGCAAACAGCTCGTGGCCTTCTACGTCCCGAAGGTGGCCGAGGGCACGGCCGGCGACGGCGCCCCGGTCCCGCAGGACGCGCCGGTGATCCGCCTCGACGTCCCGCCGTCCGCCGTCCGTGACCGGCTGGCCAGGGTGCTGCCCCGCTATGCCGTCCCGGACTTCCTGATCCGCCTCGACGAACTTCCCCGGAACACCAACGGGAAGGTCGACACCAAGGTGCTCGCCACCCGGGACGTGGGCAGTCTGGTCACGGCGTCGACCGAGCGGGAGGACGCACCCGCCACGCCGACCGAGGCCGCGGTGATCGACACCTGGGCGTCCGTCCTGCGGCTGGACCGCCGCCTCGGCGCGACCTCCGACTTCTTCGAGCTCGGCGGGCACTCGCTGCACGCCACCCAGGTGATGGCCCGGCTGCGCGACCGGTACCGGGTGGACCTCCCGCTGCGGACGCTCTTCGAGAACCCGACGCCCCGGGCGCTGGCTTCCCTCATCGAGCGCGGCGCCTCGCCGGACCGGCCCGCCTCCCTGGCGGCCGTCCGGATCCCCAGGCAGCCCGACGGCACGGTGGAGTTCCCGCTCGCCGGCAACCAGGCCAGCCTGTGGTTCCTCCACCAGGTCGACCCCGACGACCGCTCCTACGAGGGCGTCACCCTGCTGGCCCTGTCCGGTCGCGTCGACCTCGAAGCACTCCGGTACGCGGTGGACACCCTGGTGGACCGCCACGAGATCCTCTCCGTGCGCTTCCTCGTCCGGGACGGCGTCCCCTACCAGACGCCGGCGCCCGAGGCCCGGGTCCGACTGGAGGCCGTGGAGGTGACCGCCGACGTCGGCGGGGACTTCGAGGCCCGCAGGGCGTACGTCTGGCAGCGGGCCGCCGAGCGGCGCTTCGACCTCGAACGCGGCCCGCTGGCGGTGATCCGGCTGTACTCCTTCTCCGCCACCGAGCACATCCTGGAGTGGAGCAACCACCACGTCGTCTCCGACGGCTGGTCGATCGACGTGGCCATCAGGGAGATCACCGAGGCGTACCTGGCCCACCAGGAGGGGCGCAGGCCGCGGCTGCCGGAACTCACCGTCCAGTACGGCGACTACGCCGCCTGGCAGCAGGAGCAACTGGCGTCCTCCGCCGACCAGGAGCGGGCCTTCTGGCGCTCCTACCTGGACGGCTACCCGGGAGAACTCCCCCTCATCACCGATCACGAACGCACCGAGGACCGCGCCCGGACCCCGGGCCACGCCACCCGGACCTGGGACGAGGACGCCACCCGGCGGCTCGCCGACCTCACCCGTGAGCGCCGGACGACCCTCTTCATGCTCGTCCAGGCCGCCACCGCGGTCGTCATGGCCCGGTTCGCCCAGCAGCCGGACGTCGTGCTCGGCACCGGGGTGGCCGGCCGCGCCGTCCCCGGCACGGAACACCTGCTCGGCTTCTTCGCCAACACGCTGCCCTGCCGCTACCGGGTGGACCCCGACCACACCGCCGCCGGCCTCCTCGAATCCGTCACGGCGAGCGCGCTGACCGCGCTGGAGCACCAGCTGACACCGTTCCAGGAGATCGTCAGGTCCGTGGAGGCGCCCCGCCGGCCCGGCACGCCGCCCCTGGTCCAGGTGATCGTCACCGTGGACAACTACCCGCTGGGCCTGGGCGAGTTGCCGGGACTGACCGCGACCCTCGAACAGATGCCCGCGCAGACGAGCCTGTTCGACCTGCTCTTCCGCTTCCTGGAGGGCGACCGGCTGCGGCTCGACGTCCAGTACGACGCCACCCTCTTCACGGCGGCCACCGTGGAGCGGCTGATCGACGCCGTCGCCCGGGTCCTCGACGTCTTCCTGGAGGAGCCGGACCGGAGCCTGGGGACGGTGCCGCTGGCCACCGCCGAGGAGAGCGCGGAACTCGCCCGCATCTGGGCGGACGTCACGGGGGACACGCTGCACTTCTCCGACGCGGCGCGGACGGGCACGGTCGCCGACTCCGCCCACTGGCCGGCGTTCCTCGACCGTGTGGAGGCCCGGGGACTGCTGCCGGCGCTCCTGCTCACCCTCTGACCCGCCGGACGCGCGACGCGAGTGAAGGATGAATCGATGAACAAAGACCGTGCGGAGCAGCTCCGGCGGCGCGTCGCGCTGCGCAGTCGGCCACCCGCCCCGCGGACCCCCCTGGCGGCCGGCGCCACCCGGCCCGACTCCGTCCTGAACCGGGCCGCGCACCTGGGGGAGGCGTTCGCCGCGGTGGTGGCCGAGTTCCCGGACCGGATCGCCGTCCAGGACGGACGGCTCAGCTGGACCTACCGTCAACTGGACGAGACCGCCGACCGGCTGGCCGCGGCACTGCGTGCGGTGACATCGGACCCCGGACGTCCGGTGGGGATTCTGCTGGAGCGTTCGGTGTGGATGGTGGCGGCGGCGCTGGCCGTGCTGCGCACGGGGTCGTCCTATGCGCCGTTGGACGCGCAGACGCCCCGGGCGCGTCTGGAGCTGATCGTCGACGACGCCGAGCCCGCGGCGGTGATCACTTCCAGGGCGTTCGCCGGGCGGGTGCCCGGCGGCCTGCCCGCCGTGTTCGTGGACGATCCGCTGCCCGAGCCCACCGCGGACGCGCCGCAGACCGGGATCGACCGGGACACCCGCGCCTACATCATCTTCACCTCGGGGACCACCGGCCGTCCGAAGGGCGTGCAGGTCTCCCACGGAAACCTGCTGAGTCTCTTCGCGGCGGTCGAGGAGACGTACGCCTTCGGAGCCGAGGACGTGTGGACGCAGTTCCACTCCTTCTCGTTCGACTTCTCCGTCTGGGAGATGTGGGGCGCCCTGCTGCACGGCGGCCGGCTGGTCGTCGTACCGGCGCAGACGGCGCAGGATCCGGCGGCGCTGTGGCGGCTGCTCCGAGACGAACGGATCACCGTCCTGTGCCAGACCCCGACGGCCTTCCACCAACTCGCCGCAGAGGACAACCGCTTCGCCGACCGGCTGCCCCTGCGCTGGGTGGTCTTCGGCGGGGAGCCCCTGTACTTCTCCGACCTGGCGCCGTGGTTCGCCAAGTACGGCGACGACTCGCCCCGCCTGCTCAACGCCTACGGCATCACCGAGACGACGGTGATCTCCTCCTTCCACCGCGTGACGCAGGACCAACTCGGCGGGACCGGGTCGCTGATCGGCCGCCCCATCGCCGGCACGGAGTTCCTGCTGGTGGACGACGCCCTGTCGGCCGTGCCGCCGGGCGGGACCGGCGAGATCGTGGTGACCGGCCCAGGGGTCGGCCTCGGCTACCTCAAGCGGCCCGAGCTCGACCGCGACCGCTTCGTCGAACTGCCCGGGGGCCGTGGGCGTGGTTACCGCTCCGGCGACCTGGCCCGGCTCACCCCCTCCGGCGTGTTCGCGTACCACGGCAGGAAGGACGACCAGGTCAAGATCCGCGGCTTCCGCATCGAACTCGGGGAGATCGAGCAGGCGTTGCGCGCCCTGCCCCTTCTCGCCGAGGCCGCGGTGGTCGCCCGCGACCTGCCCGAACGCGGGACCAGCCTGGTGGCCTACGTCGTGCCCGCCGAGGGGGCGGGCCTGTCGGTGGAGTCACTGCAGGAGGCACTCGCCGCGACGCTCCCGGGCTACATGGTCCCCACGGTCTTCGTGCGCCTGGACCGGCTGCCGCTCACCCAGAACGGCAAGGCCGACCGCAAGGCCCTGCCCGACCCGGCCGATGCCTCGACCCTCACCCTCCGGGGGACCGGCCGAGGGGAGGAGCCGGCCGACGCCGTGGAGGAGCGCGTCCTGCGGATCGTCACCGGTCTGCTGCACCTCGACCGGGCGGATCCGACCGCCGGCTTCTTCGATCTGGGCGGCCACTCGCTGCTGGCCACCAGGCTGCTGGCCGGGGTGCGGACCGCGTTCGACGTGGAGGTGCCGCTGCGCGAGTTCCTCCGCGAGCCGACCGCACGCGCGCTGGCGGCCGTCGTCCGGGAGCGCCTGGCGGAGCCGTCACGCGACAGCGACCGGGCGGCGGGCATCGGCAGGGAGCCCGGCCATGACGCGACCCCCGGCCCGGCCGGCGAGTCCGGCCGGCCGCCGACCCGGCCGGGCGGGGACACCGGGGCCGCACCGGCACCGCCGGCCCACGCCGGACGGCCCACCGGGCCGGTCCACGCCGTCCACACGGCGAGGAACACCCACGGCGGCCATCCCGCCCTCCTGCGGCTCCGGCAGCACCCGGCGGGCGCCCCGCCCGTGTTCGCCCTGCCCGGAGTTCTCGGGCTGGGCGAGTCCTTCGCCCAGCTCTCCTCCCACTTCCGGGACCGCTCCTTCTCCGCGCTCTCCACCGCCCGCCTGGTACGGGCGAGCGACGGCGAGCAGACCGCCACGGCCCTCGCCGAGGAGTGCGCGCGGATCATCGCCGCCGCGGTGGACGGCGGACCCCTCCACCTCGTCGGCCACTCCTACGGTGGCTCCCTCGGCTTCTACGTCGCCGGGAGACTGCGCGAGCTCGGCGTACCGGTCGCCGGCCTGGTCCTGCTCGACGCGCTGGACCCGGCCGCGTTGGAGAAGAAGCTCTCGGGCGGCCACGACGACCAGCTCCTGGCGTTCCTCGCCACGCTCGCCGGCCTCTTCCCCGACCTCGCCCGGCACCGCGACACCGACCTGCCGGAGCTGCTGCGCACCGAGTCCACCGCGATGGTCCTCGCACGCGCGGCGCGCATCATCGGCCCCTCGGCCGTGGAGTTCTTCCAGGGCGGCCTGGAGGCGGCGTTCCGCACCTACCGGTGGATGTGCGACCGCAGCTGGCCGGAACCGCGGCCGGCCGGTCTTCCGACGCTCTTCGTCCGGGCCGGCGGGGAGGACGGCGCAGCCGGCGCGGACCACCCGTCGGAATGGGCACGGCTCCTGCCCGGCGTCCTGCGGGTGGAACGCGTCGAAGCGGACCACGAGGGCATGCTGCGCAACCCGCACGCCCGGCGCCTGGCCGAACTCCTGCAAGGATTCCTCACCGAGCACGACGTTCCCCACGAGACCGGGACGTCCGGCACACAGTCCGCACCAGGAAAGGGCGCAACACCGCGATGACCCCCACCACCGCAGCAACGCCGGTCCTCGCCCGGGTGCTCATCGTCGGCTCCGGCATCATGAGCCTCGCCAACTCGGTCACCATCCCCTTCCTCGCCGTGTTCCTCCGCAAGGAACTCGGACTCGAACCGGGCATGATCGGCTTCATCATCGGCTCGTCGGTGTTCTTCTCGATCTTCGCCGGGTTCGTCGGCGGATCGCTCTCCGACCTCCTCGGACGCACCCGGCTGCTGGTGATCTCCCTCCTGGGCGTGATCGGCTCCTTCGTCGGCCTCTACTTCAGCCACGACGTCCCGGCGGTGTTCGCCTTCAACGCGACGATGGCGCTGAGCAGCAGCTCCTTCGGACCCGTCGGGAAGGCCCTGCTCAGCGACCTGCTCCCGCCGCAACGCCGGGTGAAGGTCTTCTCGTACCAGTACATGGCCACCAACATGGGCTTCGCCGTCGGACCCGTCGTCGGCGCGGCGGTCGGACTGGCGGGCGGCCGATCGGCCTTCCTGGTCGGAGCGCTGGGCTACGGCGTCTACCTGATCGGCCTGGCGGCAGTCCTGCTGCGGAGCTCCGCGCCGTCCGTCGCGCCCGACCGGACGGCCACCGGCGAGGAAGCGGCGCAGCACCTCGGCGGCGTCCTCAGAGGGCTCGCGGACAGCGCGCGCGTCGTGGCGACCGATCCGCGCCTGCTCTTCCTCATCCTCGCCGGACTGCTGCTGGAGGCCGTGCACGGACGCGTCTCCTCGTTGCTCGCGCAGCACCTCTCCGACGGATTCGCCGACGGCACCACGATCCTGGGCTACGTGCTGACCACCAACGCGGTGACCGTGGTGGTCCTGCAACTGGCCGTCTCCCGGTTCATGGAGAAGCGCAACCCCGTGACGTCCATCACGGTCGGCGGCCTGCTGACCGTCCTCGGCATGGCCGGCTTCGCGTACTCGGGGGAGATCTGGCACTTCGTCGCCGCGATGGTGGTGTTCTCCCTCGGGGAGATCCTCATCTACCCGGCGGAGTTCGCCATCATCGACAGGATCGCGCCGGAGGAACGCCGTGGCGCCTACTTCGGCGCCCAGACCTTCGCACAACTCGGCGTGTTCATCGGGCCGTTCACCGGCGGCCTGCTGCTCGCGGCCTACGACGGCACCACCATGTTCCTCGGCGTCGGCTCGTTCGCCCTGGCCGCCGTCGTCATCTACCTGCTCGTCGGCCGGCGCGTCCCCGGGCTGGCCGCCCCCGCACCGGAACGCTCCGCACCTCGCCCGAAGGAGGAGCACGCCGATGACCTGGCGTGAACGCTGCCTGCGAGCGGCGGCACTGCCCAGCCTGCACGCCCAGCGCAGCCGCGGTCGGCTCCGGCTGCGCGGGCTGATCGAGGGCGCCGACATCCGGCGTGACGATCGCGGCGTCCCGTTCGTCGCGGCCGCCCGGGAGCGCGACCTCTACTTCGCCGTCGGCTACGTCCAGGCGACCGACCGGCTCTGGCAGATGGACGTGCTCCGGCGCCGGGCCCGAGGACGGCTGGCCGAGATCTTCGGAGCGGTCGTGGTCGACGAGGACGTCAGGGCCCGCAAGCTCGCGCTGGAGCGGGTCGCCCGCCGGTCGCAGGCGCTGCTCTCCCCGGAACACCGGGCGAACCTGGTGGCGTTCAGCGACGGAGTCGACGCGGCGGCACGGCGGATGCGGCGACGGGCCGGCCTCCCCCTGGAGTTCGGGTTGCTGCGCTACCGCCCCGAGCCCTGGACCCCCCTGGACTCGATCGTCATCGTCAAATACCTGGGCTTCGACCTCGGCCGCAATCTCGCCAACGAGGCGTTCCGCGCCAGGCTCGCCCAGGAACGCCCGGAACACGCCGCCGCCTTCAGCACGCCGAAGTATCCCGCCGACGGAGCGGTGACCATCCGCACCCTCCCCGCCGCCCCGCCGGGCGAGAGGCGTGCGACAGGGGCGGACGAGCCCTCCCCGGCCGACCTGCCGACGGCGTCACGGGCCTGGTTCGACGCGCTGCTGGGGGGCGAGCACCCACTCGGCTCCAACGCCTGGGCCGTCTCCGGCGCGCACACGGATTCCGGGCACCCGCTGCTGGCCAACGATCCGCACATCGTCCTCACCCAGCCCAGCCTCTGGTACCAGATGGGCCTGCGGCTGGACGGCCAGGAGGACGGTGCCACCGGCTACGGGGTCACCGTCCCCGGCCTGCCGGGCCTGATCGCCGGCGCCAACCGCCACCTGGCCTGGGGCATCACCAACTCCACCGTCGACACACAGGACCTGTGCACCCTCGCGCCGACCGCGGGCTCCGAGGAGGCCGAGAGGTGGACCGAGGAGAGCGTGATCACGGTGCGGGGCGCGGAGCCGGTCCCGGTACGCGCGGCCGGCGGCGCCCGCCACGTCGAACTGGACCTGCCCGGCTCGGACGGGGCCGGCCGGTACGGCCTGTTCTGGAGCGGCCTGGAGCCCTCGGCGGAGATCGAGGCGTGCCAGCGGATGTGGCGAGCGCGTGACTACCCGGAACTCCGGGACACCCTGCGGGCGTTCGGCGTGCCGGTGCTCAACGTGGTGGTGGCCTGCCAGGACGGCACCATCGCCCTGAGGACGGCGGGCAACGTCCCGGCCCGGGCGCCGGGCAGCAGCGGGGGAGTCCCGGCCGGGTACGCCGACGCCGCCCGCTCCTGGGAGGACTTCCTCGCATTCGACGACCTGCCGGAGGTGGTCGACCCGTCCGAGGGGTACATCGTGTCCGCCAACCACCGGCTGCTGCCCGCCGGGGCTCCGCTCGACGTGGGGGTGGACTGGCTGCCGCCCTACCGGGCGGAACGGATCGAGGAGCTGATCACCACGGAGGGGGTCGTCACCGCGGCGGCATGCGCCCGGTGGCAGTCCGACGTCCTGGACGGGCGCGCCCGCCGCGTGCTCCCCACCCTGCTCGACGCGCTGGACCGGGAGCCTCCGGACGAACCGCTCACCGCCGCATGCCACCGACTGCTCGCCGACTGGGACGGACACGACCACGGACACCTGGCGGCGCCCCTGGTGTTCTTCCGGTTCATGCAGGCCCTC
The DNA here is from genome assembly GCF_040611575.1 of Streptomyces sp. NPDC006610. Taxonomy (NCBI): domain Bacteria; kingdom Bacillati; phylum Actinomycetota; class Actinomycetes; order Kitasatosporales; family Streptomycetaceae; genus Streptomyces; species Streptomyces sp. NPDC006610. The sequence goes on from NZ_JBEXOP010000036.1 coordinate 35,922, forward strand.
ACGGACCACTGGGTCGGCAGCCGGCTGGGGGAGGAGCTGGCCGCGGCCATGCCGGACGCGGCCCTCCAGGTCGATCACCTGGTGCTCGACCCCGACGCCAGAACGGCGCTGGGAGAGCGGGAGACGCTGCCGGCCGTGGCGCGACGCGCGCTGACCGCGACGGCGCGACGGATCGCCGGGGAGCAGGGCGAGGATCCGTCGCGCTGGCGGTACGACCGGGTCCACCGGATCACCGACCAGCATCCGATCGGCAGGGCCGTCCCCGCACTCGCCCCGCTCTTCGGCGCACCGTCGACCCCGGCCGGCGGCAGCTCCCACACGGTCGCCCTGACCTCTTCCGACCCGAGCGGCAAGGTGGTCGACGGAGCACCGTGGCGGTTCGTGGCCGAACTCTCCCCGCACGGACCGCGATTGTGGGACGTGCTCCGCCACGGCGCCTCGGGCAACCCGGCTTCCCCGCACTACGACGACCAGACCCCGGCCCACACCGAGGGACGGCACTACGGGGTGCAGCTCCCGTCCTCCCCGGACGCGACGCCGGTCCTGCTGCGCCTGCGGCCCCGGTGACCCGATCGACACCCCGGGCCCGTCCGGTGCGAGCCGGCGGGCCTCGCGTGCCGGGCGTGGGGCCGACCCGCGAACAACGCGATCGCCGCCACGGTCTCGTCGAAGAGCCTTGCGTCGAGCGCTTTCACCGAGCCCATCACCGGCCCTCCGCGCCTTGCGCCGGCCGGATTCGCAGTGGGTCATGAGCCCGCCGGAGCAGTGCCGTCACCTGTCCGCCTCCACGGTCGGCCATCGGCCGGCACGCATGCGCCGCAACGGCCGGTCCCGACGCTGACGGCCGGTAGCGCGCAAGCGGCCGCACCCTCATACGGTCCCGGCGGTCCTGCCCGGCGCCCGTGAGTTCCCCGGCAGCCATGACTCCGGACTCGTCCACATGGGATTGCGTTGCATATGCCGAGCAGGTCGGGCAGGGTGCGGCGGCATCCTCACATCAGATGTCCCGGAAGATCTCGATCTGCGCCCCGATCGAGTTCAGCCGCTCCGCCAGGTCCTCGTACCCCCGGTTGATGACGTAGACGTTGCGCAGCACCGACGTGCCCTCCGCCGCCATCATCGCCAGGAGGACGACCACCGCCGGGCGCAGGGCCGGCGGGCACATCATCTCGGCGGCGCGCCAGCGGGTCGGGCCCTCGACCAGGACGCGGTGGGGGTCCAGGAGCTGGAGCCGGCCGCCGAGACGGTTGAGGTCGGTGAGGTAGATCGCGCGGTTGTCGTAGACCCAGTCGTGGATCAGGGTCTTGCCCTGGGCGACGGCCGCGATCGCCGCGAAGAACGGGACGTTGTCGATGTTCAGGCCGGGGAACGGCATCGGGTGGATCTTGTCGATCGGCGCCTCCAGCTTGGAGGGCCGGACGGTCAGGTCCACCAGGCGGGTGCGGCCGTTGTCGGCGACGTACTCGGGCGTGCGGTCGTGGTCGAGGCCCATCTCCTCCAGGACCGCCAGCTCGATCTCCAGGAACTCGATGGGGACCCGGCGCACCGTCAGCTCCGACTCCGTGACCACCGCGGCGGCCAGCAGGCTCATCGCCTCGACCGGGTCCTCGGAGGGGGAGTAGTCCACGTCGACGTCGATGACGGGCCTGCCGTGCACGGTGAGGGTGGTGGTGCCGATGCCCTCGACCTCGACGCCGAGCGCCTCCAGGAAGAAGCACAGGTCCTGGACCATGTAGTTGGAGGAGGCGTTGCGGATGACGGTGACGCCGTCGTGGCGCGCGGCGGCCAGGAGCGCGTTCTCGGTCACCGTGTCGCCGCGCTCCGTCAGCACGATCGGGCGGTCGGGTCGCACCGAGCGGTCCACCACCGCGTGGTACTGGCCCTCCGTCGCCGCGATGTCCAGGCCGAACCGGCGCAGGGCGATCATGTGCGGCTCGATGGTCCGGGTGCCGAGGTCGCAGCCGCCGGCGTAGGGCAGCCGGAAGCGGTCCATGCGGTGCAGCAGCGGGCCGAGGAACATGATGATGGAACGGGTGCGGCGGGCCGCGTCCTCGTCGATCGCGCCCATCTCCAGGTCGGCGGGCGGCACGATCTCCAGGTCGACGCCGTCGTTGATCCAGCGGGTGCGCACGCCGACGGAGCCGAGGACCTCCAGGAGGCGGTACACCTCCTCGATGCGGGCGACCCGGCGCAGCACCGTGCGCCCCTGGTTGAGCAGCGAGGCGCACAGCAGGGCCACGCACGCGTTCTTGCTGGTCTTCACATCGATGGCCCCGGACAGCCGGCGCCCGCCGACCACCCGCAGATGCATGGGGCCCGCGTAGCCCAGCGAGACGATCTCGCTGTCCAGGGCCTCACCGATACGGGCGATCATCTCAAGGCTGATGTTCTGGTTGCCGCGTTCGATGCGATTGACGGCGCTCTGGCTGGTACCGAGCGCCTCGGCGAGCTGCGCCTGTGTCCAGCCCCGGTGCTGACGGGCGTCACGGATGAGCTTGCCGATGCGTACGAGGTAGTCGTCTGCCATGAGGCTGAGGTTATCTCAGATATGAGATGGCGCCTCCCGGGGGGTCCGTTCGGGTGACGCCGTGTCAGCGCCGCTTGGCCGAACGGGTGCTGCGCCATCCGAAGGGTCCGGGCAGGTCCATCGACGTCGTACGGCGTCCGGTGCTGCTGTGGGTGTGCCGCGGGCCGTTCTTCCCGCCGGTCGTGATGGACCAGGAGTGGCGGTTTATGTTCAGGCGCACTCCGGGCAAAATGCGAAAACTCTTACGAAACGTGAGCGGCATGGGGTCACCTTCCCGGTTCGGGTCCTTTCGCAGCCGTATACCCCCGTCCGGCGGCTCGATGGCTCCGGCCGGACGATGAGGGGAAGGGTCGGGGCATGACCGGTCGGCCCGCATGTACTAGAGTTATCTCGACATCGAGATATCTGCCGAGGCGCACCGCGGTCGCCCGCCCTGTAAGGGTTACCTAACTTAGCCTGACCTTAGCGGATGGGCCGAGAAGGCGTGGCGGCAGGATGCGGTGGAACGCGCACATGAATGAAGGAGACTGTCGTGTCGGCGAACAGCTTCGACGCCCGCAGCACGCTGCAGGTGGGCGACGAGTCGTACGAGATCTTCCGCCTGGACAAGGTGGAGGGCTCGGCCCGGCTCCCCTACAGCCTTAAGGTCCTGCTGGAGAACCTGCTCCGCACCGAGGACGGCGCGAACATCACCGCCGACCACATTCGCGCCCTCGGCGGCTGGGACTCGCAGGCGCAGCCCTCGCAGGAGATCCAGTTCACGCCGGCCCGCGTGATCATGCAGGACTTCACCGGCGTCCCCTGCGTCGTCGACCTCGCCACCATGCGCGAGGCCGTCAAGGAGCTGGGCGGCGACCCGGCGAAGATCAACCCGCTGGCCCCGGCCGAACTGGTCATCGACCACTCCGTCATCGCCGACAAGTTCGGCACGAACGAGGCCTTCGCGCAGAACGTCGAGCTCGAGTACGGCCGCAACAAGGAGCGTTACCAGTTCCTGCGCTGGGGCCAGACCGCCTTCGACGAGTTCAAGGTCGTCCCGCCCGGCACCGGCATCGTCCACCAGGTGAACATCGAGCACCTGGCCCGCACCGTCATGGTCCGGGGCGGACAGGCGTACCCCGACACCCTCGTCGGCACCGACTCGCACACCACCATGGTCAACGGCCTCGGCGTGCTCGGCTGGGGCGTCGGCGGCATCGAGGCCGAGGCCGCGATGCTCGGCCAGCCGGTCTCCATGCTCATCCCGCGCGTCGTCGGCTTCAAGCTGACCGGCGAGCTGCCCACCGGCACCACCGCCACCGACCTCGTGCTGACCATCACCGAGATGCTGCGCAAGCACGGCGTCGTCGGCAAGTTCGTCGAGTTCTACGGCGAGGGCGTCGCCGCCACCTCGCTCGCCAACCGCGCCACCATCGGCAACATGTCGCCGGAGTTCGGTTCCACCGCCGCGATCTTCCCGATCGACGACGAGACCCTGAACTACCTCAAGCTGACCGGCCGCAGCGAGCAGCAGGTCGCGCTCGTCGAGGCGTACGCCAAGGAGCAGGGCCTCTGGCTGGACCCGAAGGCCGAGCCGGACTTCTCCGAGAAGCTGGAGCTGGACCTGTCGACGGTCGTCCCGTCGATCGCCGGCCCGAAGCGCCCGCAGGACCGCATCGTCCTGGCCGAGGCCGCCCAGCAGTTCGCCAAGGACGTCCTCAACTACGTCGAGGTCCCGGCGACCCAGGCCGGCACCGCCGCCTCCCCGGTGGACGAGGCGAGCGACGAGTCCTTCCCGGCCTCCGACGCCCCGGCCTATGGCCACCAGGAGAACGGCGCGGGCGCCCCGCAGCACGCCGAGGGCACCGGTGCGGCCGTCCCGTCCAACCCGGTCACCGTCACCGCCCCCGACGGCTCGACCTACGAGATCGACCACGGCGCGGTCACCGTCGCGGCCATCACCTCCTGCACCAACACCTCCAACCCGTACGTCATGGTCGCCGCCGCCCTGGTGGCCAAGAAGGCGGTCGAGAAGGGCCTGACCCGCAAGCCGTGGGTCAAGACCACCCTCGCCCCGGGTTCGAAGGTCGTCACCGACTACTTCGACAAGGCGGGCCTGACCCCGTACCTCGACAAGGTCGGCTTCAACCTCGTCGGCTACGGCTGCACCACCTGCATCGGCAACTCCGGCCCGCTGCCGGAGGAGGTCTCCAAGGCCGTCAACGACCACGACCTCGCGGTCACCTCGGTCCTGTCCGGCAACCGGAACTTCGAGGGCCGCATCAACCCCGACGTCAAGATGAACTACCTGGCGTCCCCGCCGCTGGTCGTCGCCTACGCGATCGCCGGCTCCATGAAGGTGGACATCACCAAGGACGCCCTGGGCACCGACCAGGACGGCAACCCGGTCTACCTGAAGGACATCTGGCCCTCCGAGGCCGAGGTGAACGACGTCGTCGCGGGCGCCATCGGCGAGGACATGTTCTCCAAGTCCTACAGCGACGTCTTCGCGGGCGACGCCCAGTGGCAGGCGCTGCCGATTCCGACCGGCGACACCTTCGAGTGGGACCCGCAGTCCACCTACGTCCGCAAGCCCCCGTACTTCGAGGGCATGACCATGGAGACCACGCCGGTCGAGGACATCACCGGCGCGCGTGTCCTGGCCAAGCTGGGCGACTCGGTCACCACCGACCACATCTCCCCGGCCGGCGCCATCAAGGCCGACACCCCGGCCGGCAAGTACCTCACCGAGCACGGTGTGGAGCGCCGTGACTTCAACAGCTACGGCTCGCGCCGCGGCAACCACGAGGTCATGATCCGCGGCACGTTCGCCAACATCCGCCTGCGCAACCAGATCGCGCCGGGCACCGAGGGCGGCTACACCCGCGACTTCACCCAGGACGGCGGCCCGGTCGCCTTCATCTACGACGCCTCGCAGAACTACCAGGCCGCCGGCATCCCGCTGGTCGTCCTGGCCGGCAAGGAGTACGGCTCCGGCTCGTCCCGCGACTGGGCGGCCAAGGGCACCGCGCTCCTCGGCGTCAAGGCCGTCATCGCCGAGTCCTACGAGCGCATCCACCGCTCCAACCTCATCGGCATGGGCGTGCTCCCGCTGCAGTTCCCGGAGGGCGCCTCGGCGCAGTCCCTCGGCCTGACCGGCGAGGAGACCTTCTCCATCACCGGCGTCACCGAGCTGAACGAGGGCCGGACGCCGCGCACGGTCAAGGTCGGCACCGACACGGGCGTCGAGTTCGACGCGGTCGTCCGCATCGACACCCCCGGTGAGGCCGACTACTACCGCAACGGCGGCATCATGCAGTACGTGCTGCGCAGCCTGATCCGCAAGTAGGCGGCACGGCAGCCGGCACCGGACAATGGGCCGCACCCCCGGCGACGGGGGTGCGGCCCTCGGCGTTGCCGGCGAGACCCCGCCTACGCCAGCAGCTCCACCTCCGCGAGCCGCGCCGCGCCGCCGGCCTGCGCGAACACCAGCCGGTAGTGCGCGTACGCGCCCGGTTTCCGTATCGAGAAGGCCCGGGTCTGCCGGTCCCAGCGGAACGTGTCACCCGCCCGCTCGTCCAGCGTCCGCCACGTCGTGCCGTCCGCCGAGCCCTGGAGCGTCCAGCCCGTCGGGGCGGCCGTCCGGTCCGCCGGCGACGTCAGCGTGTACTGCACCGCCCTGGTGCGCCCTTCCACCGGCAGGTCGACCGTCGTCACCTCCGCCTCCGTCGCCGACGTGTCGTCGAAGAGGGCCCCTTCGCCCCGTACCGCGTCCTCGCGCGGCTCGGGCACCCGGTCGCCCTTGGTGATCGACACCGGCGCCGCGTCCTCGCCCGTGCCCCACGACGAGGGCCTCGGGCCCATCGCGAACTCCAGCTCGGCGCCCTTCGCCAGCAGCGCGTGGGGCAGCGAAGTCGACGTCCAGGTGCGGCCGTCGACCTTCAGGCCCTGCACGTAGACGTTCTTCGCGCTGTTCTCCGGGGCCCGCACCACCAGATCCCGCCCGTTCTCCAGGTGGACGGTCGCCTTGGTGAACAGCGGTGAGCCGACGGCGTACTCGCCGCTGCCCATCACCAGCGGGTAGAAGCCCAGCGCGGAGAACAGATACCAGGCGGACTGCTCGCCGTTGTCCTCGTCGCCGTGGTACCCCTGACCCACCGCGCTGCCGGTGTAGAGGCGGGACAGCACCTCGCGGACCTTCTCCTGCGCCTTCCACGGCTGCCCGGCCGCGTCGTACATGTAGATCGCGTGATGGGCGACCTGGTTGGAGTGGCCGTACATGCCCATCCGCACGTCCCGCGCCTCGGTCATCTCGTGGATCACGCCGCCGTAGGAGCCCACGAACTCGGGCGAGGCGGTCTCCGGCGTGGCGAAGTACTCGTCCAGCTTGTCCGCGAGGCCCGCCCGGCCGCCGTACAGGTTGGCCAGGCCCCGGCTGTCCTGCGGGGCGGTGAAGGCGTAGCCCCAGCCGTTGGTCTCCGTGTAGTCGTGGCCCCACACCCGCGGGTCGTACGCCGAGGACTCCACCCGCCACTCGCCGTCGGCGTCCCGGCCCTGGAAGAAGCCGGCCTCGGAGTCGAACAGACGGACGTACTCCCGGGCCCGGTCCAGGAAGTACTCGGACTCCTCCTCGTACCGGCGCTCGCCGGTCTCCCGGTACAGGGCGCGGCCCATCCGGGCGATGCCGTAGTCGTTGAGATACCCCTCCAGCGCCCACGACAGGCCCTCGTGCGTGTCCGTGCCGGTGTAGCCGAGGAACGGGGAGGTCGCCATGCCCTTGCGGCCCACGCCCGGCGCCGGCGGCACCACGGTCGCGTTCTTCACCGCCGCGTCGTACGCCGCCTCCGCGTCGAAGTCCACGCCCTTCACGTAGGCGTCGGCGAACGCGACGTCGCTCGACGTGCCGGTCATCAGGTCCGCGTACCCCGGCGAGGACCAGCGCGAGGTCCAGCCGCCGTCCTTGTACTGCTGCACGAACCCGTCGGCCAGCTCGCCCGCCCGCGAGGGCGTCAGCAGCGAGTACGCCGGCCACGTCGTGCGATAGGTGTCCCAGAAGCCGTTGTTGACGTACACCTTGCCGTCCACGATCTTCGCGCCGGTGCGCGTCGGCGTGTCCGGGCCCGGCATCGGCGAGAACGGCGAGGCGTACTTGTACACGCCGTCGACCTTCTCGAAACCGGAGTTGGGGTACAGGTACAGCCGGTAGAGGCCGGAGTAGAGGGTGGTGAGCTGGTCCGGGGTCGCGCCCTCGACCTCCACCTTCCCCAGCAGGCGGTCCCACTGCGCCCGCGCACGGGACTTCACCGTCTCGAAGGAGACGCCCCCGGGGATCTCCTGGCGCAGGTTGTCCCTCGCCTGGTCCACGCCGATCAGCGAGGTCGCCAGGCGCAGGGTCACCGTGCGGTCCGCGCCCGCGTCGAAGCGCAGCCAGCCCTTGACGCCCGCCGAGTCGCCGCCGGTGACCGGCCGGTCGAACTCGCCGTACACGAACAGCCGCGTCGCGCCCGTCGACAGGCCCGACTTGACGTCCGAGTAGCCCGTGACGGTGCCGGTGGCCTCGTCCAGCGTCAGGCCCGCCTGGTCGGTGACGTTGTCGAACAGGACGCTCGCGTCGTCGCCGGGGTAGGTGAAGCGCAGCACGGCCGCGTGGTCGGTCGGCGCCATCTCCGCGGTGAGCCCGTTCTCGAACCGCACGCCGTAGTAGTACGGCCGTGCCGTCTCGTTCTCGTGCCGGAAGGCCAGCTCCCGCTGCTCCCGGCCCAGTTCGGGGGTGCCCGCGGCGACGGACGGCATCACCTGGAAGGTCTGCCGGTCGCCCATCCAGGGGCTCGGCTCGTGGCTCGCGCTGAACGCCTGGATCGTCGGCAGGTTGTCGGCGTTGTTGCCGCGCGCGTAGTCGTACAGCCAGCTCAGCGAGCCCGCGTTGGTCACCGGCGTCCAGAAGTTGAAGCCGTGCGGGACGGCCGTCGCCGGGAAGGTGTTGCCGCGCGAGAAGGCGCCGCTGGAGTGGGTGCCGCGGGTGGTCACCGCGTAGTCCGACAGGTGCGCCTTCGGCTTCTCGGGCGGCGCCGGCCGCAGCGACACGTCGTCGATCCAGCCCCGGAAACGCGCCGGCCCCTTCGGGGCGTCGTACGCCACCAGGACGCGGTCGACCGTGCGCCCCGCCGCCACCGACCCGATCCGCGCGGCGACGTCGTTCCACTGGTTGACGTAGAGCACCTTGGACTCGCCCTGCCCGCGCGGCGTCAGCGGGAAGCCGTGCCGGTCCTGCGGGCGCAGGTCGCTGAGGTAGGTGCCGTCGGTGAAGGCGAGGTCGACCGCGACGTTGGTGGCGGCGTAGTCCAGGTCGCCGTCGGCCATCTGGGGGAAGATCCGGTACGCCAGCTCGGTGTCCCGCCCGACGGCCACGTCGACGTCGAAGACCTTGTTGTACGAGTACGCCCGGCCGTCGGCGGTGTGCCGGCCGGCGTAGCGCAGCGCCCGCTTCCCGGTGAAGCCGGCGCCCGCCTTCGCGGTGGGCGAGCCGCTCGGGCCCCGGTCGACCAGCGAGAGCATGTCCGGCGGGACGGGTCCCTCCTCGCCGCCCGTCGAGAACTGCACGTCGGCGAGTTGCAGGATGCCGCCGCCGTTGTTCCGCGTCACGTCGAGCCGGAAGTGACGGTACTCGCCGACCGCGTCCGGCGCGAGGTCGAACGTCCTGGTCCGCAGCCGCTCCGGGAAGGACTCGCCCGAGCGGGTGTCCAGGACCGTCCACTCCTCGCCGTCGGCCGAACCCTTCAGGGTCCAGTCCACCGGGTCGCGCTCGGCGTGGTCGTTGGCGGAGGTCAGGGCGTAGCGGACGAGGCGGACCGGCGCGTCCAGGCCGAACTCCGCCCAGCCGGACGGCTCGAACACCAGCCACTTGGTGCCCGGCTCCCCGTCGACCAGGTTCTCCTTCACCTCGCCGCCGCCGGTGTTCTCGCCGCTCGCCCGGACGTCGGTGACCCGGTCGGTCACATTGCCGGGGATGCCGCTGCTGTGGCCGCCGTCCACACCCGAGGCCCGGCCGGCGCCGTCCGGCCCGCGCTCCACGGTGTTCAGCCAGTCGGGCGCCGGTTCCCCGCTCTCGAAGGACGACGCGAACTCCGTTCCGGCCGCCTCGGGGGCGGCGGGCAGGGCGACGGCCGCGCCCTGCGATCCGGCGGCCATGACGAAGGCGGCCGCCGTGACGACCGCCGTACTCCATCCGTGCCGCTTCCCGCGCCGGTCTCTCCACCGGTGCGCGTGCCGTACCGACTGCCACATGGGCGAGCACCCTTTCCGAGCTGGACAACGTTGTCACCTTCGGTGCACAAGATCCAGTAGTGGCCCAAGTGCACCGCGGTGTCAAGGGTGTTGACTTCGGTCTGCGGGGTGGATGTCGCGCGTTTTTCCGGCATGAGGCATACGGATCGCCCATATTTCCGCGAGGTCTCAACTCGGAAAAGACCACCGGCCAACCTTGCATTCGATCTTGCTCCTTCGGCCGGAAGTGGACTATACCTGTCGGCGATTCACCCAACGCGCGATCCGCGTCATCTGCCCGACCCTGCTTGACCCCACCGCGGTGCCGGGGAGGATCCGGTTCACCGCCTGAGTCCTGAAGAAGGCGAGGACTTGAGCATGGGATCCATTTCCGCCGAGAACACCAGCAGTCCCGAAGGCGTCGGCCGGCGCGCCCTGATCAAGCGGTCCGCCGCGCTCGGGCTGGCGTCGGTGCCGGCCATGAGCCTGCTTTCCGCCTGTGCCAGCGGCGGCGGGGGGGACGACGACTCGGGCGACGACACCCGGGGGAAGACGTCGAAGGACAACCCCTTCGGCGTCAAGGAGGGCAGCAAGCTCGACGTCGTCATCTTCAAAGGCGGATACGGCGACGACTACGCCAAGGCGTGGGAGGCCGACTTCGAGAAGAAGCGCGGGGTCGTCTCCACCCACACCGGCACCCAGGAAATCACCGGGAAACTCCAGCCCCGGTTCAACGCGGGCAATCCGCCGGACATCGTCGACAACTCCGGCGCCCAGAAGATCAAGATCGACGTCCTGCACCGCAACGGCCAGCTGCTCGACCTCGCCGAGGTGCTGGACGCGCCGAGCGTGGACGACCCCTCGAAGAAGGTCCGCGACACCGTCATCCCCGGCACGCTCGACCCGGGCCTGCAGGGGGGCAAGGTCGTCGCCCTCAACTACATCTACACGGTGTGGGGCCTGTGGTACTCCGGCAAGCTCTTCCAGGAGAAGGGCTGGCAGGAGCCCAAGACCTGGGACGACTTCCTCGCCATCTGCCGGGACGCGAAGTCCCAGGGCATCGGCGGCCTGGCCCACCAGGGCAAGTACCCGTACTACATCAACGTCGCCATCATGGACCTGATCGCCAAGAAGGGCGGCCTGGACGCCATGAAGGCGATCGACAACCTGGACCCGAAGGCGTTCGTCGGGTCCGACGCCGCGCAGGCCGCCGTCGAGGCGATCTACGAGGTCGTGGAGAAGGGCTATCTGATGCCCGGCACCAACGGTCTGACCCACACCGAGTCCCAGACCCGCTGGAACCAGTACAAGGCCGCCTTCATCACCTCCGGCTCCTGGCTGGAGAACGAGCAGCTCAAGCAGACGCCCCCGGACTTCGACATGAAGTTCCTGCCGATGCCGGTGCTGCCGGACAGCGTGATGCCGTTCGAGGCGATCCGGGCCGGCTCGGGCGAGCCCTTCATCATCCCGGCCAAGGCCAAGAACCTGCCCGGGGCCAAGGAGTTCATGCGGATGATGCTCTCGCGCGAGTGGTCGACGCTGTTCGCCAAGGAGGCGAACTCGCTCACCATCCTCAAGGACGGCGTCGACCCGAGCGTCCAGCTGCGGCCCGGCACCCAGTCGACCGTCGAGGCGTCCAAGGCGGCCGGGGAGAACACTTTCCGGTTCCTGTACTCCGAGTGGTACAGCGAGATGGACTCGGCGATCCAGAACGCGTCGAACGAGCTGATGGCCCGGCGCATTCAGCCGAAGGAGTGGCTGAAGCGGGCCCAGGCCGCGGTCGATGAGGCCGCGAAGGACCCGGAGTCGAAGAAGAATCGCCGCGAGTAGTTCCGAGTCGTTTCCGACGAGCGCCGCGAGGGGCGCGGTGGAATGCGGTCCGCGGCTCGCCCGCGGTGGGCCCGGCCCGTGCGGCGGCACCGCACACCGACACCGCCCGCGCCCCTTTCGGGGCTCACAGGCAGGGGCAGGTTTTCATGCGTAAGGGGCAGTATCGGTTCGTCGCCGGGTTTCTCCTCGTGCCCGTCGCGCTCTACCTGGTCTTCGTCATCTGGCCGTACGTCCAGACCTTCGGCTATTCGCTGACGGACTGGAAGGGACAGTCGCAGACCTTCAACTTCGTCGGCCTGGACAACTACGAGAAGCTGTTCCAGGACGACGTCTTCCTGCGGGCGATCTGGCACAACATCCTGTTCCTGATCTTCATCCCGGTGATCACGATTCTGCTCGCCCTGTTCTTCGCCTTCATGGTGAACGCGGGCGGACGCAGCCGGGCCGGCGGGGTGTCGGGGGTCGCCGGATCGAAGTTCTACAAGATCGTCTATTTCTTTCCGCAGGTCCTGTCGCTCGCCATTCTCGCGGTGCTGTTCGGGGCCGTGTACCGCAGCGACAGCGGAGGAATGCTCAACGGCGCCCTGATGACCCTCGGGCTGGTCGACGAGAACAGTCCCGTCGAATGGCTCAACGAGCCCAGCCTGGTCCTGTGGGCGCTGATCCTCGTCGTCGTCTGGCACGGCGTCGGCTTCTACCTGGTGCTGTTCTCCGCGGCCATGCAGTCCATTCCGCGGGACATCTACGAGGCCGCCCTGATCGACGGGGCCGGCCGCGCCCAGTCGTTCTTCCGCATCACGCTGCCGCTGCTGTGGGACTCCGTGCAGACGGCGTGGGTCTACCTCGGCATCGCAGCGATGGACATGTTCATCCTGGTCTCCACCATGACCTCCGGCGAGTTCGGCGGCGGCCCGGACCACCGCAGCGAGGTCATGGCGACCGTGATGATGCGCAACTTCCTGTACTTCGGCGAGAGCGGCTACGCCTGCGCCATGGGCGTGGTCATGCTCGTCCTCACCCTGATCCTGTCCGTGGTCATGCTGCGCGCCACCCGCCGCGAGCGCGTCGAGTTCTGAGCGGGGGAGACGACGATGAGCACACCCACCAAGGAGACCGCCGGCCGTCCGGCCGAGCGGCCCGTGTCCAAGGGGCCGGTCCGGGCGGACGGCCGGCGCGGGGAGGGCGTGGTCCTCAACGCCTTCTCGCACGGCTTCCTCGCCCTGTGGGCCCTGATGATCGTCCTGCCGCTGCTGTGGCTGGTCCTGAGCGCCTTCAAGACGGACGCCCAGATCGCCGGCTCCGCCTTCGGCTGGCCCGAGAACTGGTCGCCGGACGTGTTCGGCCGGGCCTGGGAGAAGGGCATCGGCGACTACTTCCTCAACACGGTCGTGGTGCTGGCCTTCTCGGTGCCGCTGACCATGCTGTTCGGCTCCATGGCCGCGTACGTGCTGGCGCGCTACGAGTTCTGGGGCAACCGGCTGCTGTACTACTTCTTCGTCGCCGGGGCGATGTTCCCGGTGTTCCTCGCCCTGGTCCCGCTGTTCTTCATGGTCAAGCGGCTGGACATGCTCAACACCTACCAGGGCCTGATCCTGGTCTACATCGCCTACTCGATGCCGTTCACGGTCTTCTTCATGCACGCCTTCTTCCGGACCCTGCCCACCGCGGTGTTCGAGGCGTCGATCCTCGACGGGGCGTCGCACACGCGAACCTTCTTCCAGGTGATGCTGCCCATGGCCAAGCCCGGTCTGATCAGCGTGGGGATCTTCAACACGCTGGGGCAGTGGAATCAGTTCATTCTGCCGACGGTGCTGATGCAGCCGCAGAGCGGTGACGATCCGGAACGCTATGTGCTCACCCAGGGACTGATCCAGCTGAACCAGCAGCAGGGGTACGCCTCCGACCTGCCCGTGCTGTTCGCGGGCGTGACGATCGCCATGATCCCGATGCTGGTCGTGTACCTGTCCTTCCAGCGTCAGGTGCAGGCGGGGCTGACCTCCGCGACCTTGAAGTAGCCGTCGGTCACCGTCCGGGCGCACCCCGTTCCCCGCGCAGGGAGCGGGGTGCGCCGCTGTGTGCACAGCCGCGGAAATTGTTCAACCTCTTGACGGGAGGCAACCCGAACGGCTCAGCTTAGAGTTCACTAGTTGGACATAGACGGGGCCTCATTGAAGCGGTCCCGCGCGCAGGAGGTCGTCGTGGAGACTCCGGGGTCGCAGTCGTCGCTGCACCGAGCCAACCTGGAGCGGGTCGTTCGAGCCGTGCGACTGGCGGGTTCCCTCACGCAGGCGGAGATCGCGAGGACCACGGGTCTTTCGGCGGCGACCGTCTCCAACATCGTCCGGGAGCTGAGGGAGGGCGGGACCGTCGAGGTCACGCCCACCTCGTCCGGCGGCCGGCGGGCCCGCAGCGTCTCGCTGAGCGGTGACGCCGGCATCGTGATCGGCGTCGACTTCGGGCACACCCATTTGCGCGTCGCGGTCGGGAACCTCGCCCACCAGGTGCTGGCCGAGGAGTCCGAGCCGCTGGACGTGGACGCCTCCGCCGCGCAGGGGTTCGACCGCGCGGAGGAAGTGGTCGACCGGCTGATCGAGGCCACCGGGGTGAACCGCGCCAAGATCGCCGGCGTGGGCCTCGGCGTGCCCGGTCCGATCGACGTGGAGTCCGGGCAGCTGGGTTCGACCGCGATCCTGCCGGGCTGGACCGGCGCCAAGCCCGCCGAGGAACTGCGCGAGCGGCTCGGCGTGCCCGTGCACGTCGACAACGACGCCAATCTGGGCGCGCTCGGCGAGCTGGTCTGGGGCAGCGGCAAGGGCGTGCGGGACCTGGCCTACATCAAGGTCTCCAGCGGTGTCGGCGCGGGCCTGGTGATCGACGGGAAGATCTACCGGGGGCCCGGCGGCACTGCGGGAGAAATTGGACATATTACACTTGACGAATCCGGCCCCGTCTGCCGCTGCGGCAACCGGGGCTGCCTGGAGACCTTCGCGGCGGCGCGCTACGTGCTGCCGCTCCTCCAGTCCAGCCACGGTACGGATCTGACCATGGAGGGCGTCGTCAGGCTGGCGAGGGACGGAGATCCGGGCTGCCGTCGGGTGATCGCCGACGTCGGCCGCCACATCGGCAGTGGAGTCGCCAATCTCTGCAATCTGCTGAACCCGAGCCGAGTGGTCCTGGGCGGTGATCTCGCCGAGGCCGGCGAGCTGGTGCTCGGGCCGATCAGGGAGTCCGTCGGCCGCTACGCGATCCCCAGTGCGGCACGCCAGCTCTCCGTTCTCCCCGGGGCACTCGGTGGCCGTGCGGAGGTGCTCGGAGCACTCGCCCTCGCCCTCAGTGAGATGGGTGATTCGACCCTTTTGGACGGCTCGCTGTCGCTGACCGCGCCCGCCTTCACTTAGAGAACGGATGGCACCGTTGCCAACCCGTTAAGGATTTACTTCTTGACGTCGTACGCGTGGCCGAGTTGACTTCCAGCCACCTCGGCCGCAACGACGCGGCCTCGTCAGGGAGGTTTCTGAATGAACACGCGTATGCGTCGTGCCGCCGTTGCCATCGCTTCGGGTGCGATGGCCATCTCGCTCGCTGCCTGCGGCAGCGCCGAGGAGGCGGGCGGCGACAAGGAGGCCACCGGCTCCGCCGCCGCCAAGGGCGACGACATCAAGGTCGGCCTGCTGCTGCCGGAGAACAAGACGGCGCGCTACGAGAAGTTCGACCGCCCCTTGATCGAGAAGAAGATCAAGGAGCTGACGAACAACAAGGCGGAGATCCAGTACAACAACGCCCGCCAGGACGCCAACCTCCAGGCCCAGCAGGTCGACACGATGATCACCAACAAGGTGGACGTGCTGATCCTGGACGCCGTGGACGCGAAGGCCATCCAGAACTCGGTCCAGAAGGCCGTGGACGCCGGCATCAAGGTCGTCGCGTACGACCGCCTCGCCGAGGGCCCGATCAGCGCCTACACCTCGTTCGACAACGTGGCGGTCGGCAAGACCCAGGGCCAGGCCCTGCTGGACGAGCTGGGCGACAAGGCCAAGGACGGCCAGATCGTCATGATGAACGGCTCCGTCACCGACCCGAACGCCGCCCAGTTCAAGGAGGGCGCGCACTCCGTCCTCGACGGCAAGGTGAAGATCGGCAAGGAGTACGACACCAAGGAGTGGTCGCCGGACAACGCGAACGCCAACATGGAGTCGGCGATCTCGGCGCTCGGCAAGAAGAACATCGTCGGCGTGTACTCCGCCAACGACGGCATGGCCGGCGGCATCATCACCGCCCTGAAGGCCGCCGGCATCAAGGTCCCGGTCACCGGCCAGGACGCCGAGCTGGCCGCCGTGCAGCGCATCGTCGCCGGCGAGCAGTTCATGAGCGTCTACAAGCCGTACGCCCCCGAGGCCGAGGCCGCCGCCGAGATGGCCGTCGCGCTCGCCAAGGGCGAGGACCTCTCCGCCATCGCCGAGGACAAGGTCTCCAGCGCCAGCGCCAAGGACGTCCCGTCGGTCCTGGTCGACGTCACCTCGCTGACCCAGGAGAACATCATGGACACCGTCATCAAGGACGGCGTCTACACGGTCGACGAGATCTGCACCGCCAAGTACAAGGCGGCCTGCGACAAGCTCGGCATCAAGTAAGCCGCAGCACGCGCGTGAGGCACGACGCGGGACCCCGGTGACGGAGTCCCGCGCCCGCCGCCCCACGCACCCCCTACTCCTCCGGCGCCCCGCGTCACATACAGCCCCGCAAGCTAGCCGCGGGGCGCCGGACGGAACATCCCCCCAGTCTTTGCACAACCTCCCGCCGGGTCAGGCGGCGAAGGAGATGGTTCACGTGTCCGCTACGCCCGTGCTGGCGTTGCGCGGGGTCTCCAAGCGGTTCGGTGCCGTCCAGGCGCTCACCGACGTAGAGCTTGAGGTCCACGCCGGTGAAGTGGTCGCCCTGGTGGGCGACAACGGTGCCGGAAAGTCCACGCTGGTCAAGACGATCGCCGGCGTTCACCCCATCGATGAAGGCGCCATCGAATGGGAAGGCAAGGCCGTAACGATCAACCGGCCGCACGACGCCCAGGCCCTGGGCATCGCGACGGTCTACCAGGACCTCGCGCTGTGCGACAACATCGACGTCGTCGGCAACCTCTTCCTCGGCCGTGAGCTGCGGAAGTGGGGCGTCCTCGACGAGGTCGAGATGGAGCGGCGCGCACGCGAGCTGCTGAAGACCCTCTCGATCCGCATCCCGAGCGTGCGCATCCCGATCGCCTCGCTCTCCGGCGGACAGCGCCAGACCGTGGCCATCGCCCGCTCGATGCTCGGCGAGCCCAAGCTCGTCATCCTCGACGAGCCCACCGCCGCCCTCGGCGTCGAGCAGACCGCACAGGTGCTCGACCTGGTGGAGCGGCTCCGGGAGCGCGGCCACGCCGTGATCCTGATCAGCCACAACATGGCCGACGTCAAGGCCGTCGCCGACAAGGTGGCGGTACTGCGTCTGGGCCGCAACAACGGCGTCTTCGAGGTCAAGACGACCTCGCAGGAGGAGATCATCTCCGCCATCACCGGCGCCACCGACAACGCCGTGACCCGCCGTGCGGCGCGCACGAACGGGGAGGTTTCCAAGTGAGCACCGACAAGACCTCCACGGCGGCGAAGGACGAGCACGCCGTCGAGAACCCCGAGGCGGCCGCCGCCGCGGTGACCGCGGTCGACCCGCGGCTCCTCGTCCGCGAGCGGGGCCTCGCCGGCTACATCGGCGAGTTCAAGCGGAAGATGAAGGCCGGCGAGCTGGGCTCCATCCCGGTCGTCATCGGCCTGGTGATCATCTGCATCGTCTTCCAGAGCCTGAACTCCGCGTTCCTGTCCGCGCAGAACATCAGCGACATCACCGTCACGATGGTCGGCACGGGCATGATCTCCGTCGGCATCGTCTTCGTGCTGCTGCTCGGCGAGATCGACCTGTCCGTCGGCTCGGTCAGCGGCGCCTCCAGCGCCATCGCGGCCGTCCTCGCGGTCAACCAGGGCTGGCCCGAGTGGGCCGCGGTGGTCTTCGCGATCGTGGCGGGCGCCGCCATCGGCGCGGCGCACGGCTTCTTCTTCGCCGTCCTCGGCGCCCCGGCGTTCGCCGTCACCCTGGCCGGCCTGCTGTTCTGGCTGGGCTTCATGCTCCAGACGCTGGGCGAGAACGGCACGATCAACCTCGACAGCGACGGCCTGATCGGCAAGCTGACCACGTACTTCTTCACGGACATCGCCGCGGCCTACGCCCTGGCCGCCGTGATCACCGCCGTCTTCTTCATCACCTCGTTCCTCGGCAACCGCCGGCGCGAGGCGGCCGGGGTCCCCTCCCGCCCGATGAGCGACACGCTGCTGCGCACGGGCCTGCTGGCCGTGATCTCCTTCGCCGCCGCGTTCATGTACAACCAGTACAAGGGCCTGCCGCTGGCCACGGTGATCTTCCTGGTGTTCCTGGTCGCCACCGACTTCGTGCTCCGCCGCACCACCTACGGCCGCAAGGTCTTCGCGCTCGGCGGCAGCGTCGAGGCGTCCCGCCGCGCGGGCATCAACGTCACCGCGGTGCGGATCTCGGTGTTCGCGATCTCCGGCGGCTTCGCGGCCATCGGCGGCCTCTTCCTGGCCTCCAAGATCGCCTCCGCCAACCAGAGCGCCGGTACCGGCGACCTGCTGATGAACGCGATCGCCGCGGCCGTCATCGGCGGCACCAGCCTCTTCGGCGGCCGGGGCCGCACCTGGAACGCCCTCCTCGGCGTCCTGGTGATCGTCTCCATCCAGTACGGCCTCCAGCTGGAGTCCATCGCCGAGCCGGTGAAGTACATGATCACCGCGGGCGTGCTGCTGACCACCGTGGTCATCGACTCGATCACGCGCAAGACGCAGAAGACCGCCGGCCGCGCATAGCCGCGCACCGAGCAGTCCCTGTGCCCGGCACCCCCGCGGTGCCGGGCACAGTCGCGTCGTAAAGCCCTGTCCCGGTGGGCCGGGCCGATCGCGTGACACAGGTCGCACCGCCCGGGCGCGGGCGGCCGGGCCGGAACATTAGACTCGACGAGCCCGGCAAAAGCTCGATCAGCTCTTACTGCAAGGAGGCACGGGTGCCGCTGCTGACCCGCATCACGGGACCGCGCGATCTGGACCGGCTCAGCCAGGAAGAGCTGGCCCTGCTGGCGGAGGAGATCCGGACCTTCCTGGTCGATGCGGTATCCAAGACCGGCGGCCACCTCGGCCCCAACCTCGGTGTGGTCGAGCTGACCATCGCCCTGCACCGCGTCTTCGACTCGCCGAAGGACAAGGTGCTGTGGGACACGGGCCACCAGGCCTACGTCCACAAGCTGCTCACCGGCCGCCAGGACTTCGGCCGGCTGCGCGCCAAGGGCGGCCTGTCCGGCTACCCCTCGCGCGCCGAGTCCGAGCACGACGTCATCGAGAACAGCCACGCCTCCACGGTCCTCGGCTGGGCCGACGGCCTCGCCAAGGCCAACCAGTTGCTGAAACGCGACGACCACGTGGTCGCCGTGATCGGCGACGGCGCCCTGACCGGCGGCATGGCCTGGGAGGCGCTCAACAACATCGCCGACGGCGACCGCCCGCTGGTCATCGTCGTCAACGACAACGAGCGCTCCTACGCGCCCACCATCGGCGGCCTCGCCAACCACCTCGCCACCCTGCGCACCACCGACGGCTACGAGCGCTTCCTCGCCCGCACCAAGGAGGTCCTGGAGCGCACCCCGGTCGTCGGCCGCCCGCTCTACGACACCCTGCACGGCGCCAAGAAGGGCCTGAAGGACTTCATCGCCCCGCAGGGCATGTTCGAGGACCTCGGCCTGAAGTACGTCGGCCCCATCGACGGCCACGACATCGAGGCGCTGGAGTCGGCGCTGAACCGGGCCAAGCGCTTCCGCGGCCCGGTCATCGTGCACTGCCTCACCGAGAAGGGCCGCGGCTACGAGCCCGCCGAGCAGGACGAGGCCGACCGCTTCCACGGCATCGGCCCCATCCACCCCGACACCGGCCTGCCCATCAAGGCCGCCGCCGCCAGCTGGACCTCCGTCTTCGGCGACGAGATGGTCCGGCTCGGCACCGAGCGCGAGGACATCGTCGCCATCACCGCCGCGATGCTCCAGCCGGTCGGCCTGAAGAAGTTCGCCGACGCGTTCCCCGACCGCATCTACGACGTCGGCATCGCCGAGCAGCACGCCGCCGTCTCCGCGGCCGGCCTCGCCACCGGCGGGCTGCACCCCGTCTTCGCGGTGTACGCCACCTTCCTCAACCGCGCCTTCGACCAGGTCCTCATGGACGTCGCCCTGCACAAGTGCGGGGTCACCTTCGTGCTCGACCGGGCCGGCGTCACCGGCGACGACGGCGCCTCCCACAACGGCATGTGGGACATGTCGATGCTCCAGGTCGTGCCCGGCCTGCGCATCGCCGCCCCGCGCGACGCCGAGCAGCTGCGCGCCCAGCTGCGCGAGGCCGTCGACGTCGACGACGCGCCGACCGTGGTGCGCTACTCCAAGGGCGTCGTCGGCCCCGCCGTGCCCGCCGTGGGCCGCTTCGGCGGCATGGACGTGCTGCGCGAGCCCGGCACCGACACCCCGGACGTGCTGCTGGTCTCCGTCGGCGCGCTCGCCCCGATGTGCCTGGAGGTCGCCTCCCTGCTCGACAAGCAGGGCATCTCCGCCACCGTCGTGGACCCGCGCTGGGTCAAGCCCGTCGACGAGGCCATGGCGCCGCTCGCCGAGCGCCACCGCGTCGTCGTCACCGTCGAGGACAACTCCCGCGTCGGCGGCGTCGGCTCGGCCGTCGCCCAGGCCCTGCGCGACGCGGGCGTCGACGTCCCGCTGCGCGACTTCGGCATCCCGCCCCGCTTCCTCGACCACGCCTCCCGCGCGGAGGTCATGGCCGAGATCGGGCTGACCGCGCCGGCCATCGCCCGCCAGGTCACCGGACTCGTCGCCAAGCTCGACGGACGCTACGGCCGCACGGCCGACGAGGTCGAGGCCGCGCGCGACTGACCCGCGCGAGCGACCCCCGTACGACACCGCCGTACGGCGAGGAACCCGCGTACGGCCGAACGGGCCGGTTTCACCCGCGAACGAGGGGGAAACCGGCCCATTCGCGTGAAAGCTCCCGCGCCGGGGCATACGCACTACGCCCCCTCTCGATCATGTCGAGGACGACAAGCGTGGGAGGTAGTCCTCCGTGAGCAGCTCACTATTCCGGACCAAGAAGGTCGAACAGTCGATCCTCGACACCGAGGAGCCCGAGCACGCCCTCAAGAAATCCCTCTCCGCCCTGGACCTGACGGTCTTCGGCGTCGGCGTGATCATCGGCACCGGCATCTTCGTCCTCACCGGCTCGGTCGCCAAGAACAACGCCGGTCCGTCCGTCGCGCTGGCCTTCGTGGCGGCCGGCGTCGTCTGCGCCCTGGCCGCGCTGTGCTACGCGGAGTTCGCCTCCACCGTGCCGGTGGCCGGATCCGCGTACACCTTCTCGTACGCCTCCCTGGGCGAGCTGCCCGCCTGGATCATCGGCTGGGACCTCGTCCTGGAGTTCGCGCTCGGCACGGCGGTGGTCGCCGTCGGCTGGTCCGGCTACGTCCGCTCGCTGATGGACAACGCGGGCTGGCAGATGCCGGAGGCGCTGTCCGGGCGCGACGGGGCCGACGGGTTCGGCTTCGACATCCTCGCCGCGGCGCTGGTGCTGGTCCTCACCGCCATCCTCGTGCTCGGCATGAAGCTCTCCGCGCGCGTCACCTCGATCGTCGTCGCCATCAAGGTGACCGTCGTCCTCGTCGTGATCATCGCGGGCGCGTTCTTCATCACGGCCGACAACTACGACCCGTTCATCCCGGAGGCCAAGCCGGTGGAGGCCGGCGGCGGGCTGCACTCGCCGCTGATCCAGCTGATGTTCGGCTGGGCGCCCTCCAACTTCGGCGTGATGGGCATCTTCACCGCCGCCTCCGTGGTGTTCTTCGCCTTCATCGGCTTCGACATCGTCGCCACGGCCGCCGAGGAGACCAGGAACCCGCAGCGGGACATGCCCCGCGGCATCCTCGGCTCCCTGTTCATCTGCACCACCCTGTACGTGCTGGTGTCGATCGTCGTCACCGGCATGCAGCACTACACGAAGCTGTCCGTCGACGCCCCGCTCGCGGACGCCTTCAAGGCCACCGGACACCCCTGGTACGCCGGGTTCATCAGCTTCGGCGCCGCGGTCGGTCTCACCACCGTCTGCATGATCCTGCTCCTCGGGCAGACCCGCGTCTTCTTCGCGATGAGCCGTGACGGACTGCTGCCGCGGTTCTTCTCCCGCGTCCACCCGAAGTACAGGACCCCGCACCGGCCGACCATCCTGCTCGGCGTGCTCATCGCGATCGTGGCGGGCTTCACCAGCCTCAGCGAACTGGCCGAGCTGGTGAACATCGGCACGCTGTTCGCCTTCGTCATCGTCGCCATCAGCGTGATCATCCTGCGCCGCACCCGCCCCGACCTGCCCCGCGCCTTCCGCACGCCCCTGGTGCCGGTGCTGCCGATCCTGTCGGTCCTGGCGTCGCTGTGGCTGATGCTGAACCTGCCCGCGGAGACCTGGGTGCGGTTCGGCGTGTGGATGGCGATCGGCGTCGTCGTCTACTTCCTCTACGGCCGCTCCCACAGCCGCCTGGGCCGCCACGAGGAGACCCGCCCGGAGGACGTGGTGCATCCCCCGCGGGGTGCCGGCGGCGAGGGCTGAGACCCGGGCGCCCGGGGCGCGGCCGCCTGTGGACGCCCGCTCCGAGCGCCCCGGCCCGCGGCGCTCAGGGCCGGACCCTGCGCGGTCCCGTCACCTCGGCGCCGAGGGCCGTCACCCGCCGCCGCAGTTCGCGGTCCGCCGTCACCACCAGGCACGGCCGGTCCGCGCCCTCCTCGGCCACCAGCCGCACGATGCGGTCGTCGCCGCTGCCCTCCGCCGCCTCCACCCGCACACCGGACACCGGCTCCACGCCCCGGGCCGCGCCCTCCACCACCAGCACGATCTCCACCGGCCCCTGATGCCCAGGCAGCCCGTCCGCCGCCAGCCGGTCCCGCAGCCGCACCGCCGCCCCGTGCCGGTCCCGCCACCAGCCGTCCGGCACGGAACCGACGACGTTCGCCGCATCGACCACCACCAGCAACGGGACACCCATGGCACCAGCCTCCCACGGGCCCACCGTAAAGTGGTGTCCGTGTCAAAGGTCCGCGCACTCAACGGCGCCTGGTTCTTCCGAGGCCGTGACGGCCGGCTCGGCGCCTACCTCCCCGGTGACGACGCCATCCGCTTCCGGGCGGAGCGCCACCCCGGCGGCGCCTGGCTGCCCCCGCGCACGGTGGGCGGCGAACAGCCGCTGCAACCCGGCGTCGCCGTCGGCCAGGGCCCCGACGGCTACACCCACCTCGCCGCCTGGCGTCCCACCACCGGCGACGAGGCCGGCCTGGTGCACACGACGCACTACCGCCCTCACCTCGCCCCCCTGGACTGGATGCCGATCGGCCACCCGTACAAGAAGGGCGTGCGCACCGGCCTGCCCGCCGTGGCCGTCGACGCCGAGGGCCGCGCCTATCTCTTCGTCCGCAACCGCGGTCTGGGCGTCCACACGACCAACCAGAAGGAACGCGGCGGCTGGAACGGCTGGCACGACCTCAGAGGCTCCAAGGTCGGCGAGGAACTCGTCGCCGTGACGGGGGAGTCGGGCCTCATCGAGCTGTACGGCACGAGCCCGGCCGGCATCGTGCGCTGGCTCCAGGAGGAGCCGGGCGCCCGCCCGGTCATGGCCGATCCGCTGCCGTTCGAGGCGGTCCCGGGCACGCTCAGCGCGCTGCCCACCTCCAAGGAGGCCACCACCCTGTTCTACGCCGACCCCGAGGGCATGCTGCACGCCTGGCGGCCCGGCGGAGACCCGATCCCCCTGCTCGAGACCGCGGGCCCCGGCCCGGTGGCCGTCTCCCGCTGCGCCCTCGACGGCCACGACTGCACGCTCCTCGCCCAGCACGCGGCGAACGGCCGGATCGTCTTCGCGGCCTACCCCACCGAACAGGAGTCCGCAGGGCTCTGGTGGACCGAGTCGGGCCCGCAACTCCCCGCCGGCACCCGGGTGTCGCTCACCGAGGACGCCCGGGGCCGAGTGGTGGCCGCGAGCGCCGCACCGGACGGCCGACTGCTGATCGCCCGTCAGAAGGACGAGCCCGGGCTGGCGTTGGCGGCCTGGCGGGAGGTCTGAGCCGGCTGGCGGGAGGTCTGAGCCGGATCGCCCGCACGCCGCACCCATGACGAAGAGGGCCTCCGCGCACCACCGCGCGGAGGCCCTCTTCGCTTGCGCCGTCAGGCCGTCAGGCCGTCAGCCCGTTACGCCGGGACCGACGCCACGCCCAGGGCGAGGAACCGCTTGCCGTTCACCCGTTCCGAGACGCCCTCGCGGTCCAGGTACGGCGTGATGCCGCCCAGGTGGAAGGGCCAGCCGGCGCCGGTGATCAGGCACAGGTCGATGTCCTGCGCCTCGGCGACGACGCCCTCTTCGAGCATCAGGGCGATCTCCTGCGCCACGGCGTCCAGGACGCGGGCGCGGACCTGGTCCTCGGTCAGGACGGTGTCGCCCTGCTTCAGCAGCGCGGCGACCTCCGGGTCCAGCTCGGGCTTGCCGCTGTCGTAGACGTAGAAGCCGCGCTTGCCCGCCTCGACGACCGCCTTGAGGTTCGGGGAGACCGTGAAGCGGTCCGGGAACGCCCGGTTGAGCGTCTCGGAGACGTGCAGGCCGATCGCCGGGCCGACCAGCTCCAGCAGCACCAGCGGGGACATCGGCAGGCCCAGCGGCTCGACGGCCTTCTCCGCCACCTCGACGGGGGTGCCCTCGTCGATGACGTTCTGGATCTCGCCCATGAAGCGGGTCAGGATGCGGTTGACGACGAACGCCGGGGCGTCCTTCACCAGCACCGCGGTCTTCTTCAGCTTCTTGGCCACCGCGAAGGCGGTCGCCAGCGACGCGTCGTCCGTCTGCTCGCCGCGGACGATCTCCAGCAGCGGCAGCACCGCGACCGGGTTGAAGAAGTGGAAGCCGACGACCCGCTCAGGGTGCTTCAGCTTCGACGCCATCTCCGACACGGAGAGCGAGGAGGTGTTGGTGGCGAGGATCGCGTGCGCCGGGGCGACCGCCTCGACCTCGGCGAACACCTGCTGCTTGACGCCCATCTCCTCGAACACCGCCTCGATGACGAAGTCGGCGTCCGCGAAGCCCTCGGCCTTGTCCAGGACGCCGGTCACCAGCGCCTTGAGGCGGTTGGCCTTGTCCTGGTTGATCCGGCCCTTGCCGAGCAGCTTGTCGATCTCGGCGTGGACGTAGCCGACGCCCTTGTCGATGCGCTCCTGGTCGATGTCGGTCAGGACGACCGGGACCTCCAGGCGGCGCAGGAACAGCAGCGCCAGCTGGGAGGCCATCAGACCGGCGCCGACCACGCCGACCTTGGTGACCGGGCGGGCCAGCGACTTGTCGGGGGCGCCGGCGGGACGCTTGCCGCGCTTCTGCACCAGGTTGAACGCATAGATGCCGGCGCGCAGTTCACCGCCCATGATCAGGTCGGCGAGCGCCTTGTCCTCGGCGTCGTAGCCCTGCTCGAGGTCGCCGTTCTTGGCGGCGGCGATGATGTCCAGGGCGCGGTAGGCGGCCGGGGCCGCGCCGTGCACCTTAGAGTCGGCGATGAAGCGGCCCCTGGCGACGGCCTGGTCCCAGGCGTCGCCGCGGTCGATCACCGGGCGCTCGACGACGATCTCGCCCTTGAGCACGGCGGCCGTCCAGATCAGCGACTGCTCCAGGAAGTCCGCGCCCTCGAAGATCGCGTCCGCGATGCCCAGCTCGTGCACCTGGGCGCCCTTGAGCTGCTTGTTCTGGTTGAGGCTGTTCTCGATGATCACCGAGACGGCCTTCTCGGGGCCGATCAGGTTCGGCAGCAGCGTGCAGCCGCCCCAGCCGGGGACCAGGCCGAGGAAGACCTCGGGCAGGGAGAACGCCGCGATGGCCGACGACACCGTGCGGTAGGTGCAGTGCAGGCCGACCTCGACGCCGCCGCCCATGGCCGCGCCGTTGTAGTACGCGAACGTCGGGACCGCGAGGTGGGAGAGGCGCTTGAAGACGTCGTGGCCGCCCTTGCCGATGGCGTGGGCGTGGTCCCACTCCTTCAGCAGCTCGACGCCCTTGAGGTCGGCGCCGACGGCGAAGATGAACGGCTTGCCGGTGATGCCGACGCCGGCGATCTCGCCGTCCGCGGCCTCCTTCTCGACCTGGTCGACGGCGGCGTTCAGGTTCGCCAGCGACTGCGGGCCGAAGGTGGTCGGCTTGGTGTGGTCGTGACCGTTGTCGAGGGTGATGAGGGCGAACCGGCCGGCGCCGAGGGGCAGGTCGAAGTGGCGTACGTGCGCCGTGGTGACGACCTCGTCCGGGAACAGCTCGGCCGCGCCCTTCAGGAGTTCAGCGGTGGTGCTCACTTGTTGCCTCCGTCGAAGTGCGGGTTCTCCCAGACGACCGTCGCGCCCATGCCGAAGCCGACGCACATGGTGGTCAGGCCGTAGCGGACGTGCGGCTGCTCCTCGAACTGGCGGGCCAGCTGCGTCATCAGACGGACGCCGGAGGAGGCCAGGGGGTGGCCGAACGCGATGGCGCCGCCGTACTGGTTGACGCGCTCGTCGTCGTCGGCGATGCCGTAGTGGTCGAGGAAGGCCAGCACCTGCACGGCGAAGGCCTCGTTGATCTCGAACAGGCCGATGTCGGAGATCGACAGGCCCGCCTGCGCGAGGGCCTTCTCGGTGGCCGGGATCGGGCCGTAGCCCATGACCTCCGGCTCCACGCCCGCGAAGGCGTAGGAGACCAGGCGCATCTTGACCGGCAGGCCGTTCTCGCGGGCGAAGTCCTCGGAGGCGATCAGCGAGGCGGTGGCGCCGTCGTTCAGACCGGCCGCGTTGCCCGCGGTGACCCGGCCGTGCACCCGGAACGGCGTCTTCAGGCCCTGGAGGTTCTCCAGCGTGGTGCCCGGACGCATCGGCTCGTCGGCGGTGACCAGGCCCCAGCCCGTCTCCCCGGCCTCCGCGTTCGTGCGGCGCACCGAGACCGGCACCAGGTCGGCCTGGATCTTGCCGTTGGCGTAGGCCTTGGCGGCCTTCTCCTGCGAGCGCACGGCGTACTCGTCGGCGCGCAGCTTGGTGATCTGCGGGTAGCGGTCGTGCAGGTTCTCGGCGGTCATGCCCATGAACAGCGCCGACTCGTCGACCAGCTTCTCGGAGACGAAGCGCGGGTTGGGGTCCACGCCCTCGCCCATCGGGTGGCGGCCCATGTGCTCGACGCCGCCCGCGATGGCGACGTCGTACGCGCCGAAGGCGACGGAGCCCGCGACCGTGGTGACCGCGGTCAGGGCGCCGGCGCACATGCGGTCGATGGAGTAGCCCGGGACCGAGGTGGGCAGGCCCGCGAGGATGCCGGCGGTGCGGCCGATGGTCAGGCCCTGGTCGCCGATCTGCGTGGTCGCCGCGATGGCCACCTCGTCGATCTGCTTCGGGTCGAGACCGGGGTTGCGGCGCAGCAGCTCCCGGATCGCCTTCACGACGAGGTCGTCGGCTCGGGTCTCGTGGTAGATGCCCTTCGGGCCCGCCTTGCCGAACGGGGTGCGGACGCCGTCGACGAAGACGACGTCCCTGACGGTACGAGGCACGATGGCTCTCCTCCAGGGTGCGGGGTGGCACTGCTGCGATGCGCTGAGCGCGCGCTCAGGATCCATGCTACTTGTGGGTAACGTAGCTGCCCAGTCCCCCCGGGTCGAGCGGCGAAGGTCACACCTTCGGGGGAGCCGTCGACCCCCTCGGCGTCAGCACCGGCGTGGGCACCGGGTGGGAGCCGGGGTTGTCGCCGGCGATCACCGCGAACAGGGTGCGCGCCACCTGGGCGCCGAAGCCGTGCACGTCGTGGCTCATCGCGGAGAGCGTCGGGTGGGTCAGCCGGCACAGCTGGGAGTCGTCCCAGGCCAGCAGCGACACGTCGCCCGGCACGGTCAGCCCCATCTCGCTCGCCACCGACAGACCCGCCACCGCCATGATGTCGTTGTCGTAGACGATGGCCGTCGGCCGGTCCGGCGGGGCGGCCGTCAGCAGGGAGCGGGTCGCGCGGGCGCCCGCGTCGCCGGAGAAGTCGGTGGCCACCTGCCGGGCCCCGGCCAGCCCCAGCTCGCGCGCCGCCCCGTCGAAGGCGGCCGTGCGGATGGCGGTGTGCCCGAGGGCCGCCGCGCCGCCGACCCGGGCGATACGGCGGTGCCCGAGCGCCGAGAGGTAGCGCACCGCCTCGCGGACCGCCGTGGCGTCGTCGGTCCACACGGAGGTCAGGCCGCCGGTCAGCGTGGGGTGCCCGACGGCGACCACCGGCAGCCCGAGCCGTTCGGCGACCGCCACGCGGGGATCGTCCGCGCGGAAGTCGACCAGCAGGGAGCCGCCGATCTGCCGGCCCTTCCACCAGGACTCCAGCAGCCGCGCCTCCTCCTCCAGGTTGCGCACCAGGCGCAGCAGCAGCGAGCAGGAGTGCTCGGTCAGCACGCTCTCCACGCCCGAGACGAACTCCATGTAGAACGGCTCCAGGCCCAGCATCCTGGCCGGCCGGCACACCGCGAGCCCCACCACGTCCACCCGGGACCCGGCCAGCGACCGCGCGGTGAGGTTCGGCGCCCAGCCCAGCTCCCGGGCGGCCCGGAATATGCGGTCCCGGGTCGCCTCGGACAGCCCCGGCTTGTGGTTGAAGGCGAGCGACACCGCCCCCTTGGAGACGCCGGCCCGCGCGGCGACGTCCTTGATGGTGACGCGGGGCGCGGGCGGCGTCGACGTCATCGGACGGGCTCCACGCAGTACAGGGCGGTCCGGGCGGCGTCCACGTCGGGCCGCTCCCAGCCGGTGACGCCGATCGTCACCCGCTCGCCCGGCAGCAGCGTCACCAGCCCCCGGTCGGCCCGCGCCGCCGGGTCCAGCCGGTCGGCCTGCAGCAACAGATCCCGTACGACGGTCCGCGCCGTCACCGCGATCCCTCCCGGCACCAGCTCCACGTCGAACTCCGGCTCCATGTACGGGACCTCCCGGTCCGGCACCGGGAAGTGCACCGCGCGCAGCTCGCCCGCGTCCGCGACCAGGAACTCCTTCGCCCCGGTCGGCGCCAGCTCCCGCGCCACCCGCACCAGCCCCACCGACCGTGCCCCGACCGCCAGTTCGGCCCGCGCCTCGGCGAGCACCGCGCCCTCGACGGACATCCGCCGCAGCGTCACCGTGCCGTCCCAGGCCCGCGCCGACTGGTTGACCGCCGCGAGCGTCAGCTCGCCCTCCCGGACCTGGAGCGTCAGCAGCCGGTCCGCGTAGACCCGGCGCAGCTCGTGGTAGAGCGGCTTCTCCCGCCCGTCCCCGTCGATCGCCGCCCACGAGGTCACCGGCCAGCAGTCGTTGAGCTGCCACACCACCGTCCCCGCGCAGACCGGCCAGTGCGACCGCCAGTGCTCGATGCCCGCTGCCACCGCACGCGCCTGGTTGACCTGCGTGAGGTAGTGCCAGCGGTCGAAGTCCCCCTCCGGGAAGGCGAAGTGGCGCTCCAGGCCGCGGCGCAGCTTGCCGTTGCCGTCGTCGGCCTTCTGGTGGTGCAGCATCCCGGGGGAGTCGGCCGTGAGGTCCTCGCCGGGCAGCGCGCGCCGCAGCGTCGCGTACGCGGGCGGCGCCTGCCAGCCGAACTCGGCGACGAACCGCGGCACATGGAGCCGGTAGTCGGCGTAGTCGGTGCGGTTCCACACCTCCCAGGAGTGGTGCGTGCCGTGCGCCGGGTCGTTCGGGTGGTGCGCCCACGACCCGGACCAGGGGCTGCCCGCCGTGTACGGCCGGGTCGGGTCCAGCTCGGTCACCACGCGAGGCAGCAGGCCCAGGTAGTACCCCTCGCCCCAGGAGTCCCCGGCGAGCCGCTCCTCCCACTCCCAGTCCCGGAAGCCCCACAGGTTCTCGTTGTTGCCGTTCCACAGCACCAGCGACGGGTGCGGCATCAGGCGTACGACGTTCTCCCGGGCCTCGGCCTCCACCTCGCCGCGCAGCGGCTGCTCCTCCGGGTAGGCCGCGCAGGCGAACGGGAAGTCCTGCCAGACCAGCAGACCGAACTCGTCGCAGGCGTCGTAGAAGTCCTCGCTCTCGTAGATCCCGCCGCCCCACACCCGCACCAGGTCCACGCCCGCCTCGGCGGCCTGCCGCAGCCGGCGCCGGTAGCGCTCGCGGGTGATCCGGGACGGGAAGGCGTCGTCCGGGATCCAGTTGACGCCCCGCGCGAAGAGGCGCTCGCCGTTGACGACCAGGGTGAAGCCGGTGCCGTGCGCGTCGGCCGAGGTGTCCAGCTCCACGGTCCGAAAGCCGATCCGCCGCCGCCACACGTCCAGTGGGCCCTCGCCGTTGAGCAGCGTCAACTCCACGTCATACAGAGCCTGTTCGCCGTAACCGCGGGGCCACCACAGCCGCGCGTCGGGCACCCTCAGCCGGACGACGCCGCTGGTCCCCTCGATCCGGGCGCTCGCCCGCACCCCGGCGACCTCCGCCTCCAGGGACAGCTCGGCCTCGACCCGGCTGCGCTCCACGTCGACGCGCAGCTCCACCACGCCCGTGCCCTCGTCGACGGTGACCAGCGGGCGCACCCGGGCGAGCCGCGCGCTCGACCAGCGCTCCAGCCGCACCGGCCGCCAGATCCCGGCGGTCACCAGCGTCGGACCCCAGTCCCAGCCGAAGGAGCAGGCCATCTTGCGGACGTACTGGTAGGGCTCGGCGTAGGCGCCCGGCCGCTCGCCCACCGCGCCGCGCACCGCCTCGGCCTCGGCGTAGGCGGAGGCGAACCGCACGGTGAGCAGCCCGGACATCCCCGTGACGTCGAAGCGGTATCCGCGGTGCATGTTGCGCACCCGGCCCAGCGGCCGCCCGTCGAGCAGCACCTCGGCGACCGTGTCGAGCCCGTCGAAGACCAGGTCCGTCTGCTCGTGCCCGTCGCCGGGGGGCAGTTCCCGCTCGTACGTCCACTCCCGGCGCCCGACCCACGCCACCTCGGTCTCGGCCGTGCCCAGGAACGGATCCGGGATCACCCCGGCCGCCATCAGGTCGGTGTGCACACAGCCCGGCACCACGGCGGGCAGCGCCTCCCCCTCGTGCCGCAGGATCCAGCCCTCGGTGAGCGGTACGGCCTCCAGCATCGCGCACTCCCTTTGAACCGGTCGAGCTCCAGTATTCCCAAGGTCCTTGCAGTGTGGCGTAATTGGGACTTTACCGGTTGAGAAAACCACTGCCAGAGTGCCGAATCAGCCATCCCCGCACGTGCTCTTCCGTCCAAGAACGAGAACGGAGCTGACGCACATGAACCGCCGTACAGTCCTGGCAGCAGCCGCAGCGGGAGCCGCCCTGCTGCTCTCCGCCTGCACCGGAACAGGGGGCTCCGCCAAGGGCGCGGACGCCGAGGCGCCCGACGACCCCGCGAAGGTGAGCGGGACCATCACGGTCCTCACCCAGCGCACCGATCTGGTGCAGGACGGCACGATGAAAGCCTATTCGGCCGAGTTCAACAAGATCTATCCCAAGGTGAAGGTCGAGTTCCAGGCGCTCACCAATTACGAGGCCGAAGTCAAGATCCGGATGAACACGGAGAACTACGGCGACGTCCTGATGATCCCCGCGGTCATCAAGAAGGCCGACTACCCGAAGTTCTTCGCCTCGCTGGGGACGGAGGCCGAGCGCGGTGAGAAGTACCGGTTCACCGACTACACGGCCGTCGACGGGAAGGTCTACGGCCAGAGCACGAACGGCGTGATGCCCGGCTTCGTCTACAACAAGCGCGTCTGGGCCGAGGCCGGCGTCACCGAATGGCCCACCTCGCCCGAGGAGTTCGTCGCCGCGCTGAAGGCGATCAAGGACAGGACCGACGCGGTCCCGTACTACACCAACTTCGCCGCCGGCTGGACCCTGAGCGGCTGGACCTCCGTCCTCGGGTCGGTGCACTGCGACGAGCAGGCCACCACCGCGCTGGCCGAGGGCGATCCGTGGGGCGAGGACGGCGAGCTGCGCGTCGGCGACACGCTGCTGCACGACATCGTCGAGCAGGGCCTCGCGGAGAAGGACCCGTCCACCACCAACTGGGAGGAGTCCAAGCCCCGGCTGGCGAAGGGCGAGATCGCCACCCAGTGGCTCGGCACCTGGGCGATCGTGCAGTTCCAGGACGCCGCGAAGAAGGCCGGGGTGAACCCGGACGACATCGGCTTCATGCCCTTCCCGGCCCAGACCGACGGCACGTTCTGCGCCGCGGTGACCCCCGACTACAACCAGGCCGTCAACATCCACTCGAAGCACAAGGACGCGGCCCGCGCCTGGATCGACTGGTTCACCGACGAGTCCGGCTACGTCGAGGACAACCTCGCCGTCTCCCCGCTGAAGGACGCGCCGCTGCCCGAGGTGCTGGCGCCCTACGAGGAGGCAGGGGTGAAGCTCATCGAGCTGGACGACTCGGCGGGCGCGAAGGTGAAGGAGATCGACAGCCTGTCCGAGGTCGGCATCTACGCGCCCGACTACCGCCAGGACCTGGTCGACCTCGCGCGCGGCGCCAGGAAGGGCAGCCTGGAGGACTTCCTCGGCGGCCTGAGCGAGAAGTGGAGCGCGGCGCAGAAGAACGCGGGGTCGTGATGGCGGACATCGCCCACGAGGCGGCGCGGCCGTCGGCGGTCGCGCCGCCCGCCCCCCGGCCCGCCCCGCCCGCGCGCGGCGCACGGCTGCGGCGGGGCGTGACGCCCTGGCTGTTCCTGATCGCACCGCTCGCCCTGCTGCTGGTCTTCACCTACGCGCCGATCGCCAACATGGTCGCCTACAGCTTCACCGACTGGGACGGCGTGAGCCCGGAACTGCGCTACCAGGGCGTCGACAACTACGTGGAGATCTTCACCCGCGAAGACCTCTTCCAGGTCTTCTTCGTCTCCGGCTACTACCTCGCCGCCTCCGCCGTCCAGATCGTGCTCGCCCTGTACTTCGCGACCGTGCTGAGCTTCAACGTCCGGTTCCGGAACTTCTTCAAGGGCGTGCTGTTCTTTCCGTACCTGATCAACGGGGTCGCGATCGGCTTCGTCTTCCTGTACTTCTTCCAGGACGGCGGCACCCTGGACGCGCTGCTCGGAGTGTTCGGCGTGCCCACCGACCACGCCTGGCTCGGCGACCCGACGTCCGCGAACACCTCGCTCGCCGGAGTCTCGGTGTGGCGCTATCTCGGCCTGAACTTCGTGCTGTTCCTGGGCGCGATCCAGTCCATCCCCGGCGAGCTGTACGAGGCGGCTCAGCTGGACGGCGCCAACCGGTGGCAGCAGTTCCGGCACATCATCGCGCCCGGCATCAAACCCGTGCTGACCCTCACCGTGATCCTGTCCGTCTCCGGCTCGCTGTCGGCGTTCGAGATCCCGTACATCATGACGGGCGGGGCGACCGGTACCGAGACGTTCGTCATCCAGACGGTGAAGCTTGCGTTCCAGTTCAACAAGACGGGGCTCGCCTCGGCCGCGGCCGTCGTGCTGCTGCTGATCATCCTGGCGGTGACCTGGGTGCAGCGCCGCCTCGTCCCCGACGAGAGGGTGGATCTCGTATGACCCGCGCGACGGTGTCCCGCGCCCTGGTGTACCTGTCCCTGGTCCTGGCGAGCGTGGTCGTGCTGCTGCCGCTGCTGGTGGTCCTGCTGACCTCGCTGAAGACCGAGGAGGAGATGGCGGACGGCAGCGGCGCGCTGGACCTGCCGGACAACCCGCTGAACCTGGCCAACTACGTCACGGCGTTCCAGGACGGCCGGATGCTGACGGCGTTCGGCAACACCGCCTTCATCCTGGTGTTCGCGATCGGCGGCACCGTCCTGATCGGCTCCATGACGGCGTACGCCATCGACCGCTTCAGCTTCCGCTTCAAGAAGCCGGTGCTGGCGCTGTTCCTGGTCGCCGCCCTGGTGCCGGGCGTCACGACACAGGTGGCGACCTTCCAGATCGTCAACAGCTTCGGGATGTTCGACACCCGCTGGGCGCCGATCCTGCTCTACATGGGCACGGACATCGTGTCGATCTACATCTTCCTGCAGTTCATCCGGTCCATCCCGATCTCCCTGGACGAGTCCGCCCGTTTGGAGGGGGCCGGCCCTTTCACGATCTACCGGCGGATCATCTTCCCCCTGCTCAAGCCCGCGATCGCCACGGTGGTGATCGTGAAGGGGATCACCGTCTACAACGACTTCTACATCCCCTTCCTCTACATGCCGTCCGAGGACCTCGGCGTGATCTCCACGTCGCTGTTCCGCTTCAAGGGCCCCTTCGGCGCGCACTGGGAGACCATCTCGGCGGGCGCGGTGCTGGTGATCCTGCCGACGCTGATCGTCTTTCTGCTGCTGCAGCGGTTCATCTACAACGGCTTCATGCGCGGGGCGACCAAATGAGCCCCGGGGGGCGGTGGCGGGGGCTCATGAGCGGGGGGAGCGGCCCGTGGCCGGGGAGCCGGGCGGCCGGCGTCAGGCGGCCCGGGCGGCCAGGGCGGCGACCAGCAGCGGGGTGACCAGCTCGATCTGCCAGGGGCGGGCGCCGTACCCGGCCAGCGCGCCGGCGACCGCCTCCTCGTCGGCGGGCTTGGGCGGCTCCCAGCACACCCGCCGCACGGTGTCCGGCGCGATCAGGTTCTCCTGGGGCAGGTTCAGCTCCTCGGCCAGCGCCGAGACGCCCGCGCGCGCGGCGGAGAGCCGGGCGGCGGCGGCCGGGTCCTTGTCGGCCCACGCGCGGGGCGGCGGCGGGCCGGTCACCGCCTGCCCGGGCTGGGGCAGCGCGGAGTCGGGCAGGGCCTTGGCGCGGTCCACCGCGGCCTGCCACTGCTCCAGCTGACGCCGGGCGATGCGCTGCCCCCAGCCGCTGACCGCGGCGAGCACGTGGACGTTGGCGGGCAGGGCGAGCGCGGCCTCGACGATCGCGGCATCGGAGAGCACCTTGCCCGGCGAGACGTCCCGGCGCTGGGCGATCCGGTCGCGGGTCTGCCACAGCTCGCGCACCACGGCGAGCTGCCGGCGCCGGCGCACCTTGTGCATGCCGGAAGTGCGGCGCCAGGGGTCCTTGCGGGGCTCGGGCGGCGGCGCGGCGGCTATCGCGGCGAACTCCTGCCGGGCCCACTCCAGCTTGCCCTGCCGGTCCAGCTCCTTCTCCAGGGCGTCGCGCAGATCGACCAGCAGCTCGACGTCGAGGGCCGCGTAGCGCAGCCAGGGCTCGGGCAGCGGCCGGGTGGACCAGTCGACGGCGGAGTGGCCCTTCTCCAGCACGAAGCCCAGCACGCTCTCGACCATCGCGCCGAGGCCGACCCGCGGGAACCCGGCGAGCCGCCCGGCCAGCTCGGTGTCGAACAGCAGGGTCGGCACCATGCCTATCTCACGCAGGCAGGGCAGGTCCTGGGTGGCGGCGTGCAGCACCCACTCCACGCCGGACAGCGCCTCGCCGAGGCCCGACAGGTCGGGGCAGCCGACGGGGTCGATGAGTGCGGTGCCGGCGCCCTGGCGGCGCAGCTGCACCAGATAGGCGCGCTGGCCGTAGCGGTAACCCGAGGCGCGCTCGGCGTCGACGGCCACCGGGCCGGACCCGGCGGCGAAGGCGGCGATCACCTCGGCGAGGGCGGCCTCGTCGGCGACGACCGGCGGAATGCCCTCGCGCGGTTCCAGCAGCGGGACCGGCGGCGGTCCCTCCGGAGCGTTCGGCGCCCCCGTGGCAGTTGCTCCGCCTTCGTCCGGAGGGGCGCCTCCGGTGGTTCGCAGTGAAGTGTCTGCTGCGGTGTCTTGGGCGTCGGTCACCTGTCAAGGGTATCGGTGCCCGGCAAGCGCCCGCCGACGGAACGTTCCGTCGGCGGGCGGTGGAGGGTCGTTAACCAGTCAGGAGACGGGGGTGCGGAGGTGGGGGAAAGGGGACGGGGGAAGGGCCGGCCCCCACGCCGGATTCGCAGTCGTGAACGGTGCGGTGCGGGAAACGGGTGGGGGAGGGGGTCAGTGGATGATGCCGGTCCGCAGGGCCACGGCGACCATGCCGGCGCGGTCTCCGGTGCCGAGCTTGCGGGCGATGCGGGCGAGGTGGCTCTTGACGGTCAGGGCGGACAGGCCCATGGAGACGCCGATCGCCTTGTTCGACTGGCCTTCGGCGACCAGGCGCAGCACCTCGACCTCGCGGCCGGACAGCTCGCGGTAACCGCCCGGGTGGCTCGGGGCGCCCGGGGGGCGGCGGTGCAGGCGGGCGGCGGCGGCTCCGATGGGTGCGGCGCCGGGGCGGGTGGGCAGGCCGACGTTGGTGCGGGTGCCGGTGACGACGTAGCCCTTGACGCCCCCGGCGAGGGCGTTGCGTACGGCGCCGATGTCGTCGGCGGCGGACAGGGCCAGCCCGTTGGGCCAGCCGGCGGCGCGGGTCTCCGACAGCAGCGTGAGGCCGGAGCCGTCGGGGAGGTGGACGTCTGCGACGCAGATGTCGCGGGGGTTGCCGATGCGGGGACGAGCCTCCGCGATGGACGAGGCCTCGATCACGTCGCGCACGCCGAGCGCCCACAGGTGGCGGGTGACGGTGGAGCGGACGCGGGGATCGGCCACGACCACCATGGCGGTCGGCTTGTTCGGGCGGTAGGCGACCAGGCTTGCGGGCTGCTCGAGGAGAACGGACACCAGGCCTCCTGGGGTGCGGGGACGGGGCCGGCTCGGGGGGATGAAGCCGGGGGGAACCGTGCTGTCAAGGTCACAGTGGTCTTCGGCATCAAACCTCCCGGGCTTTAGAGAACGATCACGATCCGGTGAGTAACAATCCGTTCAATTCGGA
The DNA here is from genome assembly GCF_040611575.1 of Streptomyces sp. NPDC006610. Classification (NCBI taxonomy): domain Bacteria; kingdom Bacillati; phylum Actinomycetota; class Actinomycetes; order Kitasatosporales; family Streptomycetaceae; genus Streptomyces; species Streptomyces sp. NPDC006610. Next base: position 72,392 of record NZ_JBEXOP010000036.1, read on the forward strand.
CAGGTGAGCGATCATTCGAAGACCGAACGGTTTCGGTTCGCGTCGCAGTGCGGTCGAAAGTGGCCGTATCGACAAAGTGACCTGATCGAATCGCGGCGTGAAAACGACGGAGGGCCGGAAATCGACCTTCCGGGGAAGGGCTGGGGAGGAGGGCCGGCGGGCCGGCGGGCCGGCGGGACTTCGGGCCGGTGCGACGGCGGGCTGCGGTGTGACTTCGGGCCGGTGCGACTTCGGCCCGCGGTGGGACTTCGGATCAGCGGGACTGCGGTCCACGCCGCTGCGGCAGCGTCACCACCGACGCGTCGCCCGGACCGGCCGGCGGCAGACCCGCGACCTGGGCCAGCAGATCGCACCAGGACGCCAGATGCGCGGCCGTGTCCGGCACGCCCCCCAGGCCCTCGCGCGGCGTCCACGAGGCCCGGATCTCGATCTGCGAGGCGGGTGGGCGCGCGGACAGCCCGCCGAAGTAGTGCGAGCCGGCCCGGGTGACCGTGCCGCTCGGCTCCCCGTACGTCAGACCGCGCGCCTGCAGCGCCCCGGTCAGCCAGGACCAGCACACCTCCGGCAGCAGCGGATCCGCGGCCATCTCCGGCTCCAGCTCCGCGCGCACCAGCGTCACCAGCCGGAACGTGCCCCGCCAGGCGTCGTGCCCGGCCGGGTCGTGCAGCAGCACCAGCCGCCCGTCCGCCAGGTCCTGATCGCCGTCCACGACGGCGGCCTCCAGCGCGTGGGCGTACGGGGCGAGCCGCTGCGGCGGGCGCGTCGTCTCGATCTCGATCTGCGGGCGCGGCCGAGCCGCGCGCAGCGCCTCGACGGCCGCCCGGAAGGGCAGCGGGGCCGTCCCGTCCGTATGCAGGTCCCCCTCCTTGGGGTCGTCCATTCCGCCAGCGCCGTCCGACAGTCGTCCCTGAGCCGCAGCCATGCGGGGAAGATTAAGCGGAACCGGGCCCGCGCGCAGGGAGAGACACCCCGCCGTGGGCGCCGGGCCCCGGCCGGACACGCCCTCGGGCCGTGCGAGACTTGCCCCGTGAGTGCCAACGGAAGCCCCTCGGGCAAGCAGCCGACCGAGACGTACGAGTCCGCCTTCCTCAAGGCGTGCAGGCGCGAGCCCGTGCCGCACACGCCGGTGTGGTTCATGCGGCAGGCGGGGCGCTCGCTGCCGGAGTACCGCAAGGTCCGCGAAGGCATTCCGATGCTCGAGTCGTGCATGCGGCCCGACCTGGTCACCGAGATCACCCTCCAGCCGGTGCGCCGGCACGGCGTCGACGCGGCGATCTTCTTCAGCGACATCGTCGTCCCGCTCAAGGCCATCGGCGTCGACCTCGACATCAAGCCCGGCGTCGGCCCGGTCGTCGAGCGCCCGATCCGCACCCGCGCCGACCTCGCGCAGCTGCGCGACCTGACCCCCGACGACGTCTCCTACGTCACCGAGGCGATCGGCCTGCTCACCCGCGAACTCGGCGCCACCCCCCTGATCGGCTTCGCCGGCGCGCCCTTCACGCTCGCCAGCTACCTGGTCGAGGGCGGCCCCTCCCGCAACCACGAGCACACCAAGGCCCTGATGTACGGCGACCCGCAGCTGTGGGCCGACCTGCTGGACCGGCTCGCCGGGATCACGGCCGCTTTCCTGAAGGTGCAGATCGAGGCGGGCGTGAGCGCCGTCCAGCTCTTCGACTCCTGGGTCGGCGCCCTGGCCCCCGCCGACTACCGCCGCTCGGTGCTGCCCGCGTCCGCGAAGGTGTTCCGGGCCGTCGAGGAGTACGGCGTCCCGCGCATCCACTTCGGCGTCGGCACCGGCGAGCTGCTGGGCCTGCTCGGCGAGGCCGGCGCGGACGTCGTCGGCGTCGACTGGCGCATCCCGCTCGACGAGGCCGCCCGACGGGTCGGCCCCGGCAAGGCGCTGCAGGGCAACCTCGACCCGGCGGTGCTGTTCGCCCCGACCGGGGCCGTCGAGGCCAGGACCCGCGAGGTGCTGGAAGCCGCGGCCGGGCTGGAGGGCCATGTCTTCAACCTCGGCCACGGCGTCCTGCCCGCCACCGACCCGGACGCGCTGACCCGCCTGGTGGAGCACGTTCACACGGCGACCGCACGCTGAGCACCGGCCCCGCGCCCGTGCCGGGCCTCCGCCCCGTGCCGGGCCTCCGCCCCGTGCCGGGCCTCCGCCCCGTGCCGGGCCTCCGCCCCGTGCCGGGGCCGAGTTTCCGCGCCTACCAGCCCGGCCGCGCCCGGCGGCCGAAGAGGACGCCCCGCGGCTGAGGGGGCGGGGGAGTGCCGCGGCGCAGGGGCCAGGCCAGCAGCATGCCCGCGACGAAGCCGACCACATGGGCGAGGTAGGCGACCGTGCCGGCGCCGGTGACGCCCTGCCCGGCGGAGTAGACGGCCTGGAGCAGGAACCAGAGACCGAGGACGGTCCAGGCCGGCAGCCGCAGCGGCAGGAAGATCAGGAAGGGCACGAGCACCCAGACCCTGGCCTTCGGATAGAGCACCAGGTAGGCGCCGAGGACGCCGGCGATCGCCCCGGACGCGCCGATCAGCGGGTCGCCGGACTCGTCGTTCGCCAGCGAGAAGCCGTACGACGCCGCGTAGCCGCAGACGGCGTAGAACAGCGCGAAGCGGACGTGACCCATCCGGTCCTCGATGTTGTTGCCGAAGATCAGCAGGAAGAGCATGTTGCCGAGCAGGTGCAGCCAGCCCCCGTGCAGGAACATCGCCGTGAGCACGCTCAGCTCGGGCGACTTGTCGTAGTCCGGCGGGCCGACCAGGCAGCCGGGTCCCTGCGCGCCGACCCCGACCTCACCGGTGGGCACCAGCCGGGGCACGTGGTGATGCAGCAGCTCCCGCGGCACCACCGCGTACTGCTCCAGGAACGCGTGCAGATGGCACGTCTGGGCCAGGCTGCTGTCGCCGGCCACGGCGCCGGCCATGCCCGGCATGAGGAGGAACACGACGACGTTCGCCGCGATCAGGGCGTATGTCACCCAGGGCGTGCGGCGGGCGGGGTTCACGTCATGGACGGGGATGACCACGAGGAACTACTGCCCTGGATGCCGTCGGCGAACCGGCGGACGGGGCGGGGTCGCTCCGCTGGGGGAGGCATGGCGCGGTGAGGTGCCCGGCGGGGTGCCGGGCGCGGGGCGAGCGCGCAGTTCCCCGCGCCCCTTCCGGACGCTGCTCAGGGGTTTCGCCGTACTGCCTGGGCCGCCTTGCGGGCCGCCACCAGGACCGGGTCCCAGACCGGGGAGAACGGTGGGGCGTAGCCCAGGTCGAGGGCGGTCACCTGTTCCACCGTCATGCCGGCCGTCAGGGCCACCGCCGCGACGTCCACCCGCTTGCCCGCGCCCTCGCGGCCCACGATCTGCACGCCGAGCAGGCGGCCCGTGCGGCGTTCGGCGAGCATCTTGACCGTCATCGGGGAGGCGCCGGGGTAGTAGCCGGCCCGGCTGGTCGACTCGATGGTGACCGCCTCGTAGCGCAGCCCCACCCGGCGGGCGTCCTTCTCGCGCAGGCCGGTGCGCGCGATCTCCAGGTCGCACACCTTGCTGACCGCGGTGCCGACGACGCCGGGGAAGGTGGCGTACCCGCCGCCGACATTGGTCCCGATGACCTGGCCGTGCTTGTTGGCGTGGGTGCCGAGCGCGATGTGCCGCAGCCTGCCCGACACCAGGTCCAGGACCTCGACGCAGTCGCCGCCGGCCCAGACGTTCTCGTGCCCGCGCACCCGCATCGCCAGGTCGGTGACCAGCCCGCCGTACTCCCCGAGCGGCAGCCCCGCGGCCCGCGCCAGCTCCGTCTCGGGGCGTACGCCGATGCCGAGCACGACGACGTCCGCCGGGTACGCGGCGTCGTCCGTGACGACCGCGCGGACGTGCCCGTCGCCGTCCGTGTCCAGCGCGGTCACCTCGGCGTCGTTGACCATGGTGATGCCGAGGCCCTCCATGGCCCGGTGCACCAGGCGGCCCATGTCCGGGTCCAGGGTGGCCATCGGCTCGCTGCCGCGGTTGACGACGGTCACCCGATGGCCGCGCTTGATGAGCGCCTCGGCCATCTCCACGCCGATGTACCCGGCGCCGACGACCACTGCGCGCCGGCCGGGGGTGCGGGCCAGGGTGTCCAGGAGGTCCTGGCCGTCGTCCAGGGTCTGCACCCCGTGCACCCCGGCGGCGTCGACGCCCGGCAGGTCGGGCCGGACCGGCCGTGCCCCGGTGGCGATCACCAGCTTGTCGTACGACGTCCAGGACTCGGCCCCGGAATCGACGTCACGCGCGCGTACCCGCCCGCGGTCGACGTCGATCTCCGTGACCTCGGTCCGCAGCCGCAGGTCGATGTCCCGCGCGCGGTGCTCGTCCGGCGTGCGCGCGATCAGCCGGTCCCGGTCGGGCACGTCGCCGCCCACCCAGTACGGGATGCCGCACGCCGAGTAGGAGGCGAAGCGGCCCCGCTCGAAGGCCACGATCTCCAGCTCGTCCGGCCCTTTCAGCCGGCGGGCCTGTGACGCGGCGGACATGCCCGCCGCGTCACCGCCGATCACGACCAGCCGCTGCCTGCTCCCGGTACCGCTTGCGCGCTCGCTCATACCAACACGCTACGGGGGCGGGCGTTTTGGGTCCCGCTCGCCCGTCCCCTCCGCGGGCGCGGACGTTCTCAGTCCTCCTCGCCCGTGCCCTCCGCGGGGGCGGGCGTCGGCGCCGGCCGCGCGGCCGGCAGCGGGCCCAGGGCGGTCATCGCCTCGCCGGCGGCCGGGCGGCCGGTCCCGCGGGACCGCAGCACCCGCAGCCAGACGAACAGCAGCAGCGCGGCCAGCGCGGCGAACGGCAGTACCGCGGCGACGGCCACCAGGATCCAGCGCAGCATCCCCACGAACGCGTCCCAGCCGCCCGCCAGCGCGTCCCCGAGCCCCGGGTCGCCGTCCTCGGCGGCCTTCTCCACCGGGGTCTCGGACAGGGAGAGCCTGATGGTGGCCAGGCTCGTGCGGTCCTTCAGGGACGCCTGCCGGGCGAGCAGGGCCTCCAGATCCGCCTGACGGCTGCTCAACTGGCCCTCCAGCTCCACCACGTCGCTGAGCTTGACGGCCTGGTCCATCAGCTCGCGGATCCGGGCGACGCTGGCGCGCTGCGTCCTGATCCGGCTCTCCACGTCGACCACCTGGTCGGTGACGTCCTGCGCCTTGGCGGTCCGCTCCAGGAGCCTGCCCGCTCCCTCCAGGTCGGCGAGGACGTCGTCGTAGCGCTCGGTGGGGACGCGCAGGACCACGCGGGTGTACTCGTTGCCGTTCTCGTCCCGGCTGGTGGACTCGCTGCCCACATGGCCGCCGGCGCCCTCGACGGTGGCGCGGGCCTCGTCGAGGGCCTTGGGCACGTCCTCGACCAGGACGGACAGGGACGCGGTGCGGATGATGTGGCCTTGCACCTGCACCTGCACCTGCGCCGGCGGCCGGGGCGCCGCGGAGGCGCGGTCGGCGGCGCCCGACCCGGCCGCGCCCTCCTGGAGGGCGCCCTTTTCGGCCTTGCCGTCGGCCGCCGTGCCACCCCCTCCGATGTCGTCGGCGCCGGAGCAGCCGGTGAGCGCGAGGGCGGCGGCCAGCAGAATGCCGGCCAGGGCCGCGAGCGGCCGCCGCGCGGGCAGGCGTGTGGCGCGTGGTGCGGGACATGGTGCGGACATGTGGGTCCCCCCTCGGTGATGACCAGTGACGCTCCTTCGACGCGGGAGCCGGTCCGGGCGTTGGCGGTCCCGGGTCCCGATGCGGTCACGGTCGGGACTCGGTGGGGCCACACGGCCCCGGCGGCGCTGTCAGTGGTGTCTGAGAAGGTGGACGCATGAACGCAGCACGTACGGACGACGCCGGGCGCGCCGGGCACGTCGTCGTGATCGGAGCGGGAATCGCCGGGCTGGCCGCCGCCCACCGGCTGCTCGGGCGCGGAGCGCGGGTGACCGTGCTGGAGGCGTCCGGGCGGGTCGGCGGCAAGCTGCTGCCGGGCGAGATCGCGGGGGTGCGGGTCGACCTGGGCGCCGAGTCGCTGCTGGCCCGGCGTCCGGAGGGGGTCGGCCTCGCGCGCGAGACGGGCCTCGCCGACCGGCTCGAGCCGCCGGCCACCGCCACCGCGTCGATCTGGACCCGCGGCGCCCTGCGGCCCCTGCCGAAGGGCCACGTCATGGGCGTGCCCGGCACCGCAGCCGCGCTCTCCGGCGTGCTGTCCGACGAGGGCGTGCGCCGCATCGAGCGCGACGCCGACCTCCCCCGCACCGAGATCGGCGACGACGTGGCGGTGGGGGAGTACGTCGCGCGCCGGCTCGGCCGGGAGGTCGTCGACCGGCTCGTGGAGCCGCTGCTCGGCGGGGTCTACGCGGGCGACGCCTACCGGCTCTCGATGCGCTCGGCCGTCCCCCAGCTCTTCGAGGCCGCCCGCGCGCACGCCTCGCTCACCGAGGCCGTCCGGGAGATCCAGCGCAGGGCGGCCGAGGCCCCGGCGGGGGCGGGAGCGGGCCCGGTGTTCCTGGGCATCAGGGGCGGCGTCGGCGCCCTGCCCCTCGCGGTCGCGGACGCGGTGCGCGCCGCAGGCGGCGAGATCGTCACGCGGGCGCCGGTCACGGAGCTGCGCCGACAACCGTCCGGCGGCTGGCGGGTCACCGCGGCCGGCCGGGTGCTGGGCGCCGACGCCGTGGTCGTCGCCGTGCCCGCGCCCGCCGCCGCCGGCCTGCTGCGCGCCGAGGCCCCCGCGGCGGCGGCCGAGCTGGCCGCCGTGGAATACGCGTCGATGGCGCTGATCACCCTCGCCTACCGCAGCATCGACGCCCGCCTCCCCGAGGGCAGCGGCTTCCTGGTGCCGCCGGTGGACGGACGGACGATCAAGGCGTCGACGTTCGCCTCCCGCAAATGGGGCTGGATCGCCGACCAGGACCCGGACCTGACCGTGCTGCGCACCTCCGTCGGCCGGTACGGCGAGACGGAGATCCTCGGCCGCGACGACGCCGGACTCGTCGACGTCTCCCGGCGCGACCTGGCGGCGGCCGTCGGCCTGGACGCCGCACCCGTCGAGACCCGCGTCACCCGCTGGGACGCCGGCCTGCCCCAGTACCCGGTCGGCCACCACGCGCGCGTGGCCCGCATCCGCGAGCACCTCGGAAGGCTGCCCGGACTGGCGGTGTGCGGCGCGGCCTACGACGGCGTCGGCATCCCCGCCTGCATCGCGAGCGCCCACGCCGCGGCCGACCAACTGGGCGGCGACCTGCGCGCCGTGCGCGAACTCACCGCCCACCCGGTGCAGAGCCTGCACGGCGGAGCGGGAGAATGAGGCCATGAGTGACGACGCCCCCACCACCGCCCCCGACCGGATCCCGAACAAGGGCAAGCTGGCGAAGGACCTCAACGAGGTCATCCGCTACACCCTGTGGTCCGTGTTCCGGCTGAAGGACGTGCTCCCCGAGGACCGCGCGGGGTACGCCGAAGAGGTCCAGGAGCTGTTCGACCAGCTCGCCGCCAAGGACGTCACCGTCCGCGGCACCTACGACGTCTCCGGGCTGCGCGCCGACGCCGACCTGATGATCTGGTGGCACGCGGAGACCTCCGACCAGCTCCAGGAGGCGTACAACCTCTTCCGCCGCACCCGGCTGGGCCGCGCACTGGAGCCGGTGTGGTCCAACATGGCGCTGCACCGCCCCGCCGAGTTCAACCGCTCGCACATCCCGGCGTTCCTCGCCGACGAGACGCCGCGCGCCTACGTCAGCGTCTACCCCTTCGTGCGCTCCTACGACTGGTACCTCCTGCCGGAGGAGGACCGCCGCCGGATGCTCGCCGACCACGGCAAGATGGCCCGCGGCTACCCCGACGTGCGCGCCAACACCGTCGCCTCCTTCTCCCTCGGCGACTACGAGTGGCTGCTCGCCTTCGAGGCCGACGAGCTGTACCGCATCGTCGACCTGATGCGTCACCTGCGCGGCTCGGAGGCGCGGCTGCACGTGCGCGAGGAGGTGCCGTTCTTCACCGGCCGCCGCAAGGACGTCGCGGACCTGGTCGCGGGCCTGGCCTGACGGACGTTCCACCCCGCCTCGCCCCGCCCCCCCGCCGCCCCCCGAGGGCGGC
>NZ_JBEXOP010000037.1:0-77261 GCF_040611575.1 Streptomyces sp. NPDC006610
GCGACCTGACCGGCCCGTCGCCGCACAGAACAGCGTCGGCCAGCTCGAACAACGCATCCGAACGAGCGGTGAGACAGGAGTAGAACTCGCCCCGGAAGCGTGACAGCTGCGTCAAAGCCTCTTGCCCGACGTCGCGTTGCAGCAGACTCATCCTCACGGCCTTCGTGCTGGACGTGTGTGTTCCTTGGTCGGAGCACATGTTCAGACGAAGGCCGCTTCTGCGTCCGCCGGATACCGAACCGAGTGATCAAGTTCGAGGCGCCATTCGACGCTAGACGTTAAAGGCCAAGCTGGGGCCCGTCTTCAGACGTTGTACCTGCTGTCCCGCGCCCTCTCGTCGGCGGCCAGTTCCTCTGCATTGCCGATGAAGGCCGGGCCGCAGTGCGGTGGCAGGCGATCAATGACCATCGCTACTGCAGCTTGCGCACTGTCCGTCTCGGCGATCCGCGGGCTGGTCCGGCTCGGCCCTTCGACGTAGTACCGGCCGTCTCCCAGTGTGCCGATGTAGGGGATGTCCCAGGTGTGGCGGTTCTCCGTGCACCTGCTGAAGTGCAGCTCCCACATACCGGTCCAGGGGTAGAGCTGACGAAGCAGCGGCTCGGCATGCGCCACCAGCACCAGCTCGGCAAACGGAGCGGCAAGCGGGAAATCTTCCTGTCGGCGAGGCTCGCCCGCAGTGGTCAGGATCTTGTGCCAGGCTGCTTCGGCGGTATTGGTCATGCCGTAATTGTGCAGGTCCTGTGCAGGTCCTGCCACGTCATCAAAGATCACCTCCTGGCAGATCATGGTCGGATGCACCGACATGAACTCAGCGATCAGGAGTGGGATTTACTCGCTCCGCTCATACCGCGGGCCGTGACTGGCCGACCGAGGGCGGATGACCGGCGGGTCGTCAACGGGATGATCTACAAGATCCGCACCGGCATGCCGTGGCGTGACCTGCCCGACCGCTACGGGCCATGGCAAACGGTCTACACCCGCTGCCGTCGCTACGCGTTGAGCGGTGTCCTCACCCAGGACCTCCAGCAGAATCAGGCCCAGACTGATGCGGCCGGCGACATCGACTGGGTCGTCCAGATCGACTCCACCATCGTGCGAGCTCACCAGCACGCCGCCGGCCGAAAAGGGGGCGGCACCGGCCGGACGAACCGGTCGATCACGCCCTCGGCCGATCCCGGGGCGGACTGACCACCAAAATCCACCTCCCCTGTGACGGCAAGGGCCGCCCGCTCGCAATCCTGGTGACGCCCGGCCAGCGCCACGACAGTGTCTGCGCACGGCCTCTTCTGAAACGGATCCGTTTCCCGCACCGGCCCGGGCCGGCCGCGCTGCAGGCCCGACCAGGTCATCGCGGACAAGGCTCACAGCTCCCGCGGCTTCCGTGCCTACCTGCGAAAACGCGGCATTGCGCACACCATCCCCGAGAAGACCGACCAGCGACGGCACCGGCTGAGGCGCGGGAGCCACGGCGGCCGACCGCCAGGGTTCGACCGGGAGACCTACCGACGACGCAACACAATCGAGCGCTGTTTCAACCGGCTCAAAGGCTTCCGCGGGGTCGCCGCGAGATACGAAAAGACCGCCACTTCCTACGAAGCGGCGGTCACCCTCGCATCGATCCTGCTCTGGGCAAGATCCGTTTGAAGACGGACCCTAGCCCGGTGCCGCCGTGCACTCGCCGCGGCCCGGGTAGCCGGGGCGGGTCGGCGGGCGGCCGTTCGCGTGCCAGGGCGAGGAGAGCCTGCTTGTGGTTCCAACGCGAGGCACTGGCGGGCTGCTGGCCGCCCTCGACGGTGCCGGCAAGCCGTTCAGCCGCGACATGCTGCCCGCGCACGTCACCTGCAGTGCGGTAATCATCGACCGCGATCGTCGCGTGCCGCCACCGGGCGACCGGGCTGCACCTCACCCCCAGCGGTCATGTGGAGGCGGGCGACCGTACGCTCCTCGCCGCGGCCGTGCGAGAAGTGTGCGAAGAGGCCGGGATCCGCCCCGGCGACCTCTGCCTGATCCCGCAGTTCCTCGACGCGCCGATCGACGTGGACCTCCACGACATCAACGCCAACCCGGCCAATGGCGAGCCCGCCACCAGCAGTTCGATTTCCGCTTCGTCTTCTACCTCAAGGCCGCACAGCCGCCGACGCCGGCACTGCAGGATGAAGACGTCGCCGACGCGCAGTGGCTCCCGTTCGCCGATGTGCGCCCCCCTACGCTGCGGGCCAAACTCCTGGACGTCGAGGCGGAGGGCCTCGACGGACAGCCTGAGCCCATCAACGCCAGCGCCCTGATCCACGACAAGGCCCGTCCTTGGGCTCGAAGCGGTCAGCCTGACGCCGTACGTCGTGGAGAAGGCCACCAGCGTCGACGGCCTGGGCGGTGTCCATCGTGGTCTACTCGGGCTGCTGGAACGGTGATGCAGACGCGGTGGACCTCCGCCCGTCCCGCTCCCGCCACGGTGGCGGCATAAACGCGTTGCACCGGCTGTGGGTGGACCGTGAGAATTGCGCGCATGCCGCCCGTGAAGATTGACATTCGGCCATATACCGACGATGACTGGGACGCGATCGCGCGAATTCACGATACCGCGCGCCTTGACGAGTTGCGCAACTCCGTCGGCGTCCAAGCATTCCTGACGCTCGCGCAGACTGCTGAGCAGGAAGGGCTGTTCGACGGCCAGTTGTGGGTGGCGGAGACCGAGGGGAGAGTAGCCGGTTTCGTCGCGCTCGACGACGACGAGGTCACCTGGCTGTACGTCGACCCGCAGTGTTACCGGCAGGGGATCGGTAGGGCACTGCTGCGCCACGCCGTTGCCGCTGCCGGACCGAGGGTTGAAGTCACCGTGCTCGACGGCAACCCAGCCGCCGAGGCGCTCTACGCTGGCGAGGGATTCACCGTCACGGAGACCCGGACGGGCCCGCTGGTCGGCAATGAGGCGTTCACCGCCACCGGCCACATCATGCACCGCGACAACGCGACGGCACGCACCAGCATCGCTGGCTGATTGAAGTCCTCGCACGGTCCGACCCTGCCGCCGGGACAAGGGCCGTACTCCTGAGCTTGGCGTTCACGGTAACGAAGGCATCGTGGAGTTCGGTTCGGTGTTCCCAACGCCGGCAAGGCGTTTGAACTGGTGGAGCAGGGCGAAAGTGTGCTCGACGACGTAGCGGAGCTCGCCCAAACCCTTGATGTTCAGGGCGCCCTCGCGGGAGATGACCGGCAAGATCCGCCGCATGCGCAGCTCTCGGCGGTTGGGGTCGGAGTCGTAGCCCTTGTCACCGGGGAGCGAGTCAGGGCGGCGGCGCGGGCGTCCGCGTCGTCCGGCCACGGGCGGGAAGCCGTCGACCAGGGCGAGGGTCTGGGTGACGTCGTTGACGTTGGCCGCGGTGGGATGACCTTGAGCGGGGTGCCGCGTCCGTCGCAGATCAGGTGGTGCTTGCTACCCGTCTTCCGTCGGTCGACCGGCGACGGACCAGTGTCGGCGCCGTCTCATTTCGCGCGGAAGTGGGAGCTGTCCACGCACGCGCGGGACCAGTCGAGTTCGCCGGCCGCGTTCAGTTCGGCGAGCAGGATGCGGTGCAGTTGGTCGAAGACCTCGGCCTGCTGCCACCGCTCCAGGCGCCGCCAACAGGTCTGCCCGGAACCGAATCCCAGTTCCAGCGGCAGGTGTTGCCTGGCTATGTCGTTGTGCAGAACGTACAGGATGCCCTGCAGGCACAGCCGGTCCGCCACCGGCCGTGGGCCCGGCGACTTCTCCCAGGGCGGCAGCAGCGGCTCGATCAGCGCCCACAAGTAGTCGTCCACGATCCATGGCCGGGTCCTCACATCCTCCCGAACGGCGACATCGTCACATCGGTCACGCCGGACCAGAGCACTGCGACGAGACCAAGTCATGAGCTCGCAGGACACAGTCTGATACTGCAACGGTCTTCGGCGTGACGGTTGCCAGGCTGTTCGCTGGAAAGGGCTTAGATGGGGATCTTGGTGATGTCAGGGCGTAACGGAGAGGCTAGCGAGGTGCCGCGAGTACGTCCCGGAGTACGTCCGCGAGCGTGACGCGGGCCAGCTCGTGTCTCACGGTCTCCTCGATACCCTCGTAGATGCTCTGCATGGCCGGCTGGATGCCATGACCCACCACGCATCCCTGGTCCGGGGTGGTGCGGTGCATTGCGAACAGCGGGCCGTATTCCACTGCCTCGTACACGTCGAGCAGGGTCATCGACTCCAGTTCGCGTGCCAGCGACCAGCCCGCGCCCACGCCCCGCCGGGACTCCACTAGCCCGGCCCTGCGCAGCTCGCCGAGCAGCCGTCTGATCACCACGGGATTGGTGTTCGCGCTGGTCGCGATCTGCTCGGAGGTGGCGACCTCATGGCCTTGGCGCTGGTAGAGGCCGATCCAGGCCAGCGCGTGGGCGGCGATGGTCAGCCTGCTGTTGGCGCTCATGGGGCTCCTCCTCTCAGCCACAGCGCTTCATGTTACGGCAGTCGTAACGATAAATGTTGCGACAGCCTGTCGTAACAATTAATGTTGCGACTGCCGGAAGAGATCAATCAACGAGGTGAGAAGAATGAGCAAGCCACTCACGGGCAAAGTCGCCCTGGTCACAGGGGGATCGCGCGGACTGGGAGCCGCGACCGTACGGCTGCTGGCCGAGCAAGGCGCCGACGTCGCCTTCACCTACGTCAGCTCCCAAGAGCAGGCGCAGGCCGTCGTCGACGAGGTGCACGGCAAGGGAGCCAAGGCCGTCGCCTTCAAGTCCGACCAGGCGGACACGAGCCGGGCGCCGGCGCTGATCGACGACGTGGTCGCTCACTTCGGCGGCCTGGACATCCTCGTGAACAACGCGGCGATCTCCGTCGCCGGCACAGTGGACGACCCGGACGCCGACACCGCCGCACTGGACCGGATGCACGCCACCAACTACCTCGGCGTGATCGCCGTCATCCGGGCCGCCTCCCGAGTGCTGCGCACGGGCGGCCGCATCATCACGGTGAGTTCCGGACTGGGCTCCCGGGTCGGCGTCCCGGGCGTCGCCGACTACGCGGCGACCAAGTCAGGCATCGAGAGGTACACCATGGGGGTCGCACGGGACCTCGGGCCTCGCGACATCACGGCCAACGTCGTGGAAGCCGGGCTGATGGACAGCCGCATGCAACCGCCGGACCCCGACACCCTCAAGGCCCTGCTCAGCTCGCTGTCCTTGCAACGCATGGGGCACCCCGACGAAATTGCCGCGGCGATCGCCTTCCTGGCGAGCCCCGCCGCATCGTACGTCACGGGCGCGGTGCTGGATGCCCACGGCGGCTACAACGCCTGAACCCGAACCCCTCCCGCGCGCCCCGAAGGACATCGCGTCTACGGGGCGCGCACTGCCAACGGCCCGTGTGCGCGTGGACACGCCTCAAGAAGCCCGGATCGTGATCGTGTTACGAGCTCTAAGGGGTTCTCCGCCGACCACTCGACGGCGAAGAACCCCGAGGGCTGTTTCCCAACCCTCCCCCGCCAAGTCGCCCGCACAGGCCCGCCCACACCCGCAGCAACCGACCCGGTAATCTCAGCAGGCGAGTCTCCACCACGGCTTCACCGACGGCTCACGAGGCACTCAAAAGCCATTTTCACCACCGGCACAAAGCCCTCTCCAGCAGCCGCCGTGACCAGGCCGGCACCGCGCACTCGGACGACTCCGCGCAAGCTGGTGCCCCACGGAGAGGGCAAGCGCGCCGCGCGGGTGGATGAGGGTGAGCTCCTCCAGAAGTGCGCTCGCTTCCCGAAGGTCGCCCGCGAGGAGGGCCCCGGCGGCGGCCGTCTGCAGGCGCTCGCGGGGCGGCAGGGGCGTGCGGTCCAGGCTGGCGGCGAAGGCGGTGAAGCGGCGCCGGGCCGCGGCGGCGCCGGCCGGTTCGGTGCCCAGTGTCCCCAGGTAGGCGGCGAGGGCCTGTGCGACGGGCGCGACGAGGTCAGCGACGGCCGGGTTCACCTCGGTCTGAAGAAGAGCAGGGCCTCGACGGCCCGGTCCGGATGTGCCGCTCCCTCCGGCGTGCCCTCGCACCGGACGTGGCCGTACCGGTGGGTCGTCGTCGCCATCTCTGGCCCCCACATACGTCGTCTTCTGAACGAATACGGGCACCGCCGTCCGGCGGCCAGCCCCTGACCATCACGGCACAGGCTCCCAACAGGTGACGTGCGGACGTCCTGTGGGCGAGCCGGAGCATACGCATTCCCGCCATTTCCGCCGAAGCAGCGGCCGTCGAGAGGTGCAGAGGCCACGATCTGAGTGAACTCTCCCTGCAGTCCCGGCATTTGGAGTGCTCATGACGCGTACCGGGTCCCATGCGCCCATGCTCATCGAGAATCCCACCATCACCTTCTCCAGTGCCCCGCAGCGAGCCCCGCTGCGCCACCTCGACCGGCCCTCCTTGCGCACCTCACCGTCGGGCGCGCGGCGCCGGGCGCGCGGGGAGGCCCCCCGGGTGCTGCTCCTCGTGCCCTCGTACACCCGGGTCGTGGAGCCCTCTCCGGAGGGCAGCAGCTTCCAGGCGCTCGGTCTCGACACCTTCGAGGTCATGAAGCGGGCCGGCACGCCGATCGGGCTGCTGCGCATCGCGACCAACGCCCGCCTCGCCGGATTCGACGTGCACATCGTGGACTCGCCGTTCGCCGGCTGGGAGCAGGAGCGCCGGCTCATCGATCTCGGGCAGGGCAGCGCCCTGGTCCGCTACGGCCTCGACGACGCCCAGCTCCGGGCGGTCATCGAGGAGTTCGAGCCGGACGTCGTCGGCGTGCAGTGCATCTACACCGTCCAGTGGGGCAACGCCCGCGCCCTCGCCGACCTGGTCAAGGAGATCGACCCCTCGATCGTGACCGTCACCGGCGGCTCCCACCCCAGCGGCGACTGGCGCAACGCCGTGCCGGACTCCCCCTTCGACCACGTGGTCATCAACGAGGCCGACCAGACCTTCACTGCGCTCCTGCGGGCGCTGACCGAAGAGGGCGGCGACATCGACGCCGTGCCCGGCATCGCCTACCGGCGCCCGGACGGGGCCGTGGTCCGCACGACCGCCGGGTCCCCGTACATGCGGATCCTGCCCAAGCGGCAGGGGCTCGACCAACGGCTCGGCATGATGCCCCTGCCGGACTTCGGGCTCCTGGACATGAGCCAGTACGAGCAGCCGTACCACTCCTCGGGCAAGCGGGTACGCGCACACGGCTCCTGGGCGCAGATCTTCTCGACGATCGGCTGCAACGTCGGCTGCGACTTCTGCTACATACCGATGGTGAACGGGCCGTGGCGGGCGCTCGGGACCGACTGGTTCGACCTCCACCTCGCCGAGATCACCAAGCAGGGCGTGACCGAGGTCCTCATCGAGGACGACCACCTGCTGCACGATCCTTTGTACGCGATGCGGGTCTTCAAGCTGCTGCGCAAGCACGACCTGCCGTGGGTGGAGGAGGGCGGCCTGAGCCTGTTCAACCTCGTGCTGCTGCACCTGGGGGCCGCGTTCGCGGACACGATGGACGAGAGCGAGCGGCGCGACCCCAACTTCCGCAACGTCCTCGCGGCGATGCGGTCCGGGCTGACCTGCCGCGACCTGATCAAGGCGATGGCGGACGGCGGCTGCTACAGCGTCTACCTTGCCGTGGAGAGCGCCAACGAGGACAGCCTGAAACAGTCCGGCAAGTCCCGCCTCAACGCGATCCAGCAGGCCACGGGCGAGATCGTGGAGATGTTCACCGAGTACGGGATCCAGGTGACCGGGGGTTTCATGCTCGGCTTCGTCAACCCGCCGGAGGCGCCCGGCCGGGCCCCATACATCGAGTCCCTGGAGCAGATTGAGAAGACCATCGACTACGCGGTCACGCTCATGGGCCACGGCATGGCGTACGCCAACCCGTTCATCGTGACCCCGCTGCCGGGCACCAAGATGTGGGACTTCCAGAAGGACTACGTCGTGCGCCACTACGACAACGGCTGGTCGCACGAGAAGGCGACCATGGCCACGGACGAGTGGACGGCCGAGGACATCGAGCGGATGCGGCTCGAACTGCTGGTGCGGGCCAACGGTGCCGAGCGGGTCACCGAGATGGTCCGCCGGGGCACCTGGCCGGTGGACGCCTGACGCCGGGTCCCGGCCTTCGCCCCGCGTGGCCGGGTGCGCGGCTCGCGCGCCGATAGGGCTCGTACGGTGGCACGGGCCGGGCGTACGGCTCAGCTTCCGCGGCGCGCCGAGCGGCGCAGCGCGTCCGAGGAGGCCAGCATCGCTCCGCCGGTGATGAGGACGCAGGCGGCGCCGACGGCCCAGGTGGCGGCGGCGCGTCCGGTCGCGACCAGCAGGGCGGTGGAGAGCAGGGGGGCGAAGTAGGAAAGGGTGCCCAGGAGGCGGATGTCACCGCGCTTGGTGCCGTGGTCCCAGACGTAGAAGGCGCCGCCGACCGGGCCGAGGCCCAGGACGAGCACGGCGGCCCACTGCCAGCCGTCGGGGCGGACCGTGGTCTCGAACAGCAGGTGGCACATGGCCGCGAGCAAGGCCGTGGCCAGGCAGAAGAACGCGACGACGTCCGTGGGGACCTGCGGGTAGCGGCGGTTGGCCACCGAGTACGCGGACCACACCAGGGCGCAGACCCCGGCCGCCGCGTACCCCAGCGCGTACTCGCCCCGGAAGTGCACGCCCTGCCCGCCGGTGACCAAGAGGAAGGTGCCGCCGAGCCCGAGGACCGCGCCGGCCGTGTGCCACCAGCGCAGCCGCTCGCCGGGGAGGAGCGCGGAGAACACGACGATCAGCAGCGGCCACAGGTAGGCGATGAGCCCGGCGTCGACGGGAGGCGCATTGCGCAGGGCCAGGAAGTAGAAGAAGTGGTAGCCGAAGAGGCCACCGACGCCGAGGGCCCAGGCGCCCGCCGGAAGTCCGCGCGCGAGCGCCGCGCCGCCCCGGAGGGCGCGGGGCAGTCCGATGACGCCGCCGACCGCGAAAGCCATCGCGGTGAGCTGGAAGGGCGGGATCCGTCCGGTGAGGGTCGTGAAGAGCGCGAGCGACGCCCACAGCGCGATCGCCACCGCCCCGATGCCCGTCGCGCGGAGGCTCCGGTCCGGGAGGGGGCCGCCGGGACGGGCGCCATCCGGTGCGTGTGTTCCCGGCGCGTGCCCATCCTGTGCGTCCATGTGTCCCCCAGTCGGCCCCGTTCGGTGATGGCTCGGTCAGTCGCGACGACTACCGGGGCATCGTAGGGGAAGGCCCGCCCGCCCCCGCGTTTTCCGGACACGGGGTGGGCACGCCGCCGCCTCATCCCTCCTGGCGCAGGCCGATGAGCAGGTGTCCGGATCGGCTTCCGCTTCGGCTGGAGCGCCGTCGCGCGTGCCCTGGGCCGCGGCGACAGTGCTGAGCTGTGGGCCCGCAGCCGAGTGCGGGCCCACAGCGAGATCAGCGGCGGGTCTCCCACCACAGGCTGGGCAGCGTCACGGCGCCGCTGCCCAGCCTGTACGCGACACCCTGCACGACGAACATCGAGGTGACCAGGTCGAACCCTCTCCGCTCGGGGCGGGGCCAGCCGAGGTCGTCGTGTGGTCGAAGCCCTCGGCCTCCAGGCCTGCCGAGCGGTAGTGGGCGACGTCGGCGCCGCGGCCGCAGGCGGACGCCGCGAACGGTGGCCGGTTGCGGGGTAAGGCCGCAAGGCCGGGCATGGCGCAGCGCCCCGACACGGAGTGCGGTCCGTGTCGAGACACTGGTGATGGTCTGGTCAGAGGATTCGGTGGGTCACACGACGCCCCACGAAGGCGGTGTCCTTGCCGAGCGTGAGCGAGAGGCTGCGGCATGAGTGAGTGCAAGGAACGCCCGCTGCTGACCTGCGTCGCCGCCCATCGCGACTGCCTGCGCAAGCCGATGCCCAGCGGCACGCTGCCGCAGGACACCCGGCCGACTTCCGATCGGCCGCAGAACGGCGCGCAGCCGCGGTGCCGGCCGCGGCGCGGTACAGCCGTTCAGCTTCCTGCGTCGGTATTCGCCTCCGCCTCCTACAGAGAGGGTCAACGGCCGAGCACACCAGCCAGGCAGCCCACCGCACTCGTACCGGCGAGGACGACACATGCGCAGGCGACATGGCGTTTGAAAACTCACGGCGCAGGGCGGCATAACGGGCCTCGTACTCGCCGCGCAGGTCAATGACCCTGTCAGCCGTCGTCTGCAGCATGCGACGGGTGACGACCAGCCGCAAGGACACGCCACCTGGCCCCGGACGCCGGACAGCCCGGACAGCCCGGACAGACGGAGCACGGGCAGGTGCCCGGCGATCACCGGCAGCGACGACCGGCCTTCCACGACCAGGATCCCGCCGTCACAGCAGAAGACAAGGGGGATGCGTATTTGTCGTGCCGGGAGAGGCGGACGACTGGGCTACAGCCGATCATGACCACGTACGGCCTCGGCCCCACCCAGTTCTCCGCCCGATTCGGCTGCCGGCTGCACGGTTCCTCCCGCTATCCCGACGCCCGATGGCTGTGCGGGGAGACGGCCCCTGTCACCGCGATGCCGGACACGCGACGGGATGCCCATACCGCGCAGGGCTGTGGAACTTCGCCTGGCTTCCGGCCGGCACTCTCGCGCTGGCGTGTACCTGCCGACATCGCCGGTCGCCGCCTTCGCTGGAGGAGTCGCTGAGCATTCAGCACGCTGCAGCACCTGTCTAGCAGGCGCACCAACGTGATGAGCAGGCCGGCGGAACCCGTCCCTCCATCACGGACCGGCGGCGATGGCTGGATCGGACAGTGCGACGCTGGCCGGGAGCTGCTGCACTCAATGCATGACCGACGATCGCACCGTTGACGGGGGGTTCCCGTCGCCCCCGCTCGAACTGATCACTTTCGGCCACAGCACGGCGGACCGGGGAACGCTGGCAGGACTCCTCAGGGAAGCCGGCGTTGCCGCCGTCGTGGATGTCAGGACCGCGCCCGGCAGCCGACGTGACCCGGACCTGTCACGGCAGCGGCTCGCCCAGTGGATGCCCGAAGAGGGCATCGCCTACCGGTGGGAACCGCGACTGGGCGGCTTTCGCAAACCGGTGCCGGGCTCGCCCGACACGGTATGGCGCAACGCGTCCTTCCGCGGCTACGCCGCTCATACCCGCAGCCCGGAGTTCGTCGCCGCCATGGACGCCCTCATGCACCAAGCGGGTCGGGAGCGCACCGCGGTGATGTGTAGCGAAGCGGTGTGGTGGCGATGCCACCGGCGCCTGATCGCCGACTTCGCCGTCCTGGCCCGCGGAATCCCCGTCCACCACCTGATGCACGACGGACGCCTCACAGCGCACCATCCGACACCAGGGGTGCGCCTTCGCGACGACCACCTCCTTGTGTACGACGACGCGGACCAGGCGCTCTCATGACGGCTCGCCTCGGTCAGCCCGATGCCCGGACGGCTCCAACTGGTGGGTCGGGACGTCGAATGCGGTACGGGCCGGACGGTGGCGGCCGCCGGTGCGGCGCAGCAGGGGTGAGCCGGACAGGCCAGGAAGCGGCCGGGTCAGGAGTCGTTCGCGGGCCATGCAAAGGTCGGACAGGTCACGGCGGAGTGTGCCGTAGGTGGTGAGGACGATCTCCCCGGGCCGGAGGTCACCGAGGTCGCGTGCGGGTCCGTGATGGCGGCGCCAGGGCGTACCGGGTGCGAACCTGTCGATCTCCCGCCCCCAATTGCCCAGCAGCGCGGCGGGACATACCACCAGGGTGGGGCCGCAGGCCGTTCTCGGATCCTCCTGTCGGCGCAGGTGGAGGGCGATGGCGGTGATGGTCTTGCCGAGCCCTGTGTCGTCCGCGAGACAAGCACCCAGGCCGAGACGGGTGAGCCGGTCCAGCCAGGCCAGGCCACGCGGCTGGTACCCGCGCAAGATGGCCACCTCGAACCACCCCCTCCCACCGGGCCGCGGACAACCTGCCGGCTTTCCGACCGCGTCCGTGAACAGCACACGGCCGTCCATGCTCCCCTCGACCAAGGCGTCGGACTGCGTGCGATTGCCCGCCGGCTCGGGCTGGCCCGCAACACGGTCCGCCGCTTCGCAGGCGCCGCGGACGCGGACGAGCTCCTGGTCGGCCGGTGGGCCGACCGCACGAGCATCCTCGACCCCTACAAGCCTCACCTGCACCAGCGGTGAGCACAGGGCTGCACCGTTGCCCGCCACCTGTTCAAGGAAGTCCGCGAGCGCGGCTACACCGGCGGCGAGAGCGTCGTGAAGAAGTACGTGGCCAAGCTCCGCGAAAGCTTCCCGCATGACCCGCCTCGCAGAGCACCGTCGGTGCGGGAAGTGACCAGCTGGCTCACCCGCAACCCCGACCGCCTCACCGACGATCAGGCCCAGCAGCTCGAAACGATCCCGACCCGCTGCCCCGCGCTCGACCGAACCTCCCACCACGTCCGCGCATTCGCCGAGTTCACGAACAACCGCCAGGGCAAACACCTTGGCCGGTGGATCGCCAGCGTCCAGGTCGATGACCTGCCCTCCCTGCAGGCCTTCGTCACCGGCCTCGGCCAGGACATCGACGCCGTCGTCGCCGACCTCAGCCTCCGCTACAGCTCCGGCGCCGTTGACGGCCACAACAACAAGATCGAGATGCTGAAGAGGCAGATGTTCGGCCGCGCCGACTTCGACCTGGTCCGCGAACGCGTCCCCTCGCCGCGCGAGACCGTTCACGATCGCGGTTTCGGTGACCCTCCATGGCCCTGGCACTGAAATTGATCCAGAACCACGATACAAGCGCCGTCGACATATCCGCACCACACGCTCACGCAACCCCAGCGGGTATTTCCCTCGGGGCAGGCATCGGCCGGGCTCCTCTCTGCGAGTGATGTGCGACTGTCTGTCACCACCTTCCGCATCTCGGGGAACCTCAGGTGAAGTGCCGCGACTGTCCCCCAGCAATGTGCAATGGTTACAGAGGGGCTCTTTCACACCCGCACTGGTGAGAGCAGGCATGCAATGGATCCATGGCTGATTTGGTTGATCGTCGCAGCCATGCTGGCGCTGGCGGAAGTGTTCGCTCTTACCGCTTTCCTGGGAATGCTGAGCGCGGCGGCGCTGGTCACGGCGGGAGCCGCCGCGATCGGCCTGCCGCCGTCTTTCCAGTTCCTGGTGTTCGCTCTTGTCGCCACGGTCACCGTGCTTTTCGTGCGCCCCATTGCGCTGCGCCACGTGCTCCAGCCGCAAGTGGAGCGATTCGGTGTGGATGCGCTGGTCGGCAGGGCTGCCTACGTGGTCTCCGACGTGACGGGCCTGGACGGCAGGGTCCGCATAGACGGCGAGGAGTGGACGGCACGCGCCTACGACGAGACGCTGGTGATTCCTTCCGGAAAGACCGTCGATGTCATAGAGATCAAGGGCGCCACCGCGATCGTCTACCCCAGGGACTGAGATCATGGAAACTTCGGCTCTCCTCATCGCCGGCGTGATCGTCGCACTGATCGCCGTTTTCACCGTGGTGCGGGCGGTCCGTATCGTGCCCCAGGCGCGCGCCCGTAATGTCGAGCGTTTGGGCCGGTATCACCGGACCTTGAATCCAGGCCTCAATCTCGTCATTCCTTACATCGATCGCGTGCACCCGCTGATCGACCTGCGGGAACAAGTCGTCTCCTTCAAACCGCAGCCGGTCATCACCGAGGACAACCTGGTCGTCGAGATCGACACCGTCCTGTACTTTCAGGTCACCGATCCGCGAGCGGCGTTCTACGAGATCGCGAATTTCCTCCAGGCGGTCGAGCAGCTCACCGTCACTACCCTTCGCAACGTCGTGGGATCCATGGACCTGGAAAAGACCCTCACCTCCCGGGACACCATCAACAGCCAGCTCCGCGGCGTGCTGGACGAAGCGACCGGCAAATGGGGGCTGAGGGTCAACCGGGTGGAGATCAAGGCCATCGACCCTCCGCAGTCCATCAAGGACGCGATGCAGAAGCAGATGCGGGCCGAGCGGGACAAACGAGCCGCGATCCTCAACGCCGAGGGGCAGCGCCAGTCGCAGATCCTCACCGCCGAGGGCGACAAGCAGGCCGCCGTCCTGCGAGCGGAGGGCAACCGCACCGCTGCGATCCTCCAGGCCGAGGGCCAGTCCCGGGCCATCGACGACGTCTTCCAGGCCGTGCACCGCAACGACCCCGATCCCAAACTGCTCGCCTACCAGTACCTCCAGATGCTGCCCCAGCTCGCGCAGGGCCCGGGCAGCACGTTCTGGGTGATCCCGAGCGAGATGACCTCTGCGCTCCAGGGTGTGTCGCGTGCCTTCAGTGAGGTGCTGCCGCAGTCGCCGGCCACCCGCGAAAAACCCTCGGACGACATGGCTGCGCAGGCCGCCAGCGACACGGCTCAGGCCGCGGAAGCCGCTGCCGCCGCCCTCGCCGACGCAGCCAAGGCCGACCGCGCCGTTCCCGACGCCGTCCCGCCCACTCCCCCACGCTGACTCCGGCGACAATCGCCCGGCATCCGACTTCGGCGTGGTCGGGCGCCGGCCTTCCTGTGAGAGCCGCTATCGCCCATCTCGTTGCGCACCGGCCGGGACCGCCGCGCCCGTGCCTCGGACCGCGGTGACATTCTTCCTGGTACGGGAGATCGCCCAGCACGCGCCGATGTGTCCGCCACTCAGCCAGGACAGCACAAGGCCGCCTGCGGCCCGGCCGAGGGCACACCGTGACGGACGTTTTGATCACGGCAATCGGCATCCTCAGCGGTCTCGCGGCCTGTGTGATGTCCACCGGCCTCGCCCTGCCCGTCCTGCTCGACCTCCTCACCGCAGCAGGACTTCCCCGACCTGTCCAAGGTCACCGAACCACCGCTGTCCCGTGACACGGTCGGCGCCTGGCTACAGGGGCGCCGCCGACCAGGAGGGCCGCCGCAGGGTGCGTGCCGGCGCGCCATGCGGTACTCAGGCCCTACCCAAGACCCACCCCGAGAAGTGGCCGCGCCGGGAGCACCGGCTTTGCCGGCACGGTTGCCACCATCGGGGACCGGCGCCGCACGGGCGCAGAGCAGGGAGACCGCACCGTGTCGGCCTCCGCATCCGTCGGGAGATGCCCAGCGCCCCGTCCACCTGTGCGGGCGTCCTTCGGCAGGTACAGAGCACCGTCGGGCCGGGCGGCGACCGGTATGACGGTGGCGTCAAGACGGGGAGACTGCGGGTGCGGGCGGGCGGTGGCGGTTTTCCGAGGCCGCCGGCGAGGGCACTTTGCTGCGGCAGGATAGCCGACGTCACCGAGGTGGCTGCGGCAAAGAGAGCAGCCATCCGGCGGCCGCCGCGCTCAGCCTGCCTTCATGCCCAATCGGCCGGCGGCGCGCCCGAAGTGCAGTTCCTCCGCGACCGCGACGAAGATCGAAGCTGCCGCACCTCGAGATAACCCATACATCGAAGGTACCAGCGCAGACAGAATGCGTCTCTCACGCACCACCAGGGCACTGTATGCCCAGGACAATTGCTGCCAACGCGGGCCGGACGCAGGAATGCCGGTAAGGGTGGTTTGGCGACTGCACGCACGGGGGTGGGGCACCTGATGACGCAGACCGGCTGTGGCGGCGATCCCGTTCCCGCCCTAACGCCGTCGCTGCAGCCGGTCCCGTATCCTGCGGTGCGCTGTCACTGCGGAGTCACGGACTGGAGCGGCCAACCTCACGTTGTTGCTCGGACACTGTCCGACTCCCGAAGAAGGGGACCGCTACCTTCTGAGTCTACTCCCCGGCCGATCGCGAAGCCACTCTCAAGATCGGCACCCTCGGCGGCACGGGAGCCCTCGTCTCCGTCAACGACCAGAGCGTCCTGCGCCTGCACAGGGGCGGGAACAGCGTCGCGCATCCCTGTCCGGCGGCGTCAACAAGGTGACGGTGACGGGGGGTTGCTCGACCACCCTCGTTGACCGCCTGACGGTTGCCCCGACCGAGGGAACCCTCACGACGAGTACGTACGAGGCGCAGGACTCCATCCTCGCCGGTTCGGCCAAGCTCAGCCCGTTGTCGCTGGCCACGGACGGCAACGCGATCACCGGCATCGGCGGTGACCCGGCAACGGCAACACGGCCACGTTCACCGTCGCCGCGGGCAAGGCAGGCCTGTACGCGCTGCGTTTTCGCTACTCCAACCCCGAACAGTCCCCGGCCACCCACTACAACCCGGACCCGCTGGCCCGCCATGCCGACCTCACCGTCAACGGCGGCGAGCCGCGGCACGTCGGCTTCCCGCACACCTTCCACCACAACGACTTCTGGGGGCTGACCGTCCCGGTGCAGCTCAAGAAGGGAGAGAACAAGCTCACCCTCCGCTCAGAGGAACTGCCGAACTTCGACGGCACCACCTACGCCTCAAAAACCTTTCCATCGCCGCCGACCGCCCCGTCTGACGAGTTCGTCCCGGTGAGCGATGAGACCTCGCAGACTGCAGCGTGCTTGAGTTCACAGTGGTGCGCGTGGGCGTGCACGATGCCCATTTTCACGGCCGGCACCCGCCACGACGCATCATTACCCCAAGACGGCCGCCCACACGAGACATGGAGTAGGACAGCCGCGCCGTCCGACCCGGAGCGCACAACCGCTACAGCCTGAACACGTTCAGCCATGATGGCTGGTCACACCCCCGCCCTCCGTGCCGACTCGGCGCGGCGCCGTTCGTGTGCTTCGGCCAGCAGGAGGTAGCTGCTCGCGGTCCAAGTGTACGCGCGGTCACGCAGGCCCGTGCCCGTGAGGGCGTCGAAGTTCTCCGCGAAACCGGACACCTCGCACAGAGCACGGAACCGGGCGCTGATGTCGTCCGCGAGGCGGTGATGCCCGGCACGGCGCAAGCCGTCCTCGATCAGCACGGTGGACGGGGCCCATACGGGACCACGCCAGTAGCCGTCCGAGAGGTAGTGCGGTGAAGCGGGCTGTTCGGTGGCCAGACCGTGGGGGGTCAGATGGGACTGAATCCTTCCGGCCAGTAGGGCACTGATGTCGTCGGGCAGGTACTCGCCCAGCACGATCGGCATCAGGTCGAGAAGGCTGGCACTGGTCCAGGTGTCGGTGCCGTCGGCGGCACGGGTGGCGAACCTCTCCCCCGTCCACAGCTCTGCGAAGGTGGCCGCTTGGATGGTACCGGCCGTCCGTGCCCATCGGTGCGCGTCGGCTTCAAGCCCCAGTTCGGCGGCGAGTTCTGCCAGTTCGCGCAGCTGCAGGATGAGGAAGGCCGCCAGGTCGGCGGTGACGACGACACGTTCGGGGTCGAATGTGGTGGCGTTGTCCCAGCCGCTGTCATTGCCGTGCTGATAGTGGGGCAGGACAGCACCGGGTGCACGGCGTGCCGTGAGCCAGAAGTCGGTCCAGTGTGAGAGCCGGGCGTAGGCGTCGGTCAGTTGCGACCGGGTGAGCGGGGTGGGGAGCCGTCGGCGCAGGTGTCCGAAGGCCCAGCCGTGGATGGGGGGCTTCACGAAGTTGTGCAGGATCTCGGAGTGGGTGATCGAGTCCGGCAGGGCCCCGCTTTCGTCCTGGTGGTCGAAGGGCAGGAAGAATTGGTCCCAGGCCAGTCCGGGGTGTCCTGGGGCCAGGGCAAGGGCATTGAAGCAGTGGTCCCAGCTCCACACCTTGTCCATCCAGTGCTTCGACATCAGCACCGCCGGTCGGGTCAGGAAGCCCGCCGGGCGCACGGTCGCAGACCACACCACGTAGGCGGCGAGTTCCGCGGCGGAAGTCCCGGTGGAGCGCCACGGCGCTACGTCGTCGGTGAAGGCGGTGAAGGCGGTCTGTGCCGCTTCGACGATCCCGTCGAATGACGTGGAGGGCGCGTAAGGGCGGCGAGCGGTCTCGTACTCCTCGACCGCGATCTCCCAGTGTCCGTCGCCGTCGGTGCCGATGGCCACACCGCGATCAGCGGCCCCCAGAGCCTGGGCGCCAGTTGCTTCTGCCAGGACCCCGGAAAGGAGCGTGATCCGGTAGCGCCGCCCGGTCTCGTAGGAGGTGAAAACATGTGCTTCGGTTTGCGGCTCCCGGTAGAAGTAGGTGCCGCTGAACGGGGTCAGGGCCTGCTCGGCTGCGGCAATGCCGAGGCCCAGGCCGTGTCCCCGCAGTCGTACGGTGTCCGGCGTCTCGTAAGCGAGGTCGATCCGTCCGGCCGTGCTGATCCAGCTGAGCAGGTCCGGTTTCGCCTCGATTCGCGTGTCGACGCGCTCGCCGGTCGCCGGGTTCAGCGGAATCAGGCGCAGGACCGCGTGCATGCCGGTCTGGTGCGAAACGAGGTGAAGGTCCTCGGCATAGGTGTTCTCCGCCACCACGGGTGAGATGTCGAACCAGGATCCGTAGGTGCTGAACGGAATGTCGTGGACGGAGAAGGACGTGCCGGAACGGGGGGCGGTCATGGGGTGGGAACTCGTTTCCTCGATGTCGTCATGTGGCGAAGGGAGAGTTGTGCCGGGGAGGTCAGTCCTTGACGGCGCCGGCGGTGACGCCCGCGGCGACGTAGCGCTGGGCGAGCACGAGGATGACGGCGGCCGGCAGGGAGGCCACGACGGCGGTGGCCATGATGGCGTTCCATTCCTGGTTGTTGTTGCCGATGTAGTGATAGATGCCGAGGGTGATCGGTTCGTGAGTGCCGCCGTTGACGAGGGTGCTGGCGAAGATGAAGTCCGACCAGGACCACAGGAACGCGAACAGGGACACCGTGACGACGGAGTTGCGGCTGATCGGCAGGATGACGGACCAGAAGGTGCGCAGGGTTCCGGCTCCGTCCATGGTGGCGGCCTGGATCAGTTCCTTCGGTATGCCGGACATGAAGGCCGTGAAGATGAGTACCGCGAAGGGCACGGCCAGGGTGGAGTCGGCAACGATCAGGCCGGGCACGGACTGGAGCAGGCCGAGTTGGAGATAGATGGCGTAGAAACCCATCGCCATGATGATGCCGGGGATCATCTGCGCGGCCAGCAGTGCGAAGCTGAGGACGCCGCCGCCTCGGGGGTGGAGTTTGGCCAGGGCGTATCCGGCGGGTGCGGCGAGGGTTATCGTCAGGGCGACGGTACTCAGGCCGACGAGGAGGCTGGTGCCGAGGTAGGGCAACTGCTCGTCGAGGACCATGCGGTAGCCGCTCAGCGTGCCCCGCGTGGGGAAGAGGTCCGGCGGGTTCTTGCGCATGTCCTGGTCGCGGGTGAAGGACACGTTGAGCATCCAGTAGACCGGGAAGAGCATCACCGCCGTGAGCGCGGTGCCTGTGGCCGTCTTCCACCAGCGGCTCGGGCGCGGTCGGGACGTGGACACGACGGTCATGAGGCGTTCTGCTTTCGCTGGACCTTCAGGTAGATCAGACCGAAGACCAGGGCGGCGACGACGAGGAGGTTTCCGACGGCCGCCCCCGGTCCGAAGGCGGGCAGGGCGTTGCCGAAGCCAAGCTGGTAGGACCATGTGGCGAAGGTGGTGGACGAATCGGCCGGCCCGCCCTTGGTCATGATCCAGATGATGTCGAAGACCTTGAGCGTGTAGACCAGGCCCAGAAGCAGCGTGATCGCGGACACCGGACGCAGCAGGGGGAAGGTGATGCGCCAGAACCGCTGCCAGGCGTTCGCTCCGTCCAGGGCCGCTGCCTCGTACAGGGCGGTCGGGATGGACTGCAGGCCGCTGTAGAGGACGACCAGGTTGAACGGCACGCCGATCCAGATGTTGGCGATGATCACCGAGATGAGCGACCACGACGGAGAGGTCAGCCAGTTCACCGGATCGATGCCGACCGCGTGCAGGGCCGCGTTGACGATGCCGGAGTCGCTGTTGAGCATCCACGACCAGGTGGAGGCCGACACGATGAGCGGCAGCAGCCATGGCACGAGGAACAGGGCGCGCAGGGTCGCCGACAGAGGGAAGTGCTGCTTGAAGAAGACCGCCAGAACCAGGCCGAAGGCGTACTGGAAGACGAGGCACGCGACGGTGAACACCGCGGTGTGCAGCAGAGCT
Organism: Streptomyces sp. NPDC006610; assembly: GCF_040611575.1. NCBI lineage: Bacteria > Bacillati > Actinomycetota > Actinomycetes > Kitasatosporales > Streptomycetaceae > Streptomyces > Streptomyces sp. NPDC006610. Next base: position 19,909 of record NZ_JBEXOP010000037.1, read on the forward strand.
TGGGCGAAGACCGGATCGTCGAGGACGGTGAGGTAGTTCTCCAGGCCGGTGAACGGCGCATCGCCATGGACAAAGGAACGGACGGTGTAGTTCCGCAGGCTCAGGTCGATGTTGCGCCACAGCGGGTAGGCGTAGAAGAGGACGAGATAGAGCGTCACCGGGGTGAGAAAGCCCCAGGCGGCCCATTGCTGAGAGGACGGGCCACGCCGTGCTCGCGTGCGCACGGGGGGCGGGGTGATCACGGTCGCCCCGCTCCCGGCACGCGCAGGCCGGCGGTCCGGCAGCTGCGTCGTTTGATTCATCTTACGGCCCGCGCTTCCCGGCTACTTGACGGCGGACTGAGCCTTGGCCAGTGCGTCCTTGGGCGACTGGGCACCGCTGAGAGCGGACTGAACGGCCTTCCACAGCTGCTCGGATATCGTGGGGTAACGAGTGCCCAGATCGTCACTGGTGCGTCCCTTGGCAGCCTTCACCGCGTCGACCCAGGGCTTCAACCCGGGGTCCTGCGCCACCTGCCGGCCCTGTACGTCGCCGGTCGGCGCCACGTACGACAGGGTGGTGGCGGTGGAGTAGAGGTTCTTCGTACTGGTCAGGCAGGAGACCAGTTTCCGCGAAGTGGCGTAGCGGCCGGTGTCACCCTGTACCGGGACGGTGACGAACTCACCCCCGGTCGGGGCCGCGGCGCTACCACCGTTGACACCGGGAATGGGCAGCACACCGTAGTCGAATCCCACCTTCTCGGCGTTGGCAAGCTGCCATGTGCCGTTCTCCGCGAAGGCGTAGTCGCCGCTAGCGAACTCCTGCCAGCTGGTCGTCTGGGTGTTGTTGATGACCGAGTTCGGGGCGAAGCCCTTCTCCAGCCAGTCCCGCCACAGGGAGAGCGCGGACACTGCCCGGTCGGAGCCGAGGTCGGTCAACTCGGCGCCCGAGCCCCAGAACCACGGCAGGAACTGGAAGCTGCCTTCTTCCGTGCCGATGGCGGAGAACGTGATGCCCTTCTTGCCGGCCTTCGTGACCTTCTCCAGGGCCGCGGTCAGCGACTTCCAGTCCTTGACCGATGAGATGTCCACCCCAGCCTGCTCGAGCACGCCCTTGTTGTAGTAGAGGGCCAGGGTGTTGGCGCCGATCGGCGTGCCGTAGGTCTTCCCCTCCGACTGGCCGGCCGCAAGCAGGTTGGCGTCCACCGCGGAGGTGTCCAGCTTGTTCTCGTCGGTCGTGGTGAGAACACCAGCTTCGGCCAGAGTCGACACCACCGGGTTGTCGACTATGAGTACGTCCGCGGAGTTGTCCTGCTGCGCCGCCAGCAGCGCCTTGTTGGACAGGTCGCTCGTGTCGTAGGCCGTTCTCTTGATCTTCACGCCGGCCTCAGTGCCGCAGTCGTCGAGGAGCTTGGCCCAGTCGGACGACTTGTCGAACTGCGGGTAGGGGTCCCAGACGGTGTAGGTACCGCTGTCATCCCCGGCACTCGTGCTGCCCGAGTCCGAGGAACAGGCGGTACCGGTCACGGAGACGACGGTCAGCAGAGCGGCCGTCGCGATGAGACGGCTCCTCGACATGTTGCGCATTGCGGATTCCTTAGTTCTTGGAGCAAATGTGCGTGAGAGATCGTGCGGACGTGCGAGGGAACGTCGGCGCGCCAATGGCAACAGGCTCGTGGCGCTGCGGGGGGGGGTGATGCGGGCCGAGGACCGATGTCGGCATGCAGGACTACGGGGCGAAACCGGCAAAGGAAGTCGGGGTCGCGGGTCCCGTGCTGGACCGCAGGGAGATGGGTGGGGCGAGGAGGTGGTGCCGGGGGGCCGCGCCGGGGTGATCGAGGCGTTCCACGAGTAGTTCGACAGCGCGTCGGCCCATCTCCTCCGCCGGCACATCCGCTGCGGTGAGCTGAGGAGTCACCGTTTCCGCCCATCGGCTGGCCACCACTCCGGTGACGGAGAAATCGTGCGGCACATGACGGCCCGCCTGCGCGAGTCCCCGGTAGATGCCGCCCAGGGCAGCCTCGTTCAGCGTCACCACGGCCGTTGTGGTCGGGTCGTCCCGGAGGATCTGCTCAATGCACGCCTCGCCCGACGCCGCGTCGTCCCCGCAGCAGTACGTCCGCACGGTCAGCCCGCGCTCGGCAGCCGCCTTGGTGAACCCCTCCAGCCCTCGGTGTGCGGACTCGTATCCCGCCCGCAGCATGTGATCCGGCCGGTTGACGAAGGCGATCGTGCGGTGACCCAGGTCGGCGAGATGATGCACGCAGGACTTCACCAGACCGGTGTGATCCAGACCGACCCACCAGCCGTCCTCCGGTCGCGCAGTACGGCCGATGGCGACGCACGGAAAGTCCAGCGCGGTCATGTGATCAACGCGGTCGTCCTCCAGCCTGATCTCCATCAGGATGGCTCCGTCCACCCGCCGCTCGCCCAGCAGCCGCTGGAACGAGCGGTCGCTGTCCACGCCGCTCGGTGACATCAGGACGTCGTAGTCGTGCGCCGTGGCAGCCTCCACCACGCTGCCGATGAAGTCCAACTGCATCCCGGTGTAGTGGTTGCCGGCCGGCGGGAACACCAGGCCGATCGTGCTGGTCCGGCCGTTGGCGAGAGCTCGCGCGCTCGCGTTGGGCCGGTACCCCATCTCATCGATGACCCTCTGGATCTTCCGGCGGGTCTCCTCCGAGACGGTGCGCTTGCCACTGAGGGCGTAGGAAACGGTGCTCCGTGAAACACCGGCACGCTTGGCGATCTCACCGATGTTCACGGCGACACTCCTAGCCGAACTGGTTCGCTGCCATGGAGAGCAGTCGCACCGAGTCACATGAGAACGGAGATGAATGGGAACGGCGATCGGCTGTCGAACCGGTTCGCTACGAGGACGGTAGGAAGGGCCTGCGCGGCTGTCAACACCTTTGCCAGAGCGTCCCGTAACGGCCTCGACTCCCGCCGTTCCTGAGGCGACTTGTTGTGTCGCGAGTATTGCTGACCAGTTTCGGCGGTGCTAGCTTCCGTCGAACCGATTCGACCGCAGCTGGCTGAGCCCTGGCTGCCCAGGAGTCCGCGTCCTTGCCGCAGTCCCCGCAACACTCGCAACAGGAACTTCACGCGCCTTCCCGCGGAGGCCGCGCCACCTTCAGCGACGGTGCGTCGAACCGGTTCGGAATCATCCCAGTCAGCGCATACCTCTGGAGAGCTCAGTGCGAAGATCAAGAACGACGGCTGCCGGTGCTGCGGCCGTGTCGGTCCTGGCCGCCTTGCTCGCCGGCCCCTCGACCGGAACGGCCAGTGCCGCGGAACCGGAACGACTCGTCATCGACCTCGCCACCAACACCGGCGCCTTCCACGGCGGCGCCTCCGGCTCCCTTTACGGCGTCTACGGGGACGGCGTGCCGAGCCGCAACCTCATCGAAGGCATGAAGCTGCGCACGGTGTCCACGAAAGCGCAGGACGGACCGCAGCACCCGGGCGCGGACGCCCTGGAGATGCTGCCGCCCTTCGTGGACTCAGGCGGCAAGGATGTCTACATCTACATGACGGACATCTATCGCGGCTTCCCCTACCAGTGGCCGGGCGACAACGGTCCCGCCCGGCTCGCGGACTTCAAGGAGAAGATCAAGAAGCAGGTCGCCCAGGTCAAGACGATCGGCGACTACAAGGGCCACGTCGTCTACGTCCCCTTCAATGAACCCGAAGGGAACATGTTCGGTACGGGCACATGGTCCTACAACAAGGTGTCCTGGCTGGACGACCCCCAGTACTTCTTCGCGGCCTGGAAGGAGGTCTACCACCTGATCAAGAGCCTCGACCCGGGCGCCCGGATCGCAGGCCCCAATACGTCCCTCCTGTTCGACCAGAACAAGGGCTTCCTCCAGTACGCCAAGGACAACAACGTCGTCCCTGACGTGATGACCTGGCACGAGCTGTCCTCGCCCGCCGCCGTCCGCACGAGTGTGGCCAAGTACCGGGTATGGGAGAAGGAGATCGGGATCGGCCCGCTGCCGATCAACGTCAACGAGTACGGACACAACTACCACCTGTCGGTGCCCGGCCAGGTCATCCAGTGGGTCTCCGCCATCGAGGAGTCGAAGATCGACGCCGACCTGGCGTACTGGAACATCGACGGCAACCTCAACGACTCCGCCGTGGAGGCCAACAAGGGCAACGGCCAATGGTGGCTGTTCAACGCCTACGGCCACATGTCCGGACACACAGTGCAGGTGACCGCACCGCATCCGAACGTGCAGTACACCCTCCAAGGCGTGGCCACCCTCGACAAGGACAAGAAGCAGTCCCGGGCCCTCTTCGGCGGCAAGAGCGGCGACGCGGACGTCGTCTTCCGCAACGTCGACACTGGACTGTTCGGGAAGACCGTGCACGTCACGGTGCAGGAGATTCCCTGGACCGGCCAGGTCGGCGGCTCGGCACAGCCACTGCGGCTGGCCGACCAGAAGGTCGACGTCGGCGCGGACGGCACCGTGACCCTGCCGATGCGGGGCATGAACGACATGTCCGCCTACCAGGTCATCCTCTCCCCCGGCGGCGGCGGTGGCGTGCCGGCTTCGCCCTCGGTGAGCTGGCGCAAGTCGTACGAGGCGGAAAACGCCGCGTACACCGGCTCGGGCTATTCCAAGAACGGACCGGAGGGCACGCCCTCGGACGTCGGCAAGTTCGCCACCTCCGGCACCTACAACGTGGGCGGTCTGCGCACCGGCTCCGACGGGGTCCTCGCCTTCGACGTCGACGTTCCCAAGGACGGCACCTACGACCTGAGCGTCTTTGCCAACTCCTACAACCTGTACGACCTGGTGAAAGAGCAGGGGCCGACCAACGTCTTCCTGCGCGTCGACGGCAAGAACCCGCAGGAGCTGCGGCTGCCGCTGGGCTACAAGTGGGTGGTGTGGGGCCACACTGACACGACGGTCCGGCTCACCGCCGGCAAGCACCGGATCACGCTCGCCGCGCAGGACTCCGACCTGGGTGTCACCAAGGGCGACGCGATCATCGACAAGATCGACCTCAGTCTGCGCGACAGTCTCGTCACGCAGCCTGCGATCTACGAAGCCGAGTACGCCGCGCTCACTAGGACCCAGCCCTCCTACACCCGCTCCGGCGTGTCCGGCCCCGGCACGGTGACGCTGGCCAACGGCGCCTCCACGACCTTCTGGATCCACTCCGCCACCGACGGAGAATCCACCATTTCCGTCGATCACCTGGGCGGCGGCGGGGCAACTCTCGCCCTCAACGGCGAGAAGCTCGACCTGCCCACGATCGGGGGTGCTCAGAAGGGCACGCACGAAGTCAAGCTGTTCCTCTCCGGCGGCATCAACAAGATCACCTTGACCGGCACCTCCGACGGGCTGATCCTCGACCGGCTGCGCGTCGCCCCGTCACGAGGTGCACTCACGCCCAACACCTACCAGGCCGAGAACGGATCGCTCTCCGGCGCCGCCAAGACCACCGACGACTACACCTTCGCCAACGGCGGCAAGGCCGTCACGAGCATCGGCGACGGGAAGAGCAACGCCCTCACACTCGACGTGACGGCCACCAAGACCGGTCGGCACGCACTCACCATCCGCTACTCCAACGCCGAACAAGCACCCGCCACCCACTACAACCCCGACCCCGTCGCCCGCCACGCAGACCTGTCCGTCAACGGAGAAGCGGCCCGCCGCATCCTGTTCCCGACCACCTTCCACTTCAACAACTTCTGGCAGCTGACCGTGCCGGTCACACTCAAGGAGGGCACGAACCGTCTCACCTTCACAGCCGAGGAACTGCCGGACTTCAACGGCGACACCTACAACCAGTACGACCAGCGCTCCCCCTACGCACCAGTGATCGACCAAGTCGCTGTCACGCCGCTGGCCGCGGGGTGACACCCCCCTCCCCTGACCGCTGAGGCGGGGCACCGACGTCCCACGGTGCCCCGCCTCAGCTGCACCGGAACCTGACACCGACGAAGAACGGGGCAGCAAGTTGCACTCGCCCGCCGGGCTCGCGTGACAGGTCGGTGAAGGCGGGTGCGTCACCGGCCTGTCCGGCGGTGAGGTGGAAGGCCAGTGGCCGGCAGCGGTCGTCGGCGGCGAGGTGGATCTGTGTGGTCAGTCCGCCGCGGGAGCGGCCGAGGGCGTGGTCACCGGGTTCGCCAGCCGGGGCCCTTCTTGCGGGCTCCGGCCGCGTGTTGGTGGGCCCGCACGATCGTGGAGTCGACCGAGACGGCCCAGTCGACGTGACGACCCGCAGGGAGTAGGCGAGTGCCGTCCGCCGACCTGATTGAAGCGCATCAATCAGCGGGGCGATCGGTACCATCACGCTCATGACGCGCGCCTGAGCCGGTCATGGAGTGGCCGTCCTGGACAGCTGTCGGCTGTAAGGCGTGTTCAAGAAGCTGCCCGTATCAGGCATCGGCGCGCGGGTGGTTGAAGGTCCGCTGCCCGTCTCGGTGCGTACCGGGTCAGGCGCGGGCCAGCACGTATCCGATGCCCGGACCGAGGCCCTGACCGAAAGCGAGCTGGATCAGCAGCTCGACGGCGGGTTCGGTGTAACGGGCGTTGCTCAGCGGGCCCGCATCGACGGCATCGAAGCCCAGCTCGGCGGCGAGCTGGAGGACGGTCTTCCTGGCTTCGTCGTCGTCTGCGGCGACGGGCAGCAAAAGCGGGGAGCCGCCGATCCGGCCGGTCTCCATGGTGGTGGCCATGGCTGTGTTGAATGCCTTGACCACGCGAGCGCCGGGCAGTGTCGCGGCGTTCTGCTCGCCGCCCGAGGTGGTGTGGCCCACGGTCAGCGACATGAAATCGGCTGCCAGGGGGTTGGTGGCGTCGACGACGATCTTGCCGGACAGGGCGCGCTTCACCCGCGGGTCCAGTCGCGCGACCGCGTCGAAGGGCACGGCCAGCACCGTGACGTCGGCGGCCTCGATGTCGGCGGCGAGCCGGGACGGGCCGGTGGCGGAGTCGGCCGTGGTGACTTCGTGTCCGTTCCCGGCGAAGCGCCGGGCCAGAACGGAACCGACGTTGCCCGCTCCGATGATGCTGATCTTCACTGCTACTCCCGGTATGAATGAGCACGCCCGACATGCGAATGCTTCGAACTCGAAGCTCCGAAGCGATGTCGACGACCATAGCCCTGCTTCGAACTCGAAGCAAGTGCTTCGAGTTCGAAACAAAAGGGTAGGGTGACGCCATGACCCAATCCGAGCCCCGCTGGCTGGACGAAACCGAGATGCGCGCCTGGAACGGCTTCCTCGTGACCGCGAGCCTGATCGCCCGGGTGGTCGACGCCCAGCTCAGCGAGGCAGGCGGAGTCAGCCGCGTCCAGTACGAGATCCTCACCCGCATCCACGCCAGCCCGGGGCAGCGGCACCGGATGACCGAGCTCGCCGAGAGCATGGTCTTCTCGCGCAGCGGAATGACCTACCAGGTCGCCCAACTCGAAAAGGCCGGCCTCCTGCGCCGCGAGACCGACCCCGAGGACGAGCGCGGAGTGCTCGCGATCCTCACCGACGAAGGGCAGCGGGTCCTCGAAGCCGCCGCCCCGGGCCACCTCGCCACCGTCCGCCAGGGCTTCCTCGACATCCTCAGTCCCGAGCAGATCTCCCAGCTCGCCGACATCATGGACATCACCAGCGCCCACCTGCGCGCCACCGTCCCCGTCACCCCGCCCCGCAGGAGCGCGAGCACGTCCTAATCGAGCCCTTCCGATGTGATCAGTGCTCGAAAGCGGTCAGTGACCGCAGGGCCGGCGCGCCGGTCTCGCGGTTGTGCCGGATGGCGGCGGCCATCGCAAGGATGCGCTGGGCGACGCGGACGGCGACCTCGACGGTCCGGCCACCGTGGCGTGTTCCGCGAGTCGAGCTGGCGCCCTTGAGGGTGTCGTTGACCGACTTGATCAACCGCCGCACTGACTTTGCCCTTGTCGGCTGCGTTGCTACCTCGATGTCCACCAGGAACTCCGATCACAGCTGTGAGGCCCGAAGCCGGCTGCTGCCACCTCGCGTGGCCTCGACGGTGCAGCTGCCTACGAGGCCGGCTCGTACTCAACGTTCTGAGACAGGCAGCCGCCGGCCATGTGCCTTGCTTGGGACTGTCCGTCGCTGGAGGAAACCAGGTGACCTTGGCCGGACCGCCCGGGTAAGGTCGGGCAATGCCCGAGTTGCAGCGGCTGCATGCTGGCCATGCCCCGGCGGTCTTGGCCTTCGAATTGGCGAACCGCGCCTACTTCGCTGCCTCGGTCCCCGACCGCGGCGATGACTTCTTCGACCAGTTCACCGACCGGTACAACGCTTTGCTCGCTGAGCAGGAGGCCGGCGTCTGCGCCTTCCATGTGCTCGTCGCCGAGGAAGGCTCGGTACTCGGCAGGTTCAACCTGGTCGACATCGAGGACCACACTGCGGAAGTCGGCTACCGGGTCGCGCAGCATGTCGCCGGCCGAGGCGTGGCGACCGCAACCGTCCGGGAACTGTGCCAACTGGCGGCGTTCCAGTACCGGTTGCGCACACTGCGGGCGGCCGCTGTCCGCCAGAATGCCGCGTCCCAAAGGGTTCTGACCAAAGCGGGGTTCGTCCCCGTCGGCCCCGCCGACCCGGCTCATCTCGGCGGTGCGCCAGGCACCTGGTATCAGCGCGACCTGGTGCACACCATCTTGCCGGGGAACCGGCTGCGGGAAGGCCGCAGCCACCGCTGATCATCGGTGTGTGAAGACCCAACGATCACGCGGTGGCCGCTGGGCAGCGTAGACCTGCCCGCTGGCAGGAGGCATTCGGGGCCGTGATGTCCCGGACAGCGAGCCGGTTCGCGCGGACGAACCCCGGCATCGCTGCGGGACTTGGCGCGAGGGCTGCTGTCGGACCTGCCGCGCATCGCCTCCACCTCCTACAGGGAGGGTCAACGGCCGAGCACACCCGCCAGGCAGCCCACCGCGCTCGTACCGGCGAGGACGACGCATGCGCAGGCGACGTGGCGTTTGAGCAACTTACGGCGCAGGGCGGCATAGCGGGCCTCGTACTCGCCGCGCAGTTCAATGGCCCGGTCAGCCGTCGTCTGCAGCATGCGACGGGTGACGACCATGCGCTGACGGACGTATTGACGGGTGACGTCCTCGGCCTGGGCGCTGGTCAGCCAGGACATCCGCGCGCAGATTTCCGCCGCCTCTCGGCGTGCGTCCTCCTCGTGGGCGCGGGCGAGAAGGTATCCCTCGACCGAGTTGACCAGTGCCGCCGCATCATCGTGCGACACGTGCTCTCCGTCGCCCCTCATCCCGGTTCCCCCTTGTGATCGTCGGTGCCGACGACGTCCCGTTGCCCGGCGTTCGGCTGCTGCTCCGGTTGAGCGAGGTTCGGGTGGTGCAGGAAGGCGGGTGACGCGGAGCGGATGCGCGGCGGCACATGAAGTTCGTGCCGGGGCGCAGGGCAGGAGGTGGTCCACTCCAGGGAGCGGCCGTAGCCCCAGAGGTCGTCGACCTGCACCCACTCGCCTTTCCTCGCGGTCTTCAGACGTTGTAGACCCTTCAGTCCCAGGTGGTGGCGTTCCTTCGGCCGAATGCCGTATCGATTCACCCTTCCCGACGGACCGAAGCCGCAAGGACACGCCGCCGTGGCCCCGGACAGCTCGGACAGAACGGAGCATGGGCAGGTGCCCGGCGATCACCGGCAGCAACACTGGCCTTCCACGACCGAGATCCCGCCGTGGGGGCGCGCTGAACTCCATGACGACCGGGGGCAGGACGTACTTCTACCTCACGGACGCCATCGGCAGCGTGGTCGCCCTGGCGGACGCGGACGGCAACAAGGTCAACAGCTACGCGTACAGCCCCCGCGGCGTGCGCCTGGTGGCCCAGTCGTACGAACCGGTCGTCCAGCCCTACCGCTTCGCCTGCGGCTACCAGGACCCCACCGGCCTCTACCGGCCTCTACCACTTCGAGGCCCGCTGCTACGACGCCAACATCGGCCGCTTCACCCAGCCCGACCCCTCCGGCCAGGAGAAGAACCCCTACCTGTACGCCGAAGGCGACCCGTACGAGGAGGCCTTCGGAACGGCGCTGAGTTTCGCCGTCGACAAGGGAGTGACCGCTGGGTGTCTCTATCTGACCGTGGGAGTGGGTTCAGGTGGTTGCGCACTGGCGGGAAACGGCAGCGGGCGAGGTGACTGGGGCCGTGTACGACAGAGCCACGAAGTAGTCAGAAGCGCAGCCGATCCCAACCGAAGGAGTGGAGTGACTCCGATGCGACAGAGCAAGGACTGGACTGTACTGGCATACAAGGGCCTGGGTGGAGCCCCGATGTGGGTCGTGATCGGGCTTCTTGTCACTGCTGCTCATGCAGCGCGCTGGCCTCAAGGGACTACCTGGCAACCGCCGCCGACGGCCGCGGCACGACGTCGTAGCAGTGCTGCCAGGGATCTGCCGCCAGGGACGCCTGACGCTTCCGCGTCGTGACGGGCCCGCCCCTCGGGGGCGGGCCCGTTCGCGTTGTCGGGCGTGGGGGTTGGGCGTCGGTGTCGGCGCTGTCGCGCGGCGGTGTTGCCGGCGTTCGCGTTGTCGGCGGAAAAGCAGGGCAACCTCACAGCGGGCTCATAGGTCATGCATACGGCGTCACCGATCCGGTGCGCCGCATGTCCGACTCACGGGGGTCCCATGACGTCTCTTGCCGCGGTGCGGCACACCATCTCAGCGTTCGCGCTGGCCGCCCTGGCCGGTACGGCGCTCGCTGTTCCGGCCAGTGCCAGTGCCCAGGAGGAACCGCTGCCGGTCTCCGTGACCGGCCCCGACAGCGTGAACCTGTCGCTGCAACCGGAGTCCGGTGAGCCGGGCGAGCCGGGTGAGCCGCAGATCGAGCTCGGACTCCGGGCACCCGGCGAGCCGGTGCCGGACGAGAACGGAGTCATCTATCCGATCCACCAGGGCGACTACACGGTCACGGTGGACGTGAGCTCCCTGGCCGGTGTCGCCGCCGTCGACTTCTCCCGCCTGGGCGGGGGGCAGGGCTGCTCCGTCGACGGGCTGGTCGCGACCTGCAGCGACTACGAGATCTATGCCGGCCAGGACTACAACGACCTGGGCGGCATCAGACTCGACGTGACCGACGAGAGCGCCGCGGGCGACTTCGGCACCATCGAGGTCACGGCCGCGGGCGAGGGCCTGGCCTTCACCGGGCACACGGTGGACGTGCTGGTCGGCGGCCCCGAGCTGCGGATGAAGCAGCTGACCGAGCCCGAGGGCTTCCGGGCCGGCGACACCTTCCAGGCGCCGCTGGGCTTCCGCAACCTGGGCGGCCTCGGTGGCAAGGGCGTCGTGCTGCAGATCTCCGGCACCCGGGGCCTCTCCTTTCCCAGCACCTACGGCAACTGCTGGTACGACCCGCGTGACCCCGACAAGCTGCTCGATCGCTCCACGGCCCTCTGCGTCTTCGACACCGAGTTCGCCGGCGGCGCGGCCTACGGGCTGAACGCCCCGTTCCCGATCGGGACGGCCGGCTTCGCGCTCTACGACTCGATGTCCTACACCTTCAGCGCGGTGCCCGCCGACCAGGTGGCCGACCTGCTGGCCGAGGGCGACTACCAGGCCGGTGCCGGGCCCGACCTGGAACTGGTGCGGCTGCCGGACGCCGACCCCGCGGGCTACACCCGGTACGCGGAGACGGACTTCCCGACGACGAACACCTTCGATCTCGATCTGACCGGTGAGCGGCTGTGGGCCCGCAAGGGCGAGACGGTGTCGGTCGACGTCGGCTTCGCCAACCACGGCCCCGCCTGGCTCGCCCTGCTGCGCTCCGGCGGCGAGCCGATCTTCTTCTGGGTCGACCTTCCCCCGGGGACCACGGCCACCACGGTCCCCGAGGGCTGCCAGGCCGCCGACTGGGAGGGCGCCGAGGGTGACTACCTCTGCTTCGTCGACACCCCGATCCTGGAGGACGCCTCCCGCACCTTCACCTTCGGCCTCCGCGTCGGCGAGGTGATCAGGAACGCCACCGGCCGGGCGTTCTTCGCGTACACGATGCCCAACGAGGGCAATCCGGCGAACGACTCCGGCGCCATCGTGCTGAACCCGAGGGGCCGGCTCTGATCGACGGCAGTGCGGGCCCGCCCCTCGGGGCGGGCCCGTTCCGCGTTCCGGCCGCGCTCCGAGCGCAGGCCGCAGGGCGACCGGGCCGCAACGGGCGTGGGACGGGGGCGCTTCGGCGGTATTCAGCGATGTCCGGTGGTGCTCGGCCAACACCACCGAGCGATCCCGAACACCCCCGGCGCGGCCAGGCGCACCGGCGGACGGCATGCGCACGAGGACCAGGAGATGCATGCGCATTAGCCGAAGCTCAAAGCCGCCGACGCAGGCTCCTGGGCGTCGGTGTGCTCCGTGCTGGTGGCGCGACAAGGCCTGCTCCTGGAGGAAACCCATATCGTAAACGCCACACGCTGGCACCGTCTCACCAAGGAAAACCTCAACGCAGTGCGCGCCGGTCTGGGCCCGCGTGCCCTGCTGACCGTCTGGCCCGACCTGCAACCCGACGTCGGCGCGGTCCTGACCGCACTGCTGTCCGAATGGCACCTCGAGTTCGTCTGGGAGACGAAGGACGGAACGATCAGAGACGTGACCGTCGATGAGACCCAGTTCCGGGAGCTCGCTGCCCTGGTAGCCGACGCGCGAGCGGCCCGCGCCCTGTCCCTCTACGCCGACGCACCGCATCGGCCAGGCTGGGGGCGAGAGTGGCCAGCAGCTCGACCGATTCGGTGATGTAGCGGTAGGCCGTCGTGGTGCCGACGCCGAATCCGGCGGCGAGCTGGACATAGGGGTGTCCCATCCGCAGATGGGCGAGGGTGCAGGGCCTGGCGGCCGGCGGTCAGACGCCGCCACCAGGAGCAGATCGCGCGCCGGTGGCGCCGCAACTGCTGCGTGAGGAAGCGGAGGCCAGAGCTGGACACGTCGACGCCCGACGGGTGGAGACCGCTGAGCCGATATGGGTGAGCACCGCGGCGGCACCGTCTTCTGCTGCGATGCGGTGGCCGAGTTCGGTCGCGCGGCGTCGGTGGGCCGGCTCGGACAGGCGAACTGTGATCGCGTCCCCGAGGGCTTCGGCGGTCAAGTCCTGGAACGGAACAGGTCGGGGAGTGACCCCCAACTCGTACAACCGGGACGCCCAGAACGGCTGGCGGCTGTGGCGCCAACCCTGAGGAGGTTCGGAACAAGGGCTGGTGAGGGGGTGCCAGATCGTCTGCGATGAGCTTCTCCAGCCGCGATTGCGTCAGTCGTCCGGAGGGCTCTCGGCGTTGCCGTTCCATCCACCGCCGCTCATGGTCGTGAGGCTGGCATATCCAGCGAGGTCCGGAGAAAGCGCAGAGAGCCGGCCTGCGGAAGGGACACGGGTGCCTTGCCCTCGCAGGACAGTGAGCCGGGCGTCGCCGCCCGGCGGGGACTACGGGAACCGGCCCCAGCCGGCCCGACATCTGGGAATCCCCGGCATCCGTACAACCCGCGGCATGCCCGAGGAGTCTTCGTGTCATCGGACGACACCGCCCTCAGGAGCCCCCTCTTGCGCATGCGTACAAGCCTCATGGCCGCCGCCCTGGCCGCCGCGGCATTGACCCCCCTCACCACCGCCCCGGCGTCCGCCGGCCCTTCGGGCCTGCAGGGCGACTTCGACGGTGACGGCTACCGGGATGTGGCCGTCGCGGCGCCGGCCGCCACCGTGGCCGGCAAGTCCTGGGCGGGCCAGGTGGCCGTGGTGTACGGCGACGCGAATGGACTGAACACCGCCAGGCGCACGCTCATCAGCCAGAACTCGCCCGGCGTCCCCGGCAGCGCCGAGACGGACGACATGTTCGGCGACCGGATCGCCGCCGCCGACCTCGACCGCGACGGCTACTGCGACCTGATCGTCGGCGCGCGGTACGAGAAGACCGGCGAGCTGGAGGCCGCGGGTACGGTCGTCGTGATCTGGGGTTCGCGCACCGGCCTGTCCGGCGGCACCACGGTGAGGAACCCCTACCCCCTCACCGGCAGTTACTTCGGCTTGGGCATCGCCGCCGCCGACTTCACCGGCGACGGCCGGCCCGACCTCGCGGTGGCCGCCCAGGGCGACTCGGGTACCTCGCCGTTCAAGATCCGGCTGATCCGCGGCCCGTTCACCAGGTCCGGCACCACGGGCAAGGTCTCCGCCTACGCGCCCGGCATCGACTGGCCCGACCTGACTGCGGGACGAGTCAGCGGCGACACCAAGGCCGACCTCGTCGTGACCGGCAGCAAGCCCTCCCACGACGCTCACCGGGCCACCGCCGTGTACTACCGGGGCACCTCGGACGGTCTGGCCAAGGCCGCGAGCCTGCGGGCCGCTTCGACGGCGGCGATCGGCGACCTCGACAAGGACGGGCACGGCGACATCGTCCTCGGCAACCCCGCTGAACCCGACAGCGAGCCGTCCGCGTCCACCGGCGGCAAGATCCACGTAATCTACGGGACCGGTTCTGGCCCGAGCTCGACCCGCCGGGTCACGTACACCCAGAACACCTCCGGCATCCCCGGCTCCGCCGCATACGGCGACGAGTTCGGCGGCGCCCTGACGATCGGCGATTTCAACGGCAACGGCCACAACGACCTCGCGGTCGGCGCGCCGGGCGACGCCGACCCCGGCTCGATCACCCTGCTCAAGGGCTCCTCGTCCGGCATCACCACCAAGGGGGCCGTCCGCCTGACGCAGGACAGCGCCGGCATCCCGGACATGGACGAGTGGGGCGACGGCTTCGGCTCCGCCCTCCTGGCCTCCGACATCGACCGCGACGGCCGCGCCGACCTTACCGCCGTCGGGGTCGGGGAGAACAGCCCGGCGGGCGCGGCCTGGTACCTGCCGGCGGCCGCGGCGACGGGCTCCTTCACCTTCGCCCCGACGAAGTTGGGCCTGTCCTCGGCGCAGGGTGGCGCGTTCGGCCGGGAACTGGCGGGCTGAGCCCTCGGCGGGACCCGCGGCCCGGCGCCGGCGCCCCCGGCGTCGGCGCCGGCGTACCGCCGGGGGCACAGGGGCCGCCGGGAGCGATGCCCCGCCCAGCCGATCGCCCCCTGCCTCGACCTTGCCCGAACAGGACGGACCCGGTCGTACGTCGTCACCGCGGGCGGCGAGCACGGCCCCGGCACGGTCACCGTCCCGCGCGGCACCACGAACGGCCCCCGCACCCCTGACGCCCCCGCCGTTCCAGCCGCGACCTCCTTGGGGGCGCCGGCTGCCGAGGCCCGGGCGGGAATGCGGCGCGCGGCCGTGCAGACGCGCCTAGGCACCCAGCCGCGCGCCCGGCGCGCGGGGTCTGTGATGGCGTGATCGACGTCGACGAACACCTCCAACGCTGCTCCTTGCCCGTCCTGACCGGTCCGGTAGCGGAGCAGCGCGTCCGGGACGACGGCCTGGCCCGTCGACGGTGAAGTGGTGGAGGTCGGGGTCGGGGATCCCGTCGGGTGTAGACCCTCCCTGCGGAGCCCGGGTGCACCACCTTTACCGACACCAGGTCGGCTACCTCCCTTGTGCGAGTACGGATCCTGCTGATCAGAAACACCTGCTGCCGGGTGAACTCCACCGTGTCGACCTCGAACAGCGCTATGAGGAACGCAACAAACGCTACGGCGACCAAGGCGCAGCAATGCCGCTCATCGCTACGGGCGACAGCGAGAGGTACGAGAGGACCCGGTGATGAGGTCGGAGGAATACCTGCGATGTCAGACGAGAGAGTCGTCGCCAGCCACTCATGAAGCATGACGTTTGTCTGCTGGGACCCCTCCCGGACTCCGTCGCCTACTCTCCGCCCATGACCGCCGCACGCAGATGGATCCTCGCGATGGCCGCCGCGCTGATGACGGCGGGCTGCTCCAGTTCCCCGGACGCTGCGCCACCGACATCGGCCCCGGTCAGCCCATCGCCCAGCGCATCCACCCCACGCGCGAGCGCCACGTCGGCCTCGCCCTTCTGCCTTAATCTGTCGCTCTTTCAGATGGGTGTCATTGCCTACAGCGCCGAAGTGGGTGCGGCGATTGATGGGGAGCCGCTGGACTTCGAAGAGCTGCGGAGGAAGGCCGCCTTGATCGCCGATACCGGTGAGCCGATGCAGGCGAGCGCGCCGCCGGACATCGCCGAAGAGTTCCATACGGTACTCAAGGCGATCGATACCTCGGTGAGCAGTTTAGAATCGGGTGCCAACGCGCATGATGTCCTGGATCCGGTGTACGGCGAGCGCAACCGTCCCGCCTTCGAGGCCGTGGAGAACTATGACTGCGGTGGCGAGGACAGGTGACCCTTGTTGGCAGCGTGGCGTGGGTCGTACGAGACCCCTCAAGGAGCATTTTTCAAAGGCTGCAAGGTGATCCCGCGACGCTGGGTGGTCGAACGGACCTTCGGCTGGCTCATGCACCATCGCCGCCTCGCTCGCGACTACGAAGCCCACCCCCATCGCTCCGAAGCCAATGATGGAGGCGCCTACGGCCGTCGCCGGCGTCTGCACGGCCATCGGCATCACCCCGGGGAAAAGGTGGGTGCGGTAGCCCTGCGTTCCTGCTGTCGCCGAGTCCGGGCCGGTGCCCAGCACCAGTAGGAAGAGCAGCGGCGTTAGCAGTCCCATGGCGACGCCCGACCATGACCCTGCCCAACCCCAACCATGAACCCTGGCCATGCAGGCCAGCACCACAATGCGCAGACCCGTCGCGCAGCCGCACACGCCGGCACCCGGAACCCGGACAGCAGCCCCAGACGCCGCGGACGCCCGGCTGCGCACTACGCGCGCCCCCGCTGCGCAACGCACGGCCGGGGTGGGTGCGCAGAGAGTCCTTTTGGCCGGCGAGGTAGCTGGGCGCCATCCGCCAAGGAGAATCGCTGCATGCGGATTCTGATCATCACTGCCGGTTCACGTGGAGACGTCGCGCCCTTTACTGGCCTGGGACGGCGCTTGCTGGACGCCGGCCATCAGGTCGCTGTGGCCGCTCACACATCCTTCGCCGCACTCATCGAGGGGTGTGGTCTCGATTACCGGCCTGTGCCGGGAGACCCGCAGGGGCTGATTCGGGACTGGTCCCAGGCGGCGTCGCGGGAGGAGGCCCAAGCGCTGACGAGGGCGTACGCGGACGGGCTCGCCGACGGGGTGGCGGAAGCCGTTGCGGGTGGGGCCGACCTGCTGCTCACGGCCTCCGGCCCGGCGCCGCTCGGCCAGGCGGTCGGCGAAGCGCTTGGCATCCCTGTCATCGGCACGTACCTCATACCGGCCTTCGCCACCGGAGCATTCGCGCTGCCCAACGCACGCAGCACCGTCGGCGGCCCGGGGCCGGAGGGCAACCTCGCCGCAGGTCGGGACGTGGTGAGACGCGCGGAAGAAGCCTTCGCGGGCGCCGTGACCCGGCTGCGCGCCCTCCTCGAGCTGCCCCGCGCCGGCGCGTCGTCCTCATCGGAGGACATCCGACCCGTCTTCCACGGCTTCAGCCCGCTGGTGGTGCCGCGCCCCGGGGACTGGCCGTCGCGGGCGGAAGTATCGGGCTACTGGTGGCCCGCGCGGCCGGACGGGTGGCAACCCCCGGCCGAGCTGGTCGACTTCCTCGAGGCCGGTCCGCCGCCGGTGTTCATCGGGTTCGGCAGCATGGCGCCAGGACAGGGGGAACGGCTCAGTGAGCTGGTGACGGCGGCTGTACGGCAGGCGGGGGTACGTGCGGTGGTGCAGGCGGGGTGGGCCGAACTGAGTGGCTGGGGCGACGACGTTCTGGCCATCGGCGACGTCCCGCACGACTGGCTCTTCCCTCGTACCGCCGCCGTCGTCCATCACGCCGGGGCGGGTACGACCGGAGCCGGACTACGGGCAGGAGTGCCCGCTGTGGCCGTTCCCGTCATGGCCGACCAGCCGTTCTGGGCGTCCCGGTTGTACGAGTTGGGGGTCGCCCCCCGACCCGTGCCGTTCCAGGACCTGACCGCCGAAGCCCTCGGGGACGCGATCACGGTTTGCCTGTCCGAGCCGGCCCACCGACGCCGCGCGACCGAACTCGGCCACCGCATCGCAGCAGAAGACGGTGCCGCCGCGGTGCTCACCCATATCGGCTCAGGGGACGCCAGGTGAATCCGAGGAATCCCCACCACCGTGTTGCGGTGCGAGGCCGTCCCGGGCACTCCGCCGTATCCGGTGCTGCCGAAACAACGGATTCGCTCAACTTCTGCGGTGCATCAACGCTCCAAAACTGTTGATCTTCAGTGCACGTCACCGTGGCGCCGTCGCCCATGTCCCAGCGCTGCGGTTCATCCGGATCGAGGCGTTCGACACCGATGCCGCGGTCACCGCCACCGAGCTGCTGCGCTTCGGGCACTCCTGGGCCGCCGTCCACGCCATCCACGCCGCACGGCCCTCCCCTGCCCACCCCCGCGGACGGTTCCTGCTCACCCTGACACCGAAGGCGTACGAGGGCACCGGCGTCCAGGCCGTTCACCCCGGCCAGTAACCACCGGAGCCCCGAACGCTCCATCGAGCCCGCCCGCGCCGGCGCGGACCTGGTTCCCTGGCGCGCGCAAAAGCGCAGCATCTATTCGGTTTGAACGGCGCCACTCGGGCGGGGCGGGCGCAAACGTCCGGGGCGCCGGTGGCTATGTGCCTGTTCTGATGTGCCGGGTGCAGGCCGAGGTGTCCTCCGCTGGCACGGACAACTGACGGCCGACCTCACGACGCCGCTGCACGAACGGGCCCTCGTCGGGCTGCGGGGCCGGAACGGCAGCCCGGTCACGGAGAGGGCGCCCGGTGACTGCACGCGGTGCCCGACCGGCCGTGAAGGTCGGTGCGCGCGTCCGGTTCAGCGGCGTGACATGGCAGGTGGTCGCCCTCTCCGGCCAGGAGATCCGGCTCGTCGGCCCGGACAGCGGCGGCGGGCCCCCGCTGTCCGGGCCAGCTCGCCGGGCGCCTGTCCTCCGGCCCCGGCTAAACCGTCATCGGCGTCGATGCGCCGCAGGCTGCCGGCCCCGATCCTGTTCCCGCTCGGCCTGCGTGTGCCGCACCCAGGTCGTACTGCGGCCGCACTGGTCGTTCGCTGCCGGGCCCGTAAGGCAGGTGCCAGCGAGCGTCGACGGGCGTGACTTCACCCCCGCCACGGCCTTGTGGCCCGGCGAACAAGTCCAGGTCGACGCCGCCTGCTTGGACGTTCTCGCGCCCTTCAACGACAGGCGCTTGACTCGGCCCGAAACTCACCACCTCCATCGACGTCGCCACCCGCGCCGTGCCGTGCCCGAGTACGACCAAGGCCGTCGACGCGGCGTTGCTGCTGGCGGAGACAGCCGTCTCGCACCCCGCCCGGCTGGCCCGGCCGGACATCCTTCACATGGCCACGCCCCGCACCCCCATCGGCAGTTGGTCGCGCTGGATGAGCGCCTGGTCGGCGCCGGCCCGGCCGGTTGTCCTGCCCTTCGACTACAGCTGCCCGCGACCAGGCACCCAGCACCTGCCCGCACTGGACCAAGTCCCCGCACCGGACGCGTCAAAGGGTTCTCCGCCGACCACTCGACGGCGAAGAACCCCCAGGGCTGTTTCCCAACCCTCCCGCGCCCAGTCACCCACACCAGCCCGCCCACACCCGCAGCAACCAACCCAGCGGCCTCAGCAGGCGAGTCTCCACCACAGCTTCACCGACGGCTCACGACGCACTCAAAAGCCATTTCCACCACCGGCACAAAGCCCTCTCCAGCAGCAGCCGCCGTGACCAGGCCGGCACCGCGCACTCGGACGACTCCGCGCGAGTCCAGTTGAGGACCTGCTGGGCCTCGCCGACGACGACAGGTCGCGTGCTGGTGCGGGTTTCCGTCCACCCGCCGGCGTTCGTCTCGGCACCCTCGACGCGCCAGGTGACGGTCCAGGCGGAGGTGGCGGGCACGGCGCAGCGGGCGCCGGGCCGGTCTGCGGAGGTGCGGGTGCAGCGGTGCCCGCAGTCCGGGGACGCGGCCGCGTCGGCACTCGCCCGGTAGGGGTGCCGGGGCCGGTGCACGTCACCATGGCGCCGTCGCCCATCGCCCAGCGGACGGCCGCGACGCGGGCGGTGGCAGAGACGGTCATGCCGCCGCGCTGCGGCACATGTGAACAGCGGACGGCGATGCGGGCCGGGGAGCTGATGGAGCGGCGCAAGCTGCTGCTGGACGCGCCGGGCGCCGGGTGCTCTGGGGGCCGGCAGAGGAAGCCTGGGAGCCAAGCTGGCCGCCCCTGCGGTCCTACCGGCGAACCACCGGGCATGAGAGGTCTATGGGGCAGGACGGCGTGAGAATGCAGGGCGCGCGAGTTAGCCCCGCAATCCCCAGAGGACCAGCAGGGACCAGCAGGGACCAGTCACCACAATCCCCATCGCAGGCCGGGCGAGCGGCGCGGTGCTGCGACGACGCCGACTCTGGCCCTCGAGTACTGCCGGTACAAGTCCGGCACACGAGAGTTGAGGACCACTCGGTGCCCGCGTCGCGCGTGCTCTCCATGGTTGTCCCGGGGCGCGGGAGCGGTGCGGGCCGGGAGAATCGGGCGTTGACCGAACGCCGCCCGCTGGGCACCACCCGGCCACGCCGACACCTCCCGCGCGCGGCACCAGCCCGGTGCCACGCCCCCAACTCGCCGCCGAACGCCTGCCCGCTCCCGGCCGCCGAGGCCGCACCACGCCACGTCACCGGACGCCGCGTACGCGGAGCCGGTCCAGCCGCCCATACAAGCGCCTGGCACCCTGAAGCCGCCGCGCCATGAGCACGACCGCCGCATTGCTAGCTTGGCCGCACTACGCGCACGGCGCCAACCCTGCTGCCGACCCCGTCGGCTGCCGCGGGATCCACGTTGCCGGCTACGCCGCGTGCCCTGGCCACCTGGCTGACGCCGCCGGCGACGCCTACCTGACCGGCCGAGCCCCGGCAGCGACATCGACCATCGCGGCACCCCCTTCACCGAACCCTCAACGCCTACCGCGACCCCGCCGCCGGACCCGCAACACCGGCACCGCCGCGTTGTCCATGTTCAGGTGATACACGTCACGGGTTCAGTGGAAGAGGGCAGCCCTCTGAGCGGCTCGACTTGGGGCTGACGGCTGCCGTGCCCGTCCCCGCACCCGGCGGACACCGCGGACCGATCGAGTACGGGGACGCAATGAAGGGCTTCGCTGATCTCACAGGCCCCCGGATCAACGAGGCCGTGTTGGCGGACGCTCGCCCCGGCGGCCCTCGGTTCAAGGTGCTGTCCGGCCGAATGACGACCGGTGGGTGCGGTCAGGCGTCGCTGGTGTCGGTCGGTGTCGCCTCGCCGAGCATGGCGAGGGTCAGCACGTTGCCGGAGATGCCCCAGCCGCCGTCGGCGACCTCCTCGATCAGCACCATGGTGTTGCTGCGGGCGCGCTCACCGTAGAGCTCGACGTACAACTCGGTGGTGCGGGTGACGATCTCCTCCTTCTGCTTCGGGGTGAGGGTCTTCTCGGGGACCTTGAAGTTCGCGAAAGGCATGGCGGGTCGTTCCTTTTCTCAGTGAGGCGTTACAGGGAGCTGCCTGCGGTGAGCAGGCTGTCCAGTCCGATGCGGCGGAAGAAGTCGGCGCGGACGCGGTCGGCGACCGCGGAGACGACTTCGCCGCCGTCCCGGCTGGGGTCTATGTGGGTGCGCAGGGGCCGGGTTCTGGGCCGGGTTCCTTGCTCCATCGCGACCAGGCGCGCGACGGCTTCAGCGACCTCGGCCACATCGGCGTCCGAAGGGGCGAGCGCGGCCAGGCGCTTGCCCGGATCGTCCGTCAGGGGTCGGTGAGGCCGATCGTAGAGTTCCGCACGGTCGGTGTCGGCGGGGGCGCCTGCGTTGGCGAAGTGGTGGGTGCCGGTGGTGAACGCGCGGGCACCACGATCGCGGTGTCGATGCCGAACGGGAGTACCTCGGCGGCGTAGCTGACGGCCAGAGCGTCCATTGCGGCTTTTGCCGCGAAGTAGGGGGCCAGGAATGGGGGGCAGCCGCCGCGAGTGCTGGAGCTGCCGATCCAGATCAGCAGCCCCGAGCCCTGCTCCCGCAGCTTCGGCAGGGCGGCGCGGTTGACGCGCTGCGTGCCCAGGACGTTCACGTCGTACAGGTCCGCGAACTGCTCGGGGGTGAACGCCTCGGCGGCGCCCAGGGCCATGTGCCCGGCGTTGTGCACGACCACGTCCAGCCGGCCGCGCTCGGCGAGGATCCGGTCGACTGCAACGTCGGCGGAGTCCTGGGAGGTGGCGTCCAGCTCGACGGCGTGCACGTCGACCCGGTGGTCGGTGCCGTAGCGCGTCAGGTCGGCCACCGTGGTCGCGTTGCGGGTCGTGGTCTGGCGGATGCCCGCGTACACGGTGTGACCGGCGAGGGCCAGAGCACGCACGGACAGCGCCCCGATGCCGCTGGAGGCCCCAGTGACGAGAATGACCTTCCCTGTTTCGTCGTTCGTCATGACAAGGCCGTTCGTTGATCGATTGGGGAAGGCTGCGGGCGGCTCAGATGATTCCGCCGTTGGCGTGGATGACCTGTCCGTTGACCCAGTGGCCGGCCGGTGCGGCTAGGAACGCGACCACCTCGGCGATGTCGTCCGGGGCACCGAGGCGCTCCAGCGGGGGTTGGGCGGCCAGGCGGGCGATGGTCTCCTCGTCCTTGCCGTCCAGGAACAGGTCGGTGGCCGTGGGGCCGGGCGCGACGGTGTTGGCGGTGACGTCCCGGCCCCGCAGCTCCCGAGCCAGGATCAGCGTCAGCGCCTCGACCGCGCCCTTGCTTGCGGCGTACGCGCCGTAGCCCGGAAAAGCCAGCTCCACCACGGACGTGGAGAACGTCACGATCGCGCCGCCGGGGCGCACCCGACGGGCGGCCTGCTGGACGACGACGAACGTGCCGCGGATGTTGGTGCGGTGCAGGTCGTCCAGGACGGCCAGGTCCAGCTCGGCGATCGGTGCCAGGTGCATCCGCCCGGCCGCGTGTACAACGACGTCGACACCGCCGAACTCTGCTTCGGCCGCGTCGAACAGGGCTGCGACTGCATGTTCGTCGGCGACGTCTGCGCGCACTGCGATCGCCCGGCCACCGCTGGTGACGGCCTCCTTCACGGCGGCTTCGGCCTCGTCCCGGTTGCCGGCGTAGCCGACCACGACGGCGTACCCGTCGGCGGCCAGTCGACCGACGGTCCGGCGGCCGATGCCGCGCGAGCCACCGGTGACGATCGCGACACGGGGTGAGGCGGAGGGCTGGGCCGAGGCAACGGTCCCGTCGAGGGGAGTAGGGATGGGCATGGCTGACTCCTGTGGTGGATGGGGGTCGGGCCGCGGCCTTGCCGTCGCCCTGCTGCGTCCTCCACGATCGGCCGGCCCCCCCTCCCCAGCCAGGGCTGCGTCCACCCAGGGGATGCCACCCCCTGGCTGTGCACTGGTGTACGAGCAACCATGGAGGGGTGAACCTTTCAGAACTCGGTGCCTTCCTCAGGACACGCCGCGACCGCATCCGTCCCGCCGAGGTCGGTCTCCCCCACGGCCCGCGCCGGCGCGTCCCCGGGCTGCGCCGCGAGGAAGTCGCGCAGCTGGCGGGGTTGTCAGCCGACTACTACACCGAGCTGGAACGCGGCAGCACGAAGAACAGGGTGCAGCCGTCGGCCCAGACCCTGCCCGCCCTCGCCCGAGCCCTGCGCCTGAACGGCGACGAGCGCGACCACCTGTTTCACCTGGCCGAACGGCCGATCCCTCCGTCCGTCCGCGGACCATCGGCGCACGTGCAGCCCGCCCTCCTCGGACTCCTGGACCGGCTGTCCAACACTCCCGCACGCGTCATCACCGACCTGCACGAAACCTTGGTGGAAAACGACCTGGCCCTGACCCTGCTCGGCAAGTCCCCGGCACGCCGCGGCCCGGCGGCGAGCTTCGTGTACCGCTGGTTCACCGACCCGCAGGCGCGCGAGATCTACCCGCCCGAGGACCACCCCCAGCACTCCCGGGTATTCGTGGCCGACCTCCAAGCAGCGGCCGCCCGACGCGGCCGGGACGAGGAGGTCACGAAGATGGTCGCCGTGCTACGCCGCCGCAGCCATGAGTTCGCAGCCCTCTGGGACACCCACGACGTCGCGGTGCGCCGCATGGACCACAAGAGGATCATCCACCCCATGCTCGGCGTCATCGAACTCGACTGCTACAACCTCCTCAGCGAGGACGGACGGCAACGCCTGCTGTGGTTCACCGCCCCGCCCGGAAGCCCGGGAGCCGAGCAGCTGGAACTGCTGTCCGTCGTAGGGACCCAGGAGCTGAACGTCGCGGAGGGCGTGGCACCGGAGAGGTTGTCCGCGGCGGAATCCGAATCGCAGCGCTGACCCGCACCGCAGAGGGAGGACCGCCTTCCCAGCAAGGCGTGGCGGCTCGACCGTCTTCTTCACCGACTCCCAGCCCGACTCCGTTGTCCGGCGCACCTTCCATGGGCAGCCACGTCCTCCTCATCAGCCCCAGGGGCTGACGCAGCCGCTCGCCCTCCTGCGCCGGCGGCACGAACGCACGGGAGGCCCTCAACGGAGCCGGGGCGGGCACCACCTGATCGTCGACCGCCACGGAACCCCGTTCGCCGTCACACTCACCGGCGGCAACCGCTACAACGTCACCCGGCTCCTGCTACTGCTGGACGCCGTCCCGCCGATCCGGGACCTGCGTGGACGCCCCCGCCGCAAGCCCCGGCGTCTGTACGCCGACCGGGGCACGACTTCGACCAGTACCGCCGCCTGGGCGTCCCTGACCCCTTCGACGCCGGATGAGCCCTCTGCACCGCTACGCCTTCCGTGCGGACGTCCAGCCTTGGCGGCGGAGGCTTTCGAAGCCGTCCAGGAGGAGGTCGAGGGCGAATTCGAACTCGAACTGGTCGTCACAGCCGCCCCCGACCGAGGAGCCCTCGTCGTGTGCGGCCGTCGCGGCCAGTTCCGCGATGTGCGGGTAGCGTGCCGCCAGTTCGGGGTTCGGCGGGCCGGAGGGGCCCGAGGTGTCGAACAGTTCCTGGCTGAAGCCGAGCAGGCGGCTGCCCATCGCGTGCATGACGTGGTGCGTGAGATCGGCGGAGAGGCCGCCGTCCCGGAAGCTCCCGGCCATGGAGTCCAGATACGCCAGCACGGCCGGGGTGGGGCCGGTCCGCGACTCGATGACCCGGGCCGCCCAGGGGTGGCGCAGCAGGACCCGCCGGGCCGAGAGGATCCGCCCGCGGACCGCGCTCTGCCAGGGGCCTGCAGCCGGCGGGTCGATCTCGCCGACCACTGTGTCGACCATGCCGTCGAGCAGCTCCTCCTTGTTGGCCACGTGCTTGTAGAGGGCCATCGGTACGACGTCCAGCTCCTGCGCGAGCCTGCGCATGCTGAGCGCGTCGATGCCGGTGGCGTCGGCGAGCGCGACGGCGGCGCGCAGGACGCGGTCCCTGTTCAGGGGGGTCCGATGCGTGTGCGTGGCTTTCTGCCGGGTCATTCCGGTTAGGCCCCTTCCCTCCTTGACGGCGCCCTCTCCTTGACGAGTGTACGCCGTACACCTATGCTCACCGCCAGGTGTACGGCGTACACCGCCACCGAGCGAGAGGTACCGAGAAGATGAGTCCGGACCGGAGAACCGCGGTGGCCGCCGGGTCGCTGTTCCTGTTGACCGAAGCCGCCGCGATAGCCGGAGCCGTTTTGTACCGCCCCCTGCTCGAAGCGGCGGACGGCCGGCTCGCGCAGGGCGCCGACACGCGGGCGCTGCTCGGGGTGCTCTGCGAGGTGGTGCTTGTGGTGGCGGTGGCAGGTACCGGGGCTGCGCTGTTCCCCGTCCTGCGGCGCCACGGCGAAGGGCTCGCGCTCGGCTACGCCTTCGGGCGGCTGCTGGAAGCCGCCGTCATCGCTCTCGGGATCGTCGCCGTCCTGGCGCTCGTCACCCTGCGGCGGGACACGGAGGCGGCGGCAGGCGCCGACATCGCGCTGGTGGCCGTACACGACTGGACGTTCCTGCTCGGGCCCAACATCGCCCTCGGCCTGAACAGCGTCCTGCTTGCCTACCTTGCGTACCGCACACGGCTCGTGCCGCGCTTCATCGCCCTGCTCGGCCTGGTCGGCGGGCCACTGATCTGCGCCTCGGCCGTCGCCGTGATGTTCGGGACCTACGCGCAGCTCTCCGTGGCGGGAGCGGCCGCCGCACTCCCGGTGTTCGCGTGGGAGCTGGGGCTGGCCGGGTGGCTGATCGTCAAGGGGTTCGGGCCCGGCTCAGGCGCCGCGTCCCGGGCGGACAGAGAGGTGGCTGAGCCGGCAGGTGTCCGTCGGTGAGGTCGGCCCGAGCTTGACGACAGAGCCGTCCGGGGGAACGCACCAGCCCGGCGCGGACCGTCATCTGCGAGAAGCAACGACGCGCGCGCTCGAACGGCATCAGCGGCCGCTCCCCCGTGCCCCGTTCTTGCTGGAGTGCGAGGAGCCCCGCACGGGGTCAGCTGGTGGTCCAGTCGGGCAGTTGCCGGTCGACCGGTCGGCGGCGCCTGTGGAATGCCGTGAGCCGGGTTCCGTCGGCTGGGTCCCTACGTACCGCTGAGGCGGCCACCGTCGTGGACCGGGCCGGGGACGGTCGCTCCTCCCCGGCCCGGAAAACCGCGGTTACGGTTCAGGTGCTGTGCGCGCTGCGGTGGGACTCCCACATGAACGTCTGGCTCCCACGTGAACATCTGGACGAGAACGTTGTCCCGCCCGGCCGCGCACCGTGCCGCGGCAGGCCGCCTCGTGCTCACGACGCAGTCTCAGGCCGCGGTTGGCGGGTGGAGCGGGGAGCCGGTGCGACGGTATGCGGCGTTGAGACGCTTGGCTTCTTCGAGCTGGTCTTCGAGGATGACGATGCGGCATGCGGCTTCGATCGGCATGCCCTGGTCGACGAGCTCACGTGCGCGGGCCGCGATGCGCAGCTGGTAGCGGGAGTAGCGGCGGTGTCCGCCCTTGGAGCGCAAGGGCGTGATCAGTCGCGCTTCGCCGATGGCGCGCAGGAAGCCGGGAGTGGTGCCGAGCAGTTCTGCGGCCCGGCCCATCGTGTAGGCGGGGTAGTCGTCGTCGTCGAGACGGCTCAGCGCCTCGTCTGCTGTCATCTCACCTCTCTGGAGAACGTATGGAGGGGCCTTGGCGCCGTACGGCACCAAGGCCCCGAAGGAACTGCAACCATCTGCCGGCCCTAGTGCTGCGCCGGCCTTCTGTTTCCGCACGACCGCCCGGTACTCCGACGGGGGTGCGGGGATCGCGGATGCGTGACCGGAGACCACCTGCCTATCGATGTCCTGCGGTACCCGGGCTCGCTTCCGCCGCCCGGGCGATCCTGATGGCGCTCGACTCCTCCGTTCTTCCTGAACCGATCACTTGCCGGGACGTGACCGCCCGATCTGTCTTGCGGCCACGTCACTGCGGTCCTCTTCGCGGCGGCCCCTCATCACTTCGGGCCGCCCGGTCCGGTAGCCAATCCCGTCGCCACCGTGCGACTCCGGCTTCGGGATTCCACCACCGCACCGTCATGCGGGTACTGCGGCCCGGCAGTTCGTGTCTACCGGGCCTTTCTTCGATCTCGGCGATGAGAGAAACCATAACCATCCGAGCAGCGAATGTCTATCGTGGCGAGAGTAGATTTCGAGCGGTGCAGAGAAGAGCGTCCCCCCTCAGGGGTGCCGTGCGATTGAGACGTCCGCAGCTCGCCGGTACGGGCCGTTCGCATCGCCCGGCTTGCCCTCTGGCGGCCGCGGACCGGTTGTCGGCGTCGTCGATCGGCGCCCGGTTCTACGAGCTGGAGGCCGGGCGGCAGGTGCCGCCGGAGCGGGTGTGGGCGGCGTGGCTGTGCGGCGACCACCTCGTCGCCGAGCGGCGTGAGGTGCTGCGGCAGTTCGCAGGCGCCGCCGACGGCCGGCGGGTGCACCGGGCGTTCCTGGCCAGCTGCCGCGTTCTGGGGAAGGGGTCGACATCTGCGGCGAGCGGGGTGAGGAGGCCGTCCGCTTCGCCGACACCCGCGGCTCGCAGGTCGAGATCGTGCAGAACATCGGCCGCGCGCTCCACCCGAACCGGGACGGCTCGCCGGCCAGGCGCACGGGCACGTCGCTGAAGTCGACCTCCGCCTCATGGCCGGCCAGGCGGGTCTGCGGCACGAAGGCTTTCGACCGGGGCCTTGCCCGAGGTCGCGAGGATCTCCGGCTTCCCGGTCGAAGACGTAGCACCGGACCATCTGGTAGGACACACGGCGTCGTGCTCCTGGATGAGCCGATGGAAGATCCGCGTGCTCGTATGGCGCTGCTTGCGTGGCGCGTCGAGGTCCGTCCGCAGCATCTCGTCGATCACCGGTTTGGCAGGATCCAGCGCAGTCGGCCGCGGCGGAAGCTTCTTCTGCGGCATCGGTCAGACCGAGTCCACAACCTTCTTCACCGTCCGCCACGACACGCCGTTGTACTTGCGCTCAAGCTCGCGCATCTTCATGTCGGCACGGTGACCACGCCGGATCGCCGCGTACGACTCGACCTTGGACATCTGCGGCATGACCAGGACCTTTCACCAGGAGCACCCCGATGCTGTCCTGGCCAGTACCCCAGCGCTGTCAGCACCGGGGCACTGGCCGACTTCTGTGGTGTGCCTACTCTCCGTGATTGTCGATCTCGTTGACACGTCTCGAAGAGCTGCTCTTCCTGGCGGCTCCAAGGATCAGGGTGGTTCTCCCCCCCCCGGCAGCAAAGCCCGCCGGGCGCCGGTCACTTGGCCAGGAAGGCGAGCAGGGAGTCGGTGACCTCCTGGGCGTGGGTCCACAGCAGGCCGTGCGGGGCGCCCTCGACGACTACGTACTCGGCCTGCGGGAGCGCCCGGTGGAACGGCTCCCCGGTGGCTCCGATCGGCAGGATCCGGTCGGCGGTGCCGTGCAGGATCAGCGCCGGCACGTCGATCTTGGCGATGTCGGCGCGGAAGTCGGTGGTCCAGGTGGCCACGCAGGCCAGCGAGGCGTACCAGGAGGCGTTGGCGGCGACGTTCCAGCTGTTGCGCAGGGCCTCCTCGCTGATGCGGGTGCCGAGGTTCTCGTCGAGGTTGTAGAAGTCCTGGTAGAAGGCGGTGAAGTAGGCATAGCGGTCGGTGGTGACGGCCTGCTCGATGCCCTCGAAGACGTCGGCGTCGACGCCCGTGGGGTTGTCGTCGGTCTTGAGCAGGAAGGGCTCCAGGGAGGCGAGGAAGGCGGCCTTGGCGATCCGGGCCGCGCCGTAGGTGCCCAGGTAGCGGCCGACTTCGCCGGTGCCCATGGAGAAGCCGACGAGGACGGCGTCGTTCAGGTCGAGGGTCTCCAGGACGGTGTTCAAGTCGGCTGCGAAGGTGTCGTAGTCGTAGCCGGTGGTGGGCCGGCTGGAGCGGCCGAAGCCGCGCCGGTCGTAGGTGATGACGCGGTAGCCGGCCTTCAGCAGGGCTGCGGCCTGCTTCTCCCAGGACTGGCCGTCGAGCGGATAGCCGTGGATCAGCACGACCGGCTGCCCGCTGCCGTGGTCCTCGTAGTAGAGGTCGATGGGGGTGGTGTTCTCCTGGCCGACGGTGATGAACGCCATGGTGGTGGCTGCCTTTCGGTGCGGGTTGTGGTGTGGGAGGTGAGGCCGGGTGCGGTCCGGGGTCAGCGGACCGTGCGGGCGGCCGTCTCGACGATGCGGGTCACGGCGTCGGGATGGGAGACGGACACCGCGTGTGATGCGTCGATCTCGGTGGTGCGGGAGTGGGCGCGGTGCGACATGAAGCGCTGGGCGGTCACGGGGATGTTGAGGTCCTCGGTGGTGACCAGGGACCAGGAGGGGATGGTCTTCCAGGCGGCCTTCGTGGACTTCTCCTCGAGTGCGGCGGCGGCGATCGGACGCTGGCCGGCGGCCATGAGCCGGGCCTGGCCGGCCGACACGTCTGCGGCGAACTGCCGGTGGAACTTGTCCGGCTCGATGTAGACGTCGGCGCCCTGGCTGCCGTCCGGCAGTGTGTAGTTCACCGGGTCGATCACGTTGCCGAGGGTGCTGCCGGGAAACTTGTTCGTCAGTCCGAGCGAGCTCTCGCCGGTGTCGGGCAGGAACGCGGCGATGTAGACGAGGGCCTTGACCTTGTCCTCCAGTCCTGCGGCGGCCTGGCTGATGACGGTGCCGCCGTAGGAGTGGCCGACCAGGACCACGGGCCCGTCGATGTACTGGACGACGCTGCGCAGGTAGGCGGCGTCGTTCGCCGGGCCGCGCAGCGGATTGGCGGCGGCCACCACCGGGTAACCGGCGCGCTCCAGGCGCTGGACGACACCGTCCCAGCTGGAGGCGTCGGCGAACGCGCCGTGCTCCAGCACGATCGTCGGCCGGCTCTGGTGGTGGCGGGGTGCCGCGTCGGCATCGCCGGGCAGGGTCACGGCCGTGACGGACAGGCCCACGGCCGCGACACCGAGCAGGGTGAACAGCCGAGCGGACTGGGCCGATCGGGTGATTCGCATCTTCAACGTCCTTCTGTGTGCGGGTTGTCGCCCTGATCGGGTCGGGCCGGCAAGGCGGGCCCGACTCCGAGGGAAAAACATAGTTCGACTGAATTGTGGGCAATCACTTGCCTTTACCCTTTTTTGGGATGCCACCACCCCTGAACCGGCGCGCGGGACTCCACGCAAGAAAGTGATGCTCGAGTACGTGAAAGCCCTTACCGGACGTCAGCCCTGCTGGGTGATGCGGCGGCAACCGGCAAGGGGCCCGGTCGGCCCTCCGCTCCGCCGACCGCTCTTCACCCGAGCCACCGCCGTCCGGGCGGCGTAAGGACGGGAGGGTGGTATGTCGGCGAGCAGCGTGCCGCGGACGAGTTTGCAGGAAAAGGCGTACGCGGCAGGCGGCGACGGGCCGTCGGCCCGCAGCCGGGTCACCATCAGCCGCTGTCGCCGGCGTCCTCCAGCCCCACCGGTACGGTGGTGAGGGGCAACTCGCAGGCGAGCCAGGAACCACGCCTCGACCGGGCCGAACAGGGCCGCCGTCTCCGCGACGCGCCGGGCGTCGGGCGACAGCGCCACCGGCCGGGCGCGGGCCTCTCACCGGACCACGCGCGGCACCCGTACCGAGGTGCCGACGGACAGGCCGCCCGATGCGCGACACTGCGGCGGGGGTGCCGGCACACGGACGGGGACGGCGCCCGGCGGGAAGGAAGGGGGTGGCGGGCTGCTCGTGGCAGCGACCCTCGGATGCGGAGCCGACGCGGCAGCGGGGACGGGCGTCACCAGGGCCGGTCCTCCCCCGGGGTGTCCGGCTCCGGTGACGGGTCAGCGGGTGACGTCGAGCGTGGCCGCGCGGGACACGAACTTGGTGTCGCCGTCCTTCGCCGTCGCCAGAACCGACACATGCCATGCGCCTTCCGCGAGATCGGCCGCGTCCTGCTGCGTCACCTTCAGCGTGTAGGTGCAGCGGGAGGTCTCGTCCGAGGTGCTGTGGCACGTGGCCTTGTCCACGTACCGCAGCTCCGCCTTCGTCGGCGCGAGTTCGGAACTGGTCGGCCACGCGATGACCCTGAGCTCGCGGACACCCGAGTCGTCGCTCACGTCCGCGGTGTACGTGAGCTTGCCCTCGCCCTGCTGGGACGGAGCGGTGTAGCTGGCGGAGCCGTTCTTCACGGTCGGCTGCGTGGTGGTGGAGGCCATGGCGTAGCCGCCGACGGCGATGGCGCCGAGGGCGACGACGCCGATGACGGACGGGACCAGAACGCGCTTGGACACGATGGATCCTTCTGTTGGTGAGTGGAGTGTCGACGGGCGGGAGAGCGTGGAAGGACCGGTGTTCGGTCGGCTGCTTTCCCGACGTGATCGAGACTATGGCCGGGTACCCGGCCGGATCCTCACGCTGCGGGATGATCACCGCGTCGAACCGCAGGTGCAGGGTCTGCACCCCAGGGTAGAGAGAACCGTCCGCCCCGAGCCCGAGGACAGCCGCTCACCTGCGGTCCTAATCTTGATCCCTTATGAAGAACACCGACGACCGGCTTCTGCCCCCTGTGCTGCTCGGCGTCCAGGCCGTGGTGTGGCCGGGAACGGATGTGATCCGCGGGACCGTCCCGGCGGGGTCCGCCCTTTTCGTGGCGGCCCTCGTCGCCGGGCTGGTGACGGCCACGCTCTCGCTGCGCCGTTCGAGACCGGTGACCACCCTCGTCCTGGTCGCCGCCGCCTGTGCGCTGGGCGCCGGTCCCCTGCCCGTCGGCGCCATGGCGGTGCTGGGGACGGCGGGTGTGGCCCTGGCCCTGTTCACCGTGGCCGACGAACGTGACACCTTCACCGCCCTGTTGTGCGTGATGACGCTCGTCTCCTGGCAGTCCCTGTACGGCATCAGCCTGCACGGGCTCAGCGACCGCGACGGGCTCGACCTCGTCCTGACGGCCGTGCTGTACACCGCCGCGTCCGCCGCCGGAATGCTGGCACGGCGCAGCCGGCTCGCGCGGCAGGCCGCCGAACAGCGGTTGAAGCGGGCCGAGATCGAGCGTCACCGGCTCCCGGCGGTCGAACGCAGGCGGATGGAACGGGAGTTGCACGACGTCAGCGCACACCATCTGACGGCCGTGGTCGTCACGGCGGGTGCGGCACTCGGGCTGCGCGACCGCCGCCCCGAACTGGCCGACGAGGCTCTCCGGTTCGCCGCCGAGACCGGCCGTGAGGTCACCCGTGCGCTCGGCGCCGTGCGGGCGCCGGCACCCTCACCGGACCAGCAGCAGCCAGCACCCAGGGAGCGGATGCTGGCTCTGGTCGCCGGCTTCTCCCAGCTCGGCCAGCACGTGGAGTGCGAGATCGACGCACTGCCGGACGGTGCCCTCGGGGACGCGGCGTACGGCATCGTGCGCGAGGCGCTGACCAACGTGGCACGGCACGCACCCGGTGCACGCACCACCGTGACCTGCCGCTACGGCGACGCCCGCACGGAGGTCGTCGTCACCAGCGCCGCACCGCCGGCCGGTTCGCCGGCGCACGGCGCCGGCCTCGGCTCGGGGCGCGGCCAGAGCTTTCTGCGGTCGCGAGCCCGGGAGGCCGGCGGCACCCTGACCAGCGGCCCGACGGCGGAGGGCGGCTGGGAGGTGAACGCGGTCCTGCCCGGCCGGCTCGCCGCCGCCTCGGTGAAGCGGTCGGTGCCGTGGCAGTACCGCCTGGCACAGGTGACGGCCGCCGTCGGCCTTGCCGTGCAACCGCTGCTGCCCTCACTGATCATCCGGGCGGCATCCGCGTCGAGCGGTCCGGGGGCGTCGGCAGGCGCGCTCTTCGCGCTGCTGGCCGCAGGACAGGCGCTCGCACTGCTGTGGCGACGCCGGGCGCCACGCGCCGCCCAGGGCGTCGTCCTGGGTCTGGCCCTGCTCTGGCCAATGGCGACGGCCGTGGGTGCGTACACCGGGTGGGTGCTCCTGCCGTCCCTGCTGAGCACGGCCGCCACCTGCGCGGTGATCGCCTCTGCCGCGGCGCGCACGGCCGCCACCGGACCGCCCGTCGCCGAAGGCCGCCCGCTCCTGTCGCCCGTGGGGGCCGGCCCGGTCGTGGCCGTGCTGGTGCACGCGGCGGCCACGACCGCCGCACTGGTGCACCGGGGCACCTCCTTCCCTCTCTGGGCGCTCGTCGCGGGGTCGACGGGGCTGGCGGCCCTGCTGGTCGGCGCGGCCTGGTGGGGCGGGACCCTGCGCGGGCGTCACCGCCGGGCCGAGCGCAGTGCGCAGGCCGGAGAGCTCGCGGCCTGGACCGAGGAGGCGGTGCGGGACGCCTGGGCCGAACGCCGCCGGATCGCCACCGGGCTGGAGACCACCGTGCTGGCGCGGACCGCCGACATGGTCGCGCAGGCCGAGTCGGGCCGGCTCGACCAAACCGTCGAACGTGCCCGCGAGGCCCTCGCCGCGATGCGCACCCTGCTCGACACGGTCCGGGACGCCGAGACCACGCCCGCGCTGCGGCCGCGGCCCACCCTGCAGGCCCTCGACCTCCTGGGCCGTCAGATCCGGGCCACCGGCCGCGACGTCGAGATACGCCTGGCCGACCGGATACCGAGACGGCTGCCCACCGTCGTGGACCTGGCTGCCTACCATGCCTGCGAAACGGTACTCGCGGCCGGCGGCGAGGAGCCGATGACGGTGGAACTGGACGCGGACGACACCGCATTGACGATCACGGTGATCGGAGTCCCGGACACCGTGCGTTCCGTCCTGTGCCGACGGCTGTCGACGCGGGCGGCGGTGGCGGGCGGGACGGTCACCGCCGACCCGACGGGTCCGGTCCGCGTCCTGCTGCCGCTGACCGCGGCGCCGACTGTGCAGCAGGATGACGAGGAGGGACAACGATGAGCCTCAGGGTGCTGGTCGTCGATGACCAGGGCATCGTACGAGCGGGGTTCGCCGCCGTGATCGACGCCGAGGAGGACATGACGGTCGTCGGTGAGGCCGCCGACGGCGCCGAAGCGGTACGGCTCGCCGGGGAACTGGCCCCCGACGTGGTCCTCATGGACGTCCGCATGCCCGAACTCGACGGCATCGCCGCCACCCGGATCATCACCGGCCGTCCCGACGCACCCCGTGTCCTGGTGCTGACCACCTTCGACCTCGACGCGTACGTGTTCGACGCTCTACGCGCAGGCGCCTCCGGATTCCTCCTCAAGGACGTGCACCCCGGCGAACTGCTGCACGGCATCCGGGTGGTGGCCGCGGGCGAGAGCGTCCTCGCCCCGTCCGCCACCCGCCGACTCATCGGCCACTACGCGTCCAGAACCCCTACCGGGATGCCGGACAGCAGCACCCCACGCGAACTGAACAGCCTGACCGGCCGTGAGCGCGGCGTCCTCGGACTGATCGCCGCGGGGCTCACCAACACCGAAATCGCCCAGCACCTCGGCATCACCGTCGGCACAGTGAAGTCCCACGTCAACGCATTGCTCCGCAAACTCGAACTGCGCGACCGGGTCCAGGCGACGATCCTCGCCTACGACCTCGGCCTGGCCCACCCCAACCCGCCCCACTCCCCCGCCTAACAGCCCACCGGCCACCGGCCACCACCCTCCAGGAGTCCTTCACCATGACCGGCCCAGGTCTGCCCGTCCTACGCGGTGTGTGCCGTGTCCTCGGTACTGCCGCCGCCCGCATCTACCTGACGGGCTGTGCCCTGCTGCTCGGATGGGCGCTGGTGGCCGCCTCCGACGGGTCCATGGCAGTCGTCATCCCGATGTTCGCCACCATCCCGTCCAGCCTCGTACTGCTGTTGCTCCTGCCCGAGGGCGACGCGATGTTCCTGCTCTCCATCGTTGCCGGAGCGCTGATCAACGCCATGGTCATCGGCTGGTGTGCCCGCGCCCTGCGCCGCGGGAAGACCCTGGACTCCGCCACCTGACGGCAGACACCGCGCGGGGCGGCCCCGGAGGGGAGGTCGTCCTGATTGACGGCACCCTTGTCCATACCCAGCGCCGCACCGGGAGAGTCGACCGCAGGAACTACTCCGGCAAGCACCGCCATCACGGTCTGCACTTCCTCGCCCTCACCGACGAGAGGGGCCGCCTGGTTTGGATATCCGACACTCGGCCCGGCCGCGCCTACGACAACACCGCCGCCCGCCACGACCACATCCTGGCCCACCTGCGCGCCGTCGGCCTCGGCGCCCTCGCGGACCTCGGCTTTCGCGGCCTGGACAACGACGTACTTGCCCGTGATCGTCACCGGCTTCTCCGCCAGCCGCACTCACAAGCTCACTCCCGACCAGAAGGAAGCCAACCGCGTACTCGCCGTCGGACGCGCGCCGGTCGAGCACGGCTTCGCCCACCTCAAGAACTGGCGGATCCTCACCAAGCCCCGCACCGCCGCCGCCGACGCCACCCAACTCCTGCGCGCCCTGCTCGTTCTGACGAACCTCGAAGTCAGCCGCTGAGCACTGGTCCACGGCTTGGGGAACACAAAGGCGCGCTGCCACATCATGCAAGTGTCCGAAACCTGAGAGCACTTGGAGCAGCCTAGATACTCATCACGTACCACTGCCTGAGCGATGCGCCTCGCAGGTACAAGTGCCGGCCTCGTCCGATAGGGCGTGCGTACCGCTTGAGCGGTGCACCGTTGGGGAGGGTGAGGCAGGCTTCCTCTATCAGTAGAACCTCATGCTCTGTCATGCGGCAACGATGCAGGCGGTCTGGTTGCCGGTTGCCGCCGAGCATGACGATCTGCTTCTCGTGCACAGCCATACCCGCAGGAGCGACCACGGGAGTCCTCCGTAGCCGGATCTGACCGTCGGTCCGGGCCTCAAGCAGCGGGAAAGTCGGGTAGTAGCTGGCCCACGCGACACCGTCGTCAACATTGAAGGCATAGACCGTGTCGATGTACTCGATGCCCTCCGGAGGCGTGTACCCCCACTGCTGGTTGCCGCCGCTGTCCCAGCGCACCAGGCCGGCGGCGCTGATCGGGTCGACGTAAACGCCTTCGTCGAAGTAGGCACTCCATACATGGTGCCGCCGGTCCGCCATCAGGTACTCGACCGCACGCCCCATGGCGAAGCTTCGGCGGCGTCGGCCGTCAGGCCCGTATATCTGAGCATTGTGCTCCCTCGCGTCACCGGAGCCTTCCAGGACCAACCGGTCATTGGGCAACGCGTCCAACCGGGTCACCCGCAAGCTCACACCACGCAGGAGCTGTTCCCGGACTGTGCCGCCGCTATTGATGACGAGGAGCGCATCGTAGGGCCGGGTGCGTGGCTGGGGGTAGGCCCTGCCAAACGAACTTGGTTGGAGTTCCGCATCGGGGCAGATCAACCAGAGAGCCCGGCCCCAGGCGTCCACTGTGGTCGCCAGGACCTTCTGGTGGTCGTACTGCCGAGGCAACAGTGCGTGGGAACGCAGCGCCACCTTCCTCAAAAAATCACCTCACGGGCGAATGAACACGACTCGATCATGATCGCATCCCCAGCAAACCCACCATCGACCAGCCGTGCCAATACCACGGAGGTTGAAACTCGAGCCGACAGATGATCTACACAGCAGCCCGCCGCCCATGACCAGCGCGAGCACCCCGTGAGCCGGTCACACCAGCCCTTTTACCTGCGACTTCAAGATGGCGACAGTTCACTGCGCACACACCAACCCGGTGCGCACCGGCGACAGCCGCCCGCGCACCGCACACCCCGGCTGCACAGCCCTTGCGCATCGGAGTGCGCAGCCACCCCGACCACGACCCTGCCCAACCCCAACCACGGCCCGGAGGTGCGGGTGCAGCGTGCCCGCAGTCCGGGAAGGCGGCAGCGCCGGCACTTGCCCGGTAGGGGGTGCCGGGACCGGTGCACGTCACCGTCACGCCGTCGCCCATGTCCCAGCGGACGGCCGTGACGCGGGCGGTGGCGTAGACGGTCATGCCGCCCGCGCTCGCCGACACCGACACCGACACCGACCCATACGTGGCCGTGCCGGGGCGGACCCACATCCACATCGGCATCCACACCAGATACCTCCCGACCGCGCGCGGACTGGCGATGTCCGGGCCGGCCAGCTTCATCCGGTCCACCGCACGACGGGCGACCACGGCCGGGTCGATCGCGGGAGCCCCGGGGGCGGCGCCGTCGGGCAGCCACCTCCACACCGTCCGCCCGCCCTCACACCGCACCTCGTAAACCGCGCCGTTCTCGCCCGGCCGGCCGGGACGGTAGCTGATGCTGCCCTCCAGCGGCTGCGGCGACATGCGGGTGAGGAGCACTTCGGCGCGTCCGACGCCGCCTACGATTCCCAGTTGGAAGAAGCGGGCGGCCGGGAGCCGGGCGAGCGCTGGGCTCCGCCGGACCCGCCCAAGGTGCTGCCGCCGCCGGCGCAGACCTTCACGAACAGCGTCAGCGCGGAGCAGTTGGGGCCCACCCCGCGGCCGCCTCCGTCGGCGTGAGCGGCCGGTGCCGCGGCGGCCGCCGGGAGCACCGCGGCCCCGGCCACCGCCACCCGCACCCAGCGCGTGCGCGGGCGCGGGATCAGCATGCCGAGCCGTCCGTGGAGATCTCGGTGATCATCCAGCGACCGCCGTCCCAGCGCTCCGCGCTCACCGTCATCACGTAGCGCAGCGGCTGCCCGGCCGGCAGCGGGACCTCCTTGCCCGCCTTGACGGTGCGGTAGCGGGAGAGGTCCACGCAGTCGGTCAGCGTCGCCGTCGCCACCTTCGCCTCCAGGTCGAGCTTCGTCACCTTCACGTCGTGGCCGACCTTCCCCGTCACGACCGCGTCGACGGCCTTCAGGTTGTCGACGTCCGTGCGGATCGCCGCCAGCGCCTTGTAGGCGGCGTACCGCCCCACACCCGTGCCCGCCGTCGACGCTGTCCGGTACGCCTTCGCCTCCGCAGCCAGCATCCGGTCGTACACCTCCGCACCGCCCGCTCCTGCTCGGCATCCGAGCCCGACCCCTCCGCACTCGTCTGCTCCGGCGACCTCGTCGGCCCCTGCGCCACCTTGCCAGCGCAAAACCCACAAATACGGCCACGGCGGCAGCCCATTGTGCCAGTGGTGCATGGCAGCAGCGAAAGAGAAGTGGGGCCCGGGCGTGCGCCATCTCGACACGCGTTCCTGACCCGGCAGCCTCCCGCGGCACTTCCCGCCCGATGTCTCGTGACAGCGAACTTGGACCGATTGCCGTCGAAGTTGGACCACCGCGCGGGTTGGCGCGCGGGGCTCCTAATCTGGCTGAGTGATCACAGACGATGCTCCTGAGAGCCTGACCGTCCGTGTGGGAGAACTCGGAGGGCAAGCGGTGCGCCTGCTGTTCTGCGAACCCACCCGACCGTACAGCGATGAGCCGACCCTCGACTTCATCGTGCGAGCGCGCGGCCGCCGGGTAAGCGTCGAAACCTCGGTGCGCACCTGGGACGGCGACGGCCTCGGCTCCTTCCTCTTCTCACTGGCAGAGGACTTCCGCGGCTGGGAGGGAGCACAAACCTGGCACTCCCTCGAATACGACCTGACTCTCTCTGCAGAACACCGATCCGGTGGCCACGTTCACCTGACATGGGGTATCCACGACCGGGCGCCCGCCGAGGTATGGCACTTCGAGACCACAACGGTGCACGCAGCAGGCGAAGACATGCAGCACCTCGCCGCTCAGATCCGTGCGTTCCTTACCAGTGGGGCCCAGTGACCGAACGGCCGGACCACTTCGCCCGGTGTCCTGTGCTATCGAAGCTTGAGCTTGTGCCTGCGAACTTTGTCCGGTTGCTACGAAAGGTCGAACGCAACGACGCTGCGGGCCGGCCACCCGGACGTCCGGGTGGCCCAAAGATTAGCGGTCGCGGTTCCACCAATCCACGGTCTCCAGCGCCAGCACCTTCTTTTCCAGTGCATCTGCCGCTTCACCGCTCTCAGTGACGGCCCAACAGACATGGAGGTCCGCCCAAGCCAGCGCGGCCTTGCCCCAGTCGGTCGCCCGCTTGGGTCGGCCTGTTTCGACTTCGACCAGCCGCTCGCGCAACCAGCTGGCATCCGCCAGCGCCCGGTCGAAGACCGCTTCACCGAGGCCGGAAGCCAGAACTCTGCCATCGGTGTAACGCCGCAACCTGCTCCGGAGCCCCTGGCCCGACCGCTCCCCGGCCATGCCCACATACACCACGGGGCCGGCCGCACCCTGCCTGACGAGGTAGACACCAGGTAGCCGTGGCAACTCGGCGTCGCTCAGTGCACCCAGACCGACCAGCTGACCATGACCAGGATCTCCTGCCCAAGCAGCTTCTCCACCATTTGCCCCTTTGCTGACCAACCACCGCAGTATCGCCGCGGCCACCGACAAATCGCAGGCCGCCCCCCCCGTTATGTTTTCCGCGGTCCTGCAAGAGGACCGCTGGCCTCCGGGCCCGGCATGACTGGTCCCCCCTGTCGAACCGATGACCTGGGGGGTGGTGCCACCGGGCCCGAGAGGCGCCGTTGGAGACGCTGATGAGAGGTCCGACTACCGCCCGGCCGAGCGCAATGCCCGGCCGTACACGGGCGACAGGTCTGCATAACGTGGATGCGCGCACGACGCCAACGCCCAGGCCAGCACCACACGCCCCGTTCGGGAGGACGGCTTGAACGAGTACGACGACATAGGCGTCTTCCTGGGCCTGGATGTCGGGAAGAGCGCTCACCACGGACACGGACTCACTCCGGCCGGCAAGAAGGTCTTCGACAAGCAGCTGCCCAACACCGAACCGAAGCTGAGGCAGGTCTTCGACAAGCTCCGCGAGAAGTTCGGCACCGTCCTGGTCGTCGTGGACCAGCCGGCCTCGATCGGCGCTCTGCCGCTGACGGTGGCCCGCGACACGGGCTGCCAGGTCGCCTATCTACCGGGCCTGTCGATGCGGCGGATCGCTGACCTCTACCCGGGCGAGGCGAAGACCGACGCCCGCGACGCAGCCGTCATCGCGGACGCCGCCCGCACCATGCCGCACACCCTGCGTTCGCTGGAGCTGACCGACGAGATCACCGCCGAGCTCACCGTCCTCGTCGGCTTCGACCAGGACCTGGCGGCCGAGGCCACCCGCACCAGCAACCGGATCCGGGGCCTGCTCACCCAGTTCCACCCGTCCCTGGAACGAGTCCTGGGCCCGCGTCTGGATCACCAGGCGGTCACCTGGCTGCTGGAACGCTACGGATCCCCGGCCGCGCTGCGAAAAGCCGGACGCCGCAGGCTGGTTGAGGTGGTCCGGCCCAAGGCCCCGCGCATGGCGAAGCGGCTGATCGACGACGTCTTCGAGGCGCTCGACGAGCAGACCGTCGTGGTCCCGGGCACCGGCACGCTGGACGTCGTGATCCCGTCGCTGGCCCGCTCGCTCGGCGCCGTTCACGAACAAAGGCGGGCGGCAGAAGCCCAGATCGCAGTCCTGCTGGAGGACCACCCTCTTTCCAAGGTCCTGACGTCGCTGCCCGGCGTCGGCGTCAGGACCGCCGCCGCACTCCTGGTCACCGTCGGCGACGGCACCAGCTTCCCCACCGCCGCCCACCTCGCCTCCTACGCCGGCCTCGCCCCGACCACGAAGTCCTCGGGGACCTCGATCCACGGCGAACACGCGCCCCGAGGCGGCAACCGGCAGCTCAAACGTGCGATGTTCCTGTCCGCGTTCGCTGCCCTGCACGATCCCGCCTCCCGCACCTACTACGACAAATGCCGGGCCAGAGGAAAGACCCACACGCAAGCCCTTCTCCGCTTGGCCCGCCAGCGGATCAACGTCCTGTTCGCGATGCTCCGCGACGGCACCTTCTACGAACCCAGACCCCCACGCCTCGCTTGACGAAAGACATAGAGGCACCCCCCCCTCGCCACCTGAGAGGTCAATCTTCAGTGGCACAAACGGCAGTTCGTCAACCTTCGGCGGGAATCAGTCAAGGTGCGGTGTCACAGGACACCCGAGACCCGCAGTCCTCCGGACGCCTACAACCGAACGGGTGAACGATGAACCGTCGCGGCTCCAGCTGCTCCACTTCGCCCGCCGCGTCGTGGTCCAGCAGGCCACGGCGGCACTCGCCCAGATCGACCACTGGATCGCGGCGGGAAAACGACGCGAGACCGAACGGCGCCGCGGCGAAGACATGAGCCCGCCGCCGGCGGAATGGCGCCTGCAGCACGGGCTGAACAAGCGCAACGCCGACTCGGTTCACCGGGGCGACTGCTGGGCCGCAACCAATAGCGGGCGATGCCGCCCGGTGAGCCGCGACCAGGCGATGCAGGCCCTCCGCCACCAGGTGCCGACCTGCATCCACTGCCGACCCGATACCGCCCTCGGCATCCTCGACTGACCCCACCTCCGCACCCTCTCGGCGGCGCCGACCGGCCCGCCGGGTGACCGGGCCCGGCTCACCGCACCCCGAGCGGCCGGCGTGGAAGGCATCCTCCATGACGTGGTCCCTGCCTCAGCCGATGCTGACCGCGGCCGCGAACAGCCCCGCCCTGCCAGCCGGGTGTGCCACGGAGCCGAAGCGGGACGGCTACCGCGCCCAGCTCGCCGTCCACGCCGGAGGCCGGGTACTGCTGCGCTCGAGGCAGGACACGGACATGACGTCGGTTCTGTCTCCACTCTGTTCTGTTGCTCTCAGGCAGTCAGGTGCAAAGAAGACGCTGCTCATCACGCATATGGACCTGCCGCGTCCCGCAACAGAACGGAGGACCCTTCATCGCGGGCTAGCTGATCATCCTCGTGCCATCCGACAGATACCGTGCGCGGAGGCGGGTGAACGCCGTGGGGGTCGGGCGGAGTGGAAGGAATTCCTTGATCTGCTGGGCGCACTCACGCGGGCTGGCAGTGCTGGTATCGCACTCCAGGTCGTAGTCGCCGTGGCTGTGGACCAGGTCGAATTGGTGCTCTGCCAAGCCTCTGGGGCGATCACCCCGAGCCTGCTCGCGGCGGGCGAGCTCATCCGGCTGACAGTGGACGCCTACGAACAGCACATCCTCGGGACGCAGCACTTCCAGGCAATCGAGTAGCCGCCATCGCTCACTGAAGACGTGGTCAACCACGACGTCGTTGCCCGACTCAGCCATGGCTGCGATCGAGCGGTGGAAGCCCATCCTGGTCCGTCTCAGCACAGCGTCGAGCTCCTCGGGGTTGAGGGCCCGCTGGGTGCGCATTGCGTTGAATGTGTCCACTGCCAAGTGGAAGAAGACACCGTCGTCCAGGATGTGCAGCAGTTCCCGGGCAATACTCGACTTTCCGGAGCTGGACGTGCCGTTAAGGAAGATGATCCGGCCAGGTGTCATGCGGAGATGATCACACAGGGTTGGTTGGCAAGGCTTAGCACGGTGTCTCCATGTCGTAGATGCCCTGCTTCGCCTGAGGCTGTTTCAAGCTGTTCTTCCCGGGCGGCCTGGCGGCGGCGGGCGAGGTAGGCGTCCCGGCGGGCGTTGCCGATGGCGTCCAGCAGCGGCTGGCGGTGGTCGCGGCCGAAGCGCCAGAAGGCGGGCCCGGCCAGGCCGTGCTCGCGCAGCTCCTGAAGCGTGGTCGCCACGATCGGGATGCAGCGGTCGTAGGAGTGGTAACCGCCTCCGGGATGCCACCGGCCCTGCCAGTGGTGGCGGGTGAGGTCGGCGACCCTGGCCATCCGGTTCTTGGCGGAGCGTTGGCCGGCCCGGTGGAAGACGAGCAGGACCGGCGGGTGCACCTGCTCGTACTCCTCGGCGGCGGGTGCCCACCAGCGGGTGCGCCACATCGGCTTCTCGATGCCGTCGGTGTCTTTCTCCTGCCGTTGGAAGAACCGCGCGTACTCGTGCCACTTCTGCGCGATCAGGACGGCTTCCTCGGTGCAGTTGTCGACCTCGATGAACAGCAGCGGTACCCTGGCCTCCAGGGCGGTCAGGACGACG
The DNA here is from genome assembly GCF_040611575.1 of Streptomyces sp. NPDC006610. NCBI lineage: Bacteria > Bacillati > Actinomycetota > Actinomycetes > Kitasatosporales > Streptomycetaceae > Streptomyces > Streptomyces sp. NPDC006610. The sequence continues at coordinate 63,110 of NZ_JBEXOP010000037.1, forward strand.
TCGGCGCGGGCGCTGCCGATCGCGGGGTTCTTCCAGATGCCCTTTACCAGGAGCACGACCTCGGTGGCGTAGGAGGCGAGGGTGCCGATCCCGCCGGATGCCTCGACGGCGGCCCTCGCGCCCGCGACCGCTTCGGCCGGCTCCCGCATGACCTTGTTCAGGTTCGGCTTCGGGCGGATCAGCGCGATGACCGTCTCGTTCACCGTCATCGGGTGCGAGGCGCCGGAGCGGCCCGCGCTCTTGGGCATGCCGCCCATCTCCTCCAGCTCACGGCCCAGGTCGATCGCCGCGGCGGCCAGACCGTCCTTCGTGAGCAGCCGAGTCTCCTCACCGCCCCGCGGTCGACGGCCAGGCCGTGACGCCGCAGGTCGTTCACCGCCGCGCGGTGGGAGGCGGTTCGGGCCCCTTCTGCTTGGCCGCCGTCGGCTTGAGGGCGTGCCGGTAGGTCAGGTGCGGCAGGGACAGCCGCTGAATCTGGTCGGCGGTGGCGGCCTTGAGCACCCCGAGGATGCGCAGCACATCCGCGCGCAGGTCGTTGCTCGATCCCGCCTCGTTCTTCTTGCGCTTGCCCGCCATCAGGCTCGCCCTCCCGTCGTCCGCGACCGGCCAGCGGCCGGGCGCCGGCCCCCGGCCGTGGAGGGGACCGGGCCCCCGAACCCGATGATCTCCCCACCACCGACAACCAACTCGAGGGCAAAGGGAGAGCGGAGGGTTGTGACGATCCGGCACGGACCCGGAAACCCGCGCTGACAAGGGGGAATGGCGGATGCGTGGCTGCCGGGCACGGAAGTGGCTTCGGCAGCGGGAACGCAAGCGCCAGCGGCAGGACCTCACGAGGGCTTGCCCAGCAGCCGGAACAACGGGCGCGGCCAGGCCGGGCGGCGACGGCTTGCGGGGCCGGGCTCCAGGATTGCGACCGTGCGGGGCGGCGGGAAGGGGCGGGTCGTTCGGGTGCGGGCACGGTGTCCTCGTTCCTCCGGCCTGCCGGCCGGATCGGTGGTCGTCCGGCCCGCGCGCGGATGTGCGCACGGGCCGGAGCCACCGTGAGGAAGGACCCCTTGTCCGCGGTCTGACCGTGGCCGGTAGCGGGCGTGGTCAATGGACAAACGCGGTCGTGGTCGGGGCGGTAGCAGAGGGGGGACAAGGGGCCGTGGCCGGCTGCGTGGGTCGGGCCGACCACCCTGGAAAACGGGGTGACGTGCGACCTTTGCAGCCCTGCTTCGTCCGTCCGGCTCGGGTGGAGAATTCTGTTGAGTCGGCACGGAGCGCGGTACCGGTGTTGTCCACAAGCCCGTCTCTCCGTGCCGCTCGCCGAACCCGGCGTGCGACTCTCACCGCACCGGGTCTGCCCGTCTGGGGAAGGAGTACTACTTCTTGCGGGCCTTGCTCACCAAAAACGCTACCCCGACAATGAGCACCAGGGCGACAGCAATGATCCAGAAGGGCGGAGTGCCCTCCCCGGCGCCCTTGGCAAGGATCTGGCCGTATGACATTAGTTCTCCTGTCTGCTGGTTATCCCTTGTCGGTTCCTAGTTCAGGACGCTGCTTGCGGCCTTCTCGCCCAGTTCGCCGGCGCCGTATCCAATGCCGAAGAAGTAGACGGCGGTGCCCTGGAGCCGATCTCCCTCCTTCACTGCGTACTCGCGGGCCTTCTCGGGGCTGACGAGCGAGGCGGATTTTCAGCGCCGCCAGGCTGCGGGCGAGATCGTCGGCGATGCTGAGCAGGCCCACCAGGTTCACGCGCGCTGGCGGGGTGGGGGCAGTTCGTCGAGGTAGCTGTCCAGCGGTTCCAGCGGTTCGTGCAGGTCGGTCAAGGTTCCCCCCGGGGCGGGTGCCAACCCCCCATTCTTCGTGGGGCTCGCGGGTGAAGTCGCAGATCGGCCACGCCCTGGCCGATTGCCATCCCCTCACCGGTCACGGCCCGCTCCCCTGCCGTGAGCGGAAGGGGTCAGAGGAGGTACTGCCACTTGGTCATGCGGTCCTGCAGGTCGAGCACCGGGCCGTCCACGGTGAAGGCGCCGTCGCCGCAGTGGTGGAGCAATTCGAGGGCCGGCTGTGAGGGGTCGGCCCACGCCCGGACCGGCTCCAGGAGGAACAGGCGGTAGGGGCGGAGCAGGTTGGCGCCACCCTGCACTCGATGTTGGCGTGGCACTCGGCGACCAGCGGCGCGTCCACCTGATCAGCGGTGACCGCCGTCAGGGCGAACCGCTCGAGCTTGTCGACGTCGGTGCCCGAGCAGTTGCCGATGTCGCCCACCATGGCCGCCATGCCCGCGGTGGGCACCGCGATCACGCACTCGCCGGTCTCGGCCGAGGACGTGGTCTCCCTGACCTTCCTTGGAGGCGTGGCGGCTGCGGAACCGGCTGCTGCCGGACAGGGAACAGCCGGAGCGGGACGGGCCCTCTAGGACGAACCGGGCGACGGGCTGCGGGGCTGGCTGTACGGCATCGCCACCAACGTGCTGCGCAACACCCGACGGACCGCCCGGCGGCCCAGGGCCGCCCTCGACCGGATGTCTCGGACGCGGGGCGACGAGGAGACGGCGCCCGACTTCGCCGAGTCCCCCACGCGACGCGTGGGGGACTCGGCGAACGGCTGGCGGCCGCCCGTAAGTCGCTGGAGAGGCTGCGTCCGCGCCAACGCGAGTGTTCGCGCTGTGCGTGTGGTCGGGGCTGACCTGGCAGAGGGCCTGTCGTAGCGCACTGTGCCGCTCGGCCGCACCACCGTCTTTGGCCGGTTCCGGCGGTTCATCCGGTTCTGCATGGGAGTAGCGTCACGGACTGATCGAGCCCTCGAGATCGGCCGGTTCACCGTGAATCGGCCGCGCGCGGCGAGAGCGGCAGCAGACGGCGAAATGCCGTACCGGGTCGTAGGACCCTGAAGCGTCGACGGGCAAGGAGGATGACGATGTCGTGGGTGACCAGCAGCCTTCGGGCGCTCAGCGGTGAGATGCGTGCACGGTGGCACGGGTACTTCGTCGGCTACGGGCAGCAGGACTGACGCTCGGCAGCCGGAGACTCCGACCGGCAAGGGAGGGCAGCCACGATGTCATGGATCACCAGAAGCCTTCGGTGGCTCAGCGGTGAGGCGCGTACGCGTCGCAACCAGTACGGCGACAGGTACGGGCGCAACGCCTGATGTGCCCTCCGTCAAGGGATGGGACGAGCGGCCGAGCCATCGCGCGTCCTGTCCCTCGTCAGATGGGTGTTTGACCCATGTTCCTGGACAGGAAGAGTCTGTGGCCGCACCTGCGACGGTGGGAGGAACAGGCCGCGGACCACGACGGTCCGTTCAGGCTCCGCTTCGGAACCCTCCTTGTGGCCGATGCTGACGCGGCCCGCGACGTCCTGGTCGACTCGGCCGGCAATTACCTGTCCCAGTCCGGCTTCTACCGCTTGGGACCAAAACCCCTCCCCCAGGCGGTCCGGAGCGAAGCCTCCCGCGAGTTGATCAGGGTTTTGGCCCGGCACGATCTCGCGTCGTCCTTCGACCTCGGCACCGCCCTCGGTGAGGTGAGTGAGGGCCGCGGCCGTCTGCGGCACCAGCGCTGGGGTGTCGAGCTGGTCCGGCGGTACTTCGCCCCCGTCATCGCGCACCAGCGTCATACCGAGATCAACGCGCTCGTCGACACCTACGTGACGTCGAGCGTCGTCGCCGACGACATCGTCGGCCACGTGCTGAGACGCTCGCACCGCACGGTGCCCGCCGTCCGGGCCGGGCTCGCCGAACAACTCGGCCGGCTGCCGGCGCCGGAAGGCGGCGTGCAGGACCTGGTCGATCTGGTACTCGGCCTGCCCGGCGAACTGTCACCCCTGGATCGCGCACAACTGCTGCAACGTCTCGTCCTGTCCACGGTCGGCTTCACCGGTGTGACTCTCGAATGGGTGGTGATGCTCGGCATCCAGCACGGCTACGACACCCCGGCGGTGCGGCAGGAACAGGTCCATCGGCTGGTCAGGGAGGCGCTGCGCCTGTACCCGACCGCGTGGCGCCTGGTCCGGGTGGCCACCACCGACCATGAGGTTGCCGGCGTCCAGGTCCGCGAGGGCGAGCACCTCCTGATCGGCACGCACGCGATCCACCGGTCGGCGGCCGTATGGGACAGTCCACTGGACTTCCGTCCCACGCGCTGGGAGCAGCCGACCGACGACCAGCGGCGCTCCTACCTCCCCTTCGGCAAAGGCGACGGCATGTGCCCGGCGAACGGCTTCGCCGCCAAGGCACTCGAACACCTCGGCCACCTCATTCTTCACGGCCACCGGGGGCACGTGCGGCTGCACGCCCGCAAGCCTCACGTCCGCACGCTCCTGGCCCCACCGGCCGGCTGGACCCGCCTGTTGGCCGACTGAAGCACTCCGTCATACCGCGCCCAGCGGCGCGATACCGCAAGGTGACCGAAGCGGGGGCCAGCGCGTTGGTATGGCCATGCCCGCGATGCCCGTATCGCCGGTGCCCGGTGCCCGGGATCGACCCGGCCGACAGCGCCGTGAGGCCGTCCGGCTTTCACTTGGACGCACCGATCCACTCCACGCTGGCAGTCCACTGGAAGGCGGCCGGGTGTGTCCTGCCCGGCCACGGGCGGACCGGAGTGGACGATGCCGGCAAGCCGCCCACTCGACATACCGGCGTGGGGGCACTGCCTTCCCCGGGACACGCACCACGCCATCCTGCCGGCAGCCTGTCCGGCCGCCCGGGCTGTCGGCACCGCCCGGCATAGGTTGGGCGTCGTCCAGCCTCAGCGAACCCTACGCTGATGCCGGCCGGAGCGCCGAATGTGCATGCCCAAGTGCACCAGGGCCGCGACGAGCACCACGATTCCGATGATGAGCAGGTAGAACAGTCCTTCGGCGACGACGCCGATGATGCCCAGCACGATTGCCGCGATGACGAGGGTCAGGAAAAACGTCATGCCGTAAGGCACCTCCTCATCAGGGGTCAGCGGCGGGCGAGCTGCCGCTCACCGTTCGCGCCGGGTTGGTAGGGCAGGCCGTAGTGCGTGAACACCGCCCCCTCGTCCTCGGCCGGCAGCACATCGTCAGTGCCGATCGCCGGGCACTTCTTCACCAGGGAGCGGTCGTAGTCGACTCTGACGTAGGCCGGCCCCACGATCGCGCCGTTCAACGGGACGAAGACCAGGCGGCGGCGGGTGGGCAGCCCGATCTGGACGGTGGCCATAGCGGGCTCGTCAGTGCTGGTGTCCACGTAGACGGCCTCCAGCGTGCCGATCTTGTGGCCGGCCGCGTCGAGGACGTCGTGAGTGCGCCACTCACGGATATCCGCACTCTGGATCATCCTTGGGTTTCCCTTCGCGCGGCGGTGTACCCGAAGAGGGCATTTGCGGAGTGCCCGCACCAGCCCTGGTGACACCTTTAGCCGCAGGACGGCTCAGATAGCCCCAGGACGGCTCAGACTGGTGCCGTGGAACGTTCAACCGGTCGACTCGGGCGCCGCTGGCTAGTTCGACTCCCGGTCACAGAGCCCCACGCTGCTGCACTGCTGAGCCCATGCTCTGCAGGTCGAGCTGGATGTGCACGTCGGTGAACTCGACTGGGCGTGCGACCGTGTTGGTGGTCCGACGGTTGGATGTGCGGTGGGGTCCGAGCGCCGGAGCGGGGCGAGTGCGGGAGGACAGCAACAGAAGGGTGACTCAGGATGCGGACGCCTCGATCTCCCCAGCAAAGACGATAATCTGGTCGATGAGGCTCCGCCGCAGATGGACGACGTCCGTTCCCGCCAGGCGGGGGCCTCCATTGGGCGTGGTGAAGACCCACTGGTATCGGGCCCACTCATCAGGCATGTCCACCGCTGAGCAGCGCACCATCGTGCCGGTCCCCGCTGGGTGGTGCCGGATGTCCAGCACGAACCGCTCGACCGCCGCGATCCCTTCGCTGCGGCCCAGCGGCCCCCAGAGAACCACGTCCGAGGTCAGGGCCTGGGCAAGCAGAGCAGTCACATAGCCGTCGTCGGAGGCGTTGAACGCGGAGATGAACGTGTCGATCGCGGAGCGTGCGGTCTCTTCCTGCATGCCCCAGTAATACCAGCCGTTTCGCGTGCCCTCGTCCCGCGAGCCGCCTCCCGCTCACCGGCGGAGACGGTTCTTCCCGGTCGAATACCCCTTCACCAAGGACCTCACAACCGGCAACCGACAACCGACCGCAGCGGCCGCCGCGGCATCGACGGCCGACGTCCGCTCCCCCGCTCCCTCCGGTGCGGTGTCGCCAAGACCGACACAGCGCCGACGCGCGAGCACCACACCTGCCCGCCCCGGTCCCCCGACGACACCCCTACCCGCCTGGCCCGATCATCCGGCTTTCCTCACTGGTCCGGTCGCGAGGAGAGTGCAGGGAGGGATGTCAGGGATCGCCCACGGATGAGACCGCGCGGCAACCCGCAGAACCATGGCTCCAGGGCGGGAAAGGAGCGGGCTGAGGTGAGCGCTGCCGGACGGGTCGGTGAACGCGGCGGGTAGAAGGCCGTGCGAGCTGCTTGTCGCCGCGCCCGGAGGGGTGCTCGCCGCGGAAGGAGGAGCCGGAGACCCCCGTCACGAGTGCCAGACCGGCGTAGGCGGCGAGGGGCCGACGGTGGCGAGGCCGCTGTCGTCTCCGATGTCGCTTCACCTCCGAAGGACGCTCACGCGCAGTGCAGCGGCCGGGTGACGCCGGTGTCCGCCGTATGCCGGAGTGCCCTGTGTGAGAGAAGGGACGACTGGCAACGCATCCTGCATGCGCATCGTGGTCACCGGGGGGACCGGGAACATCGGTTCCGTCGTCGTGCGGCGCTTGCGTGCCGAGGGCGGGCACGACCTCGTGGGTCTGGCCCGGCGGCTGCCCGAGGGCCCTGACAGCCGGGGGGTCGACTGGCGCCCGGCGGACCTCAGCACCGATGCCTGTCACGGCACACTCGTCGAGGCGTTCACCGGCGCGGACGCGGTCGTCCACCTGGCGTGGGGCTTCCAGCCGTCCCACGATCTCGGCTATCTCAGGGAACTCGGGGTCGGCGGCACCCGCCGCGTGCTCCGGGCCGTCGCCGACACCGGTGTCCCGCACCTGCTCCACATGTCCTCGGTCGGCGCCTATTCACCGAAGAAGGACGATCGTCCGGTGAACGAGTCCTGGCCCACCGGGGGCGTGCGCAGTTCGCGGTACAGCCGGCACAAGGCGGCGGCCGAACGTCTCCTCGACCGGTATGAGGCCTCCGGCGCCGGCACGCTCGTCACCCGCCTTCGGCCGGGAATCGTCGGGCAGCGCGCCGCCGGCGGCGCTCTTTCGCGGTACGGCGTTCCGGCCCTCGTCCCCTCCAAGGTGCTGGGGCTGCTGCCGGTCCTGCCGATGGACCGGAGGCTGACCATCCCGATGGTTCACACCGACGACGTCGCCGAGGCGATCGTCACGGTGCTGCACCGGCGCGCGGCAGGTCCGTTCAACCTCGCCGCCGACACGCCCGTGACCGCGGCGGTCATCGCCAACGCGTTCGGCGCCCGGCTGGTGCACGTGCCCTCCCCCGTGGTCCGCGCCGCCATGTCGGCCGCCTGGCACGCGCGCCTGCAACCGGTCGACACCGGGTGGCTCGACATGGGCTTCGCGCTGCCGGTGCTGGATACGACCCGTGCGCGCACGGAGCTCGACTGGGCCCCGGCCAAGGACGGCCCGCAGGTGCTCGCCGAGGTGATCGAGGGCATGAGGGGGGCCGCGTCCGGCCGGACCCCCGTGCTGCGCCCACGCACCGTCCTCGGGGCGCTCGGTGACGCGGTCCGTCGTGGGCCGGTCGCTGTGCGGCGACGCCCGTGACCACCGGCACAGCACCGGCGCCTCCCAAACCGCCGCGCGTGGTCGCGCTGCTCGCCGCCGCCCACGGCGGACCGGCCCTGGCGGTCGCCGCCGTCGCAGGCCTGCTCGCGCTCCGCAACGACCTGGGCCCGCTTGATACCGCCGTCATCACCGCTGCGGTACTCGCCGGGCAGTTCACGATCGGTTGGGGCAACGACCTGCGGGACCTGCCTCGCGACCGTGCCGTCTGCCGGGCCGGGAAACCCTTGGTCGCCGGAGCCCTCCCCGTCGGCGCGGTGGTGCGCGCCCTGGCCGTGGCCTCACTCGCCTGCATCGTGCTGTCCGCGCTCGCCGGCTGGCGCAGCGGGCTGGTCAACGTCGTCTTCGGCGCCGGCGCGGGCCACGCCTACAACCTGGGGCTCAAATCGACCCGGTGGTCGTGGATGCCGTACGCCAGCGCGTTCGGGACGCTGCCCTCGGTCGTCACCCTCGCCGGTCCTGCCCCGGCCTGGGCGCCGCTGTGGATGACCGGTGCCGGAGCCGCGCTCGGTGTCGCGGCACATCTGCTCAACACGCTGCCCGACCTCGCCGACGACGAACGCACCGATGTCCGCGGACTGCCGCACCGGATCGGCGAGCGCCCTTCGCGCACCCTGGCCGCCGTGCTGCTGGCCGTCGCCTCGCTGCTGGCCGTGCTCGGTCCCGCCGGGTCCCCTCCGGCATGGGCGTCGGCGGTCCTCGCCCCGATGGCGTTCCTCGTGGTCCTCACGGCGGTCGCTCACGGCCGTGCTCCCTTCCGGGCCGCGGTGGCCGTCGCCCTGCTCGATGCCGTGCTGCTCGTGGCGGCCGGCTGATGGCGCCCACCTCCAGTCGCTGGGACCTCGTGGTGGTCGGCGCCGGGCCGGCCGGTGCCGCCGCCGCCCTGGGCGCGCTGCACGCCGACGCGAGTCTGCGCGTCGCCCTGCTGGACCGGGCGGGCTTCCCGCGGGACAAGGTCTGCGGTGACGGGGTGGCCCCGCACGTCCTCGACCACCTCGCCGAGGTCCGCGTCACCGGTCTCGTCGACGACCGGGTCCCGGTCGAGCGCCTCCGCCTCGGCCGGGGCGGCCTGGTCGTCGAGCGGCGGACGGCCCGCCCGGCGTGGGTGGTGCCGCGCCGCATCTTCGATGCCCGGCTGGTCGACGCGGCCGTCGCCGCGGGCGCCCACCTCCTGCGGCACCGGGTCCGTGATCTGCGGCAGGACACCGATGCGGTGGTCCTTGACGGGGAAGTCCGCGCCGCGGTCGTGGTCGGCGCCGACGGCGACCACTCCGTCGTCCGACGCGCGCTCGGCCGCTCTCGCGGTCCGGTGGCCCTGGCGCTGCGCGGCTACGCCCCGGTCGCACCCGGGCGGCGAGGCGTACAGGTCATCGAGTTCGGCACCCGCCATCAGCCGTCGTACGCCTGGTCGTTCGACCGCGGTGACGGACATGCGAACGTCGGGTACGGCGAGGTCCTCCATGAAGGCCGGCCGGCGCCGACCCGCGCCCAGCTGTTAGAGCGGCTGGAAGCGCTCCTGCCCGGTGCAACCGAGGAGGGACGGAACTGGGCCGGGCACCTCCTTCCGCTCTCGACGGCACGCTGGCGTCCTCCGGCCGGCCGCGTACTGCTCGCGGGCGACGCCGCCTGCCTGGTGAACCCCTTGACCGGCGAGGGCATTCACTACGCCGTGGCCACCGGTATCGCGGCCGGTCGCGCCGCCGCCGCAGCCCTGCGCGACGGACGGCCCGAGCGGGCGGGAGAGCGGTATGCCCGCGTCACCCGCCCGATCCTGCTGCCCCATCTGCGCCACACCGCGCTGGCCGCCCGGCTCGCCCGCACCGCCGATGTCCTCGAGGCCGGGCTGCGGGCCTCAGCCGCCGACCAGCGCGTCTTCGACGACCTCGTCGAACTCGGGCTCGCCGGGGGCCGGCTCACCCCCACCGTCGCGTTCGGTCTCGGCCGGGCGCTCCTCACACCCGTCCGTCCGACCGGCCGTCCTCAGGAGCCAGCATGACCATGCGCGTCCTCGGTGTCTGCGGTGTCCTGCCCGAGCACCGCTACCGACAGGAAGAGATCACCGAGTTCTTCGCCCACATACTGGCTGAGGACACGGTCGACCGCGGCGTCGTCGAACGGTTCCACCGCAACACGTGCGTCGAAACCCGGCACACCGTGCTGGCGCTGGAGGAGTACACCCGCCTCGGGGACTTCGGCCAGTCGAACGATGCCTTCATCCGGACAGGCGTCGAACTGGGCGGCCGCGCGGTCGTCAACGCGCTCAAGGAGGCCGGCCTCACGCCGACCGACGTCGACTTCATCGTGTCGTGCACGGTGACCGGCCTGGCCGTCCCCCCGCTCGAAGCCCGCATCGCGGCGGAGATCGGGCTGCGCCCCGACGTGGTGCGCATGCCCCTGGTCGGCCTCGGCTGTGTCGCCGGCGCGGCCGGCATCGCACGCCTGAACGACCTGCTGCGCGGCCGCCCCGACGGGGTCGCGGTGCTGGTGTCGGTCGAGTTGTGCTCGCTCACGTTCCAGCGCGAGGACACCTCGCTCGCCAATCTCGTGGCGAGCGGCCTGTTCGGGGACGGCGCCGCGGCGGTGGTCGCCGTCGGTTCCCAGCATCCGCTCGCCCGGTCCGACGACCCCGCCCGCCCCGAGGTCCTCGCCTCGCGCAGTCGCCTCTACCCCGGCTCGGAACGCATGATGGGCTGGGACGTCGGGTCCGGCGGACTCAGGATCGTGCTCGACTCCTCGGTCCCCGACCTGGTGCGCCGGTACGTCGGCGACGACGTTCGCGGCTTCCTCGCCGACCACGCCCTCACCGACGACGACATCGGCTGGTACGTCGCGCACCCCGGTGGCCCCAAGGTGTTGGCAGCACTGCAGGAAGTGCTCCGGATCGAGCGTGACGCCCTGGGGGTGACGTGGGACTCGCTGCGCCGGATCGGCAACCTGTCCTCCTCCTCGGTGCTGCACGTCCTGGCGGACACGCTCGCCGACCGCCCTCCGCGGCCCGGCTCCCACGGGCTCATGCTCGCCCTGGGTCCGGGCTTCTGCTCCGAGCTCGTGCTGCTGCGCGTCCCGGGAGGATGAGAGGTGAGCGGCGAAGCCTTGTTCACCGTCCTGGTCCTGGCCGTCGGCCTGGAACGGGTCGCCGAACTGTTCGTGTCCCACCGCAACGCCGTCCGCAGCCTCGCACAGGGCGGCGTGGAGGCCGGGCGGGGTCACTACCCGTTCATGGTGGTGCTGCACACGGGCCTGCTGGTCGGCGCGCTCGTGGAGGTATGGGTGCGGCGGCCGGACCTCGTACCGGGTCTCGCCTGGGCCATGCTCGCCCTCGTCGCGGCCTCGCAGGCGCTGCGCTGGTGGTGCATCGCCACCTTGGGCCGGCAATGGAACACCAGGGTGATCGTCGTACCCGGCGCTGCCCGCGTGACCTGCGGCCCCTACCGCCGGCTGCCCCACCCGAACTACCTTGCCGTCGTCGTCGAAGGGCTCGCGCTCCCGCTGGTGCACTCGGCCTGGGTCACGGCCATCGTCTTCACCGTGCTGAACGGATTCCTGCTCGCCACCCGCGTCCGCGTCGAGAACGCCGCCCTGGCACGGCTGGTCTGAGGAGGGGCGCATGGATCTTCTCGTCGCCGGTGGCGGACCGGCGGGTCTCGCCACGGCACTGCACGCGGCTCGGGCAGGCCTTGAGGTCGCCGTCTGGGAGCAGCGCGCCGGTACCGTCGACAAGGCGTGCGGCGAAGGTCTCATGCCGGGTGCCGTCGCCGCCCTGGCAGCGCTCGGTGTGCACCCGCCGGGACACGACCTGCGGGGTATCGCGTACGTCTCCGGGCCGCGTCGCATCGGCGCCGACTTCCGGGCAGGGCCGGGCCGCGGGGTGCGTCGCACCGTCCTGCACGCGGCGCTGCGGGAGGCGGTGCTGGCCGCCGGCGTACGGGTCGAGCAGCGCACGGTGCGCCGTGTCGAGCAGGACGAGGGCGGTGTGGTGGTCGACGGCACCCGTGCCGGGCACCTCGCCGCTGCGGACGGCCTGCACTCGCCGATCCGCCGGTCCCTGGGTCTGCACCGGCCGCGTCGGGCACACCGGCGACACGGGCTGCGCCGCCACTACGTGTTGGCCCCCTGGAGCGATCGCGTCGAGGTGCACTGGGCCCGTGACGCGGAGGCCTACGTGACCCCGGTGAGCGACGACCTCGTCGGCGTCGCGGTGCTCACCGCCGGCCACGGACCGTACGACGACCACCTCGCCGTATTCCCCGAGTTGCGAGAACGGCTGGCCGACGCCGGGTCCAGCGGACCGGTGCGCGGGGCGGGACCGCTCCGCCAGGACACGCACGCACGCACCGCTGGCCGGGTGCTGCTCGTGGGCGATGCGGCCGGTTATGTCGACGCGCTGACCGGTGAGGGCATCGCGCTGGCGCTCGCGCAGGCCTCGGCGGCGGTGCGGGCAGTCGTCGACAACGACCCGGCAGCATACGAGCGGGAGTGGCGACGGCTCACCCGGCGTCACCGCTGGCTGACCCAGGCGCTGCTCGGCGCGACGAGGATCCCCCCGGTCCGCTCGGCGCTGGTGCCCGCGGCACAGCGGCTGCCGGGGTTGTTCTCCGCAGCCGTCGATGCGCTGGCGCGTCCGGCGGGGACGTGATCCCGCGGATTTGGTCCCCCTCTCCGTGTGCGGGCGGAAGGCTCCGGTGCCATTCGTGGGGACGATGACGGCCCGGCCGTTGACCCCTCCGACGTGCAGACGTCCGTGGGCGGGTGGCGCCTCGTCGAGGCAGTGCGTCTCGGTGCGGACGGCAGCAACGCCGGCCGGACGAGACCGATGGTCCCGAACCGGTTCCACGGCCCCGCCGCGGTGCAGGACGGAAGCCGCAGCGTCCAGATCAACCACTTCCACGATCCCGTCAAGGGCACCGCCGTGGCCTTCCCGTGGGGTGCTGTTGTCACGGGGGACCTCAGAGCGCGGCCGGGCACTCGGACGCCAGGCCCGGGGTGTCGAGCGCTGGGGCGGAGAAGGGGCGGCGGCGTTGGCGATGGCAGCGGTGACGAGCCCGTCGGGGACGAAGTCGTTGCGGCCTGGCCGGATATGACCACCGCCATTCACACCCGTGCGTGGGCGCGCACTCGCATGAGCCAGCGCACACGCCTTGCACACGAAGCCGGACGCGAAGACAGTGTCAACACTTGTCACCGAAATTCAGAGGAGAAGGACATGCGCACCACCGCGCTCCTAGGCGCTGCGGCACTCAGCGTCTCCGCCTTAGCCATGGCTGCTCCCGCTTCTGCTTCCACCACCAGCGGCAGCGTGATATGTCCGATCGGCGCTCAGAGCACCACCTACAGCCCGGGGCTGAAGTATGCGCCGCCCGCTCCCACCTCCGTTTCCTCCACCGGCACCCTTGGCGGCTGCGTGTCCACCGATGGCAACCACACCGCCGCGAGCTACACCTTCAACGGAAGCGGCAGCCTCAACTGCCTGACGGGCAGCAGCAGTGGGTCCGGAACCATCGACTGGTCCGATCCGGGAACCAGCCCCTCCCGATTCACCTACACCGCGGCCATCACCGTCCGGCCCAACGGCATCGTCGTCTCCACCCTGACCGGACCAGTCAGTTCCGGCGACTACGCAGGCAACGTCATCAGCGCCACCTTCATCCTGCCCTCGACAGATCTCCTTGGCTGCACCACGTCTCAAGGGCTCACCAATACGTCCGGCGTCTTCACCGCCAGCCTCCTCTGACACCGGCGACTACGCGGACCTCGCCGCCGCTGCGTCGGCCACGTCGCGGCTGCCCGGTCCACCTCCCTCTGCGGGCCGGGCTGAACTGCCGGTCAAGCGCCCTCGGCGGACTTGAGCTCTCGTGGTCGCCGCAACCCCCCACTGCAGGGATGCGATGAACGTCCAAGGTGCCGCGCGTGCAGCCGAAGCTTCGGTGAGGGACACGCACACCCCTCGCTTCCTGGCGCGTGCCGCGGGCATGGTGGCCTCGGGCCTGCGAAGGCACATGAGGGCACCGTCCGATGGCACCGCGCCGAGATGCGACCGGCGTGCCGGCGGCCGAGGTGTTCCTCGGCATCATCCCCGAGGGCATGCGGGCCGTCCTTTTGTACGACCCAGCGGCCGTTGTCCTCGTAGAGGCGGCCCATGAGGTCGACTCGGCGTCGATCAGTACGCGTTCGGTGGGGTCGACCTGTTTCAAGGTGGGCATCTCAACTCGGTCGACGGTGACCTGGACGGGCTGCTCGTTGATGCCGGCCGCAGCGAGGCCCGCGGGGGCCGTGTCCGCCAGGGGGACGCCGTACCTCGCCAGCCGCAGCGGCATCAGGGACTCCACCGGGGCCTTGCGGCGCCAGGA
>NZ_JBEXOP010000038.1:0-74509 GCF_040611575.1 Streptomyces sp. NPDC006610
CACAACCCCCAACCCCACACCCAACACCCAACACCACCAACAAACCGCACGCTTGGTATATTTACCAGACCCACCCCCACCACCACACCCAAGCCCCCTTCGCCGACGGCGGCCGCACCCCCCGCTGGCCCCGCACACCCGCCCCAACCGAGCCCCGGGACCTGCTCCTCCTCCCCCTCACGCTCAAGAGACACCACCTCGTCGCCAGAACAAGCGACAAGAGCCCGCAGTCCGCCATGAGGACCTGCCCCCGGCGCGGCCATCGACTAGTGGCCGGGACCGCTCAGACGGCACGTTGCATGCACACCAGCCGGTCCCGCTCATCCCATGACCGGGCGACAGTGAAACCGAGTCGTTCGTACAGGGCGATCGCCGGGGTGCGCCATTCCCATACCGAGAGCCGGACGATGTTCACGCCGCTCTCGGCGACATGAGCCAACGCAACGCCGAGCAAGGCGGACGCAACGCCCCGGCCACGGAACCCAGGGTCCGTCCAGAGTCTCTTGATCTCCGACTGTCCATCCGCCAGGAAGGTCACCACCACACATCCCACAGCAGCGTCCCCCTGGACAGCCACCAATACGACATCTCCGTCAAAGGCGGTCCCAGGATCGGCGATCTCTGCCCGGTAGCGATCCGGCAACCCGCCCACATCCGCTACCGGCTCCCCCTTCTCAGCCTCGGTCCGCAGATGGTAGGCCGCCAGCAAGGCGGACAGCCCTTCCCCCACCACACGAGACCCACCGGGCCAGCGGACAACGGCAACCTCAAGGCGATCAGTCATGCCCGCCAGCATCACACGGCACTCACCGCCCACCCCAGCCCACGAAAGCACTCCGACACAGCGTCTCAGTGGCACGGAACCGAAGGCCGTGCGGGCCCACGGCAGGTGCACGGCGAGACCTCGCACGACGAAGGCGACGCCCAGGCATAGCCACAAGGTGCGGTTGCGAAACTGGTGCCACCCCGGCAGGGAGCCATCGTCTGTGCATGCACTCAGCGCATTCAAGAGCTGGATGAGCACGAACGCGGTGAACGCCATCGTCAGGGCGGTGTCCGGGTCGACGTACGAGCGGGGCGGGGGCGAGCAGGCCCACAGTGTCCAGGACCATGACCGCGCCGGCCCGGTCGGCGGCGAAAAGCCGTCGGGCGCCCAGCATCCGCGCCCCCGGGTCGCGCAGTGGGTGGCGCATCACGTCATCGCGGGCGAAGTCCACGACCAGGGCCATCGCCGGTGACCCGTCGAGTTGGGCAGCCGTGAGCCGGGCCGACCATCCGGTCAGGGATGGCGCCTATGTTGGTGGCCGGCTGGAACCGGACGAACTTGACGATGTTGTCGTAGACGGCACGCCCTTCGCGGACGGCTCGCACGATCGTGAAGAAGTTGACGTCGGTCAGGACCAGGTCGTGCTTCCTTGGCCACGTCCGTGCCGGTAGTGCCCCACGTCCGTGCCGGTGGTGCCCACGGCCACGCCGATGTGAGCGGCCCGCAGCGCCGCCGCGTCGTCGACGCCGTCACCCGTCATGGCGACGATGTGACCCTGACTCAACAGGGCCCGGACGATCGCGACCTTGTGGGGTCACCCGGGCGAACACTCCGATGTCGTCGACGCACGCGCCGAGTTCGTCCTCGGTCATCCGGTCCAGCTCAGCGCCGGTCATGACTCCGCCGGAGATGTGGAGTTCCCGCGCGATGACCGCCGCGGTGGCGGCATGGTCACCGGTGAGCATCCTCACGGCGACCCCGGCCGTACGGCACAGCGCCATCGCATCCCGTGCCTGCGATCGAGGTGGATCGGCGATGCCGGCGATCGACACCAGTGTCAGTGCGGACAGCGCGGGCAGCTTGGGCGGTGGGTGCGGGCGGCGCTCCGTCCGCGAGGTCGGTCGCCGCCCGCAGGACGCGAAGTACGGTACCGGCAGGTTGCGACGTCACGGTGAGGACGCCGATGCGTGTTCGCCGTCGAGGCCCCGCACACCGTCCTCGGCGCGGACATCGGTGCACAGGCCCAGCAACACGTCGACGGCGCCCTTGACGTGGACGCGAGCGGCCGTCGGGTTCGGTGTGGAAGATGGCCAGGTACGTGGTGTTCGCGTCGAAGGGCAGCTCGCCCACGCGCGGGCGCGTACAGATCGAGCAGACGGGCCCGAGCCGCGTGCGAGCGGCGAGCGGCGAGCGGCGAGCGGCGAGCGGCGAGCGGCCACGGTGCCACCCGGACGCGGACGCCGCGCCCCGCCGACCCACGCCGGACGGAATCAACCCGCAGGAGCCAGACGCACAGGCAGAGCGCGGTAGGAATTCACCAGGAAACTCTCCATGGGCCGCAGCTCCTCCGGCGCACACGCCAGCCGCATCCTCGGGAAACGCGTAAACAGCGCCGCGAACGCCTCCACCGCCTCCACCTCCGCCAGCGGAGCCCCCAGGCAGCGGTGCACCCCATGCCCGAAACCCAGACCGTCCCGATCCGTGCGCAGTACGTCGAACCGGTCGGCATCGGGACCATAACGCTCCGGATCCAGCCCCCCGGCCGCGAAGTTCACCAGTATCGCCTCCCCCTTGCGTATCAGCACCCCGTCCAGATCGATGTCCTCCACGGCGAACCGCATCGGTGAATACGCACCCGGCGTATGCACCCTCATCGTCTCCGCGCACACGTCCTGCCAGGACGCCCGGCCCGCCCGCACGTGCTCGAGCTGCTCCGGAAAACGCAACAGCGCCCCCACCGCATTCGTGATCAGCGCAGCCGTCGTGTCCTGACCTCCCGCAATCATCAAGAACAACGTCCCCAGCAACTCCTCCTCGCTGAGACGGTCCTCCTCATCCCTCGCCTGGATCAACGACGACGTCAGATCATCACCCGGCTCGGCCCGCTTGTCCCGCACCAACTGCGCCAGCAGAGCGAACGCCTCCTGCCGCGCCGCCTCAATCTCCCGCCCGGGCACGGCCGTCGCGAACACCCGGTGCAAGGCCGCGCACAACGCATCCGTCGCCTCCCCCTGCGCCACCCCGAACAACTCACAGATCACCCGCATCGGCAGCACTTCCGCGAACCCCGCCCGTACATCCACCACCTCCCCCGAGTCCGCCAGCCCTTCAACCAGCTCCCCCGCGATCCGCCGCACCCGCGGCCGCAACGCCTCCGCCCGCCGCACCGTGAACGCTCCGGCCACCAGCCGCCGCAACCGCCGATGGCTCTCCCCGTAAGCGAACAACATGTTCTCGTTCGCCACCCAGGGATAAAGCGGCCACTCCTCCGTCACCCGCCCCTCGATGAACTCCGGCCAGTGCAACCGCGCATCCTTCGACACCCGCCAATCCGTCAACAACCGCTCCACATACCTCTGACCCACCACGGCCCACGCCGCCACGCCCCCCGGCAACATCACCCGCACCGCCGGCCCTCCCGACCGCAGCAGCCCCATCTCCCCCGGCAGATCACTCCCCAAGACATCCAGCACATACGGACACGACGACCCACTCGCGCCCGACATCGCGACCCCGGCCATCCCCGACGCCCCGTCCATCCCCGACACCTCGGCCACCCCCGATGCCCCATCCATCCCCGACACCATTCCTCCCACGTCACCAACCGACGAACACAACACACGACCCCCACCACACACCCAACCCCCCACCCCGCCCCGCCACTACCCACCCCCACCCCCACCCAACCCAACCCGGCATGCGACGCCCCCTGCGCCCCTCCACAGCCACAACAATCACCGCGGGCCTCAACAGCCCAGGCATCGGCTGCGCAGGAGTCAAGCGACCTGCGGGACCGAACTCCCCGAGGCCGTCGCGAAGATCGCCAACTGCGACGCAGAGGGCTGCTGCGGCGTGCTTGACCACAACCTGCCGCTCAATCAAGCAGGTTGATAGGTTCGGTTCCACTTGAGCGTTCACGGCTGAGGGAGTGGAACGTGACCGGTGCGGCCAACCTGCGTCAAACGCTGCGGGACATCGAGGTCTTCGCGGGCGACCTTCCCGGGTTCGACCCGTCGATCGCGCCGGACACGCCGGTCGAGTTGTTCACCGAGTGGTTGCTCGCGGCGTTGAGCGCCGGGGTGCGGGAGCCGCATGCCATGACGCTGGCCACGGCGGACGTCGGCGGTGATCCGACAGCTCGCGTGCTGATCCTCAAGGACGTGAGCCCCGAGGGCTGGCAGTTCGCCACGGACGCGAACAGCCGCAAGGGCCGCGATCTTGCTGCCCGCCCTTATGCGGCGCTGACCTTCTACTGGGCACCGCTCGCCCGTCAGGTCCGGGTGCGCGGACCGGTGGTGCGGGAGAGCCCCGAACTGTGCGCTGCGGACTTCCTCGCCCGCAGCGTGGGGGCACGGGCCGAAGCTCTTCTCGGACGGCAGTCCCAGCCACTCGCGGACCTGGCCGAGAGGGATGCGCTAGTGGGGGCATCGATCGCGCGGATCGAGAGCGAGCCGGATCTCGTGGCCCCAGGCTGGACGCTGTACTCGGTGCGCCCGGAGTCGGTGGAGTTCTGGCAGGGCGACAAGCAGCGCCGACACACCCGCCTCGTCTACCAGTCCTCACCCATCGGGTGGACCAAGCAGATGCTGTGGCCCTGATTCCCCCGGCCCACGAGTACCGACAATTGCTCCATCGAACGATGAACACGCTCCCGGCGTCCCTTCGTCCCGTCGCGCCCAGATCTCAGGGCGAGATGGTCGAAGCGGTTGTTCCCGCAGAATGGAAGGTGCGTTACGGGATACATCGTGGATCTGCGGGCAATCCATCACCGGCTGACATCCCGTTGAGGGCTGCAGCCTAGTAACCGCCCCGGCATACGGATCGGATCTCCTGCAGAAGGGTCGGGTAGTCCTCTCCATACGCCGTCACACCCGCATACACCGCGTCCAGGGCCGCCCGCAGGGGATCAGCCCCGGCCGCGGCGAGCAGCGCGGGCAGAGCCATGTGGGGCTGGGACATCCGCAGGGACGGATCCGGCCGGCCTAGCGTGACCCGCATCGCGGACCCCCTACCCTTCCCTGTCTTCGGTGCCGACGGCTCGGGAGGACTCGACAACTGGGCCATGAAGGCCGCAGGACCCTCGAGACGCGGGCCGGAGGCGGGTTTGTGCATCGGTGCGTGCGCGTCGTCACGGGCGGGCGACTGAAAGGGTGGCCGCTCGGGTGGGACGGCCCGGCCGACCGTCCTGTCGGGCGCTTCGGGGTCGGAGTCCAGGGCCCGCCAGGCCCGGGCCGGGTCGTCGAGGGGCGGCGGCAGCGGGAGGCCCTCGGCGAGTGCGTTGAGCCCTGCGGCGATCCAGTACAGCTGGGCGAGACCGGCGGCCTCGCAGGCGCGGCGCGCCGCCAGCAGGGCCAGGGCCCTCTGGACTTCGGGGCCGGCCGCGTCGATGGCATGGACGAGGGACGGGTCGAAGGCGACCAGGCCGCGCACGTTGCCGCCGACGTCGCGCAAGGCCCGGCTCGGCAACCGACCGCCCCACCGCCACCGCTCATACGCCAGCAGGCGTTCCGTCTCGGCTCGTTCGTGCGCGAGACGTGCCTGACGTTCGGCTTCGGCGCGTTCGGCTCGTGTCGGAGGGGGCGGTTGCCGACGGGCGTAGTCGTGCCAGTACGCGGCGATGGCGGAGGTCTGCTTCAGGACGCGATCCGCTGCCGGCGGTGCGGGCCAGAACTGCAGGAGATAGCAGTCCAGCTGGGGCTCCTCATCCAGTCGCGTGTCCTTGCGGCGTGCCTCGTCCATGCCCCTGGCGCAATAGCGCACCCGGTAGTCGACCTCCTCCAGGCCGAGTTCCCAGGAGGCCTCCCCTGCCCACTGCACGAGCGCGTTCCTGGCCGACGCGGGGCGGAAGGACACCTCCACGACGTCCTCCCACGCCGGATCCACAGGCGGGGCCTGTTCGTGCACTTCGACGGTGAAGCCGACCCTGCCCGTGTGCAGGCCGGTGTGCAGCCAGAGCGTGCCGGGGAGTGCCGCCCCGCACAGCCCGGCGCTCTGCCCGGCGAACGCTTCCGCGAGGCCGGGGCCGTAGCTGTCCGGATCACTCTCGACGTAGATCTGGCCGTAGTGAACATGGACCTCGCCCGTGACCGGCCTGCGCACCGCTACCCCCCGTTTTCGCCATGAAGGTCTGTGTCCGGCAGCCTAGGGCGCGGCACTGACAGCGCCTCCCCCCACCGTCCTGCCGGAGCCGTTGCGGTCAAGTCCGTCTCAAGTCACGCCAGACGCGGCTGTGATGTCCAGGTCGTCGTGCCGCTGTGCGGACGAGGCTGACGCGCAGTTCGGCGGTGAGCGGCTCGCGCGGTACGGCTGCTCTGTGGGCGAGAATCTGCTCATGATTGCTGAAACGCAGGGAATCCGCATCCGGCATCGCGGGCATGAACCGCAGGTCCATCCCACCGCCTACGTCGCCCCGACGGCCACGTTGGTCGGTGATGTCCGCGTGGGGCCGAGAGCCAGGGTGATGTACGGCGCCGTGCTCGATGCCGAGGGATCCCGGATCGAGGTCGGGGAGGCGACCGTGATCTGCGAGAACGCGGTGCTGCGCGGGTCCGCGGTCGCCGGTGACCAGCCGGTGCTCGTCGGCGACCACGTGTTCGTGGGACCTCATGCCACGCTGCTGGGCTGTGAGGTCGACAGGTGCGTGTATGTGGCGACCACGGCGACGGTCCTGCAACGCGCACGGCTGGGGGCCGGCTCGGTCGTCGCCGTCGGCGCGCTCGTCCATGCGCGCACCGTTGTGCCGGACGAGTACTTCGTGCCGCCGCACACCGTGGCGCTCGACGAGCCGGTGCGTCTGCTGGCCCCTGGCGATCCGGGTCTGGCCGAGGCCGTCGGCCGGGTGGGTTTCGCCAAGGTGGCGTTCGGTGTCGACGCGGAATGGACCGACCGGGTCAGCCGGTACGAGCGCATCGCGGAAGTGCGCGTCGCCGAGTTCGGCGCGCACACGGACGACGAGGTCGTGAATCCCGGCTGACGTCGCCTCGGCGACTCGTGTGCCGTCCGAGGTGACGCTCCGTCCGGACGCGCGGTCGATGCCTTTCCCAGCCGGTCCGGCTTGGTCGATCAGCGCAGTCCGGCGAAGAGATCGTCTTCGGGGGTAGCCGCGCCGGTGGTGTCCTTGACACGCACGAAGGTCTCCATGCCCATCAATTCGCCGAACCTCTCCTTGCCCATCTTGAGGAAGAAGATGTTCTCGCCCTGACTGGCGTGCGCGGCCAACGCGTCGAACTTCTGACCGCTGAACCCGGTCGTGTCCACCCACGTGGTGATGTCCTCGTCGGGGAGTCCGATCTCGGCCATCGCGGCGGCCTCGGCCGAATCCGGCTCCGGCATGTCCTCATGAAACTCGCGCATGATCTCGCCGAACCGCTGCATCATCGAGCGGGGCATCGTGGTCCAGTACACCTTCGGTGTCAGCGCCGTCATCTCCAGCGCCGCCATCGTGATGCGGTGCGCCTGAATGTGGTCGGGGTGACCGTAGAAGCCGTTCTCGTCATAGGTGACGACCACATCAGGTCGGTAGTGCCGCATGAGCTCCGCGAGTCTGGCCGCGCCTTCCCGCACGGGAGTCTGCCAGAAGGATCCAGGGGCGTCGTTGCTCGGCCAGCCCATCATTCCGGAGTCGGCATAGTCCAGCGTCTCCAGATCGCTGACCTTCAGGACGTCACAGCTCGCTTCGAGTTCCTGACGGCGCATCAAGGCGACGGCCGCCGGGTCGTGCCCGGGATCACCCGGCTTGACACCTCCCGGACCGTCACCGCAACCGCCGTCGGTGCACGTCACGAGAACCGTGCGGATGCCTTCCGCCGCATACCGCGCGAGCACCCCTCCGGTTCCGGTCGCCTCGTCGTCGGGGTGGGCGTGTACTGCCATGAGCGTCAAAGGCCGGCCAGTCATGAAACAGTCCTCCTGCAGACATATGTCTTGGTCCGAGTGCACGACGGGCGTGCTGCGGTCTTGCGGCCCGGCTCCTGGTACGGCAAACGACCCTGTGGCCACCGTGTCCAGTCCCGTGCGGGCCGGTCCCTCGGTCACTGCAACTCTCCCAGTTGGCCCGTCTGTTCCCGGTGCGCTCGATTCCTGGGGCGGTCACCACCGGCACCTGGGACCGGTCGGCCCCGTACCCCGACACCGACCCGAAAGGCGACGCGCACACCGGCCGCGCCGACTTCGCGCAGGGCGTCACCGTCACCGAGTTGTCGGCGGCCAGCAGCCGGGTGACCCGCAGCGGCAGCATGGCGGCCCGGCGTAGGCCCTTGTCGCGGCCAGGCCGTTGGGAGCAGGTACGGGAAGAGGTGCCGCATGTGACTGCGGGCGTGGCGGAACCACCCGGCCTCGGAGATGAAGCCGAGCGTCGTCTGCAGCATTGCCCGCGTGACGAGTTCGGCATCGGTGAGCTGCGGGGCGAGCCGACGGCCGGAGGCCATGGCATGCGGCCGGCACGCCGCGGCCCGGGAGAGGGCGGGCCCGGGCGTCACTCGGATGACTTGTCCCGGGCGACGTGCGGCGCACACCTTCGGAGACTGGAACCGGCCGACACCGACAGAAGGAGCATCCATGACCACCGCCGCCGACATCATGCACCCCGGGGCCCAGTGGGTACCGGCGACCGAGACCCTGGACCGGGTGGCCCAGCTCATGCGAGAGCTCAACGTGGGCGCCATGCCGGTCAGCGATCCCACCGACACGAACGAGCGGATGTGCGGGATCATCACCGACCGCGACATCGTGGTCGGCTGTATCGCTGCAGGACACGACCCAGCGCAGACCACCGCCGGAGACCTGTGCAAGGGCACCCCACGCTGGATCAGCGCCGACGCCGGCGTGGAGGACGTGCTCAGGGAGATGGAGAACAACCAGATCCGCCGCCTGCCGGTCATCGACGAGAACAAGCGCCTCGTCGGCATGATCAGCGAGTCAGATCTGGCCCATCACCTGAGCGACGATCAACTCGCACAGTTCGTGGAACGCGTGTACGCCTGAGCGAGCCGGGCCGCAACCCGGCCGGGACCGGTGGACAGGCCCAGAGGCCCACGGACGGGCGGGCCGACAACGGCCAGGTGAACCGCTCCGGGATCGGTGGAGGCTCTATGCGTTGGCTCCAGCCCACCCGTGCGCGAGCGGACCGCGCTCCAGCTCCCGTTCCAAGCGTTCTGTCTGGGCCGGCCCCAGCCGTCGGACGGCCCGGCGCCCCTTCGACAGCAGCCCAACCTCACCCCGCTCGCGCCACGACCTGCGACAGCGCTCCACCGACCGCTCCGACACCCGTGAAATGGGTTGCGGCGGGAACCGTGAGTCCGGCGAGGATACGTCCATGGACGGTCCAACAGACGATGTGAACCAGGCTATCGCGTGCGAGTTGCAGCTCATGGATCCACGTGTCCGAGCCTCGCGGGAACGCGCCGCGCAGCTTCTCGACCCGGAGTTCGTGGAGGTCGGCGGGTCGGGGCGGCGATGGACGTATGAGGAGATGCTCGCCGAACTGGCCGACCATGTGGGCAGTTCGGCGGATGGTCCTCGCTACGAGCCCTCGGAGATCTCGGGAGTGCTGCTCGCACCGGGTCTGGTTCACCTGACCTTCGAGACCATGCTCGGCGAACGCAGGAGCAGGCACAGTTCGATCTGGCGCAAGAGGGATCAGATCGCAGGCTGGCGGATGTATTACCACCAGGCCACACGCGTGCCGCCCGGAGTGGACTGAAACCCCGGCATCTTGCCGACGAGCGAAATAGGACCCCATGGTGGCACCGTCACCGTCAAGGAGCTCGAACCAGGCGTTCCCCACCACGGCAGGACGACTGCCGTGGTGGGGAACGCTCCTCAGTAGGCCACCTTGTGGGAGGCAACCCACAAGGTGCACTCGGCGCGCTCCTTCCTCATCCGGCAGGGGCATGAACAGCCCGGGCCTGTGCCTGTGCAGGAGCCGGGCGCGGTGGCGGGGACTATCCCCGTGCACCGGATCCTGGTGCGGCGGTGTCGTGCGTGATGGCCCTGAGGTGGTCCACCGACTCGATTCTCTCGATCAGGTCCGTGTCGGCCACGGAGCGTCTGGTGAGCGGCGGGATGTAGAGCGTGAGCCCCTGGTGCAGCTGGTCGTGATGCTGCTCCATGGCACCCAGCGTGAACCTGACGACGGAGGCTTCGAACAGCGGGTGCGGGCTGCTGTAGACTGCGGCGACCTCGTGCTCCGGCGGGTAGAAGCGGAGCAGGTAGTCCTTGATGCGGAAGAACCGCTCGGGGCTGTTGGGCGCGCTGGAGTACAGGACCGACTCCACCGCCCCTACCTGCCACAGCATGCAGGGCACGTCGGTTTGCAGCGGGCGCTGGCGGACCAGCAGGTCCGTGGCCTCGTACATCTGAAGACCGTCGATGGCCGGATCGAAGTCCAGATCGATGATCATCGTGTCCAGCGCGGAGACGGCGGGGAGAACCCTGACGTTCAGTCCCAGGTACGGTGCGGCGTCGAGGATCTGACGGGTCGGATACACGTAGACCAGCGGGTGGCCGTAGGTTGCGAACGTCACCGGAGGATGATCGAGTGCCGCCTCGAGCACCATGGCGCTCATGGTGTCGTACGCGTTGAGCCGGTTCTCGTCCTCCTTGTAACTGACCGGGTGAAGGTCGGTGACCCGGTCGCAGAGGCTGCGCAGGAAGGTCATGCCCGCGGGCAGGGTGGGAACGGCCAGGATCTCCTGTGACCGCCGACAGGCGGATTCCGTCTCCCTGGTGATGTGTTCGATGCCTTTGATGCCCAGCCCGACGATGTAGACGTCAGGCTCCCTGCGGTCCGTGCGCGAAGTCATGTCGGTTCCCCTGCGTGCCGTCATCGGAAAAGAAGCAGCAGTTGCTTGAGCTGTTCGAAGCGGTCCCCCGGCGACTCGGTGATCCGGCGGCCCAGACGCTCGATCTCCGCCCTGCGTGCGTGATCGGAGGGAGCCAGCGCCACGATGTCGTGGTTGATCAGGGCGAACCTGATGGTGACGTGCAGGAAGCCGGGGAAGAGCGCTTCCACCCGGGAGAGGTCCCGCGAGAGCAGAACCTCGCGTTCCTCGCCGGTCAGGTCGTAGTCCTTCAGGGCATGGTCAGGGTCCGACTCGACGTCGGCCCGGAACTGTTCGTCCAGGAGCGCCCGGTCAAGGACCTCCTTCATGACCGTACGGGACATACGTCTCTCCTCGGCTCGGACAGGCGCCGGATGTTCCGGTCGGCAGAAGGCCGGGTCCTGTCGTCTCATCCTTGGCACGCCGCGGGCGGGTGCGCCTGCCCGACGCCGCCGAACAGGGAGGCACCGGGGCGGACCTGTACGCCGTATGGGTTCGTCGGGCCGCCGATCCTGCACGTCGTGCCGGGCCGGGAGCGCAGGCCCGGCTACCTTGCCGTTCGTGATCCCCTCCTCTTGCCGCGTGAACGTGTGCCAGAACTGCGGGCGTCGCGGCGCGCCCGGGCTCGCGGGATGACATCGGTTCGCCCGTCCGACGTCGTGCACGGGTCGGCGCACGGCGACATCGAGCTGCTGGCGGATCGTGCACGGAGCGCGGTCGTCGTCGTGCCGCCCGAGCGTCCGCCCTGGCTGGCGGAGCTGGACGCGGCCGTGACCGAGCGGCGGCTGGTCATTGCCCGCACCACCCTGGACTCGGTCGACCTGGACGGCTTCACGCGTTGGACGCGTGAAGCCCTCGCCCAGGCGCCCCCCGCCCTCACCGGGCCGCTCCTGGACGACATGACCGAAATCCTGAGGCGGGTCATGGGCGCGGCGCGCGGGAACCGGGTGATGGTGCGTGTGTTCACCGAGGCTCCGACGTGCCGGTGCGGCTTCCACGTGGACACCGTGCCGCCCCAGGCGCCCACCGTGGGCGCCGTCCGGGTCTACAACGGCCCGACGACGCAGTACGTGCACGGCGACGACGTGCGGGGGACGGCCGAGTTCTACGCCTACCTGGCCCGCAGGGAGCGCCTGTCCCGGATGGTCGCCGACGCCCGACGAGGGGAGCGGACGCGGCAGGCGGCGCTCGACGAACTCCGGGCCATGGACGCGGATCCGTCGTTCCTGCGTCCGGGGGCGGTGATCCGCCAGGTGCCCTCGGACGCCACCGTCTACTTCCGGCACATCGACGTCCGGCGCCACTGGTCGCCGCATCCGGTCCGGGACGCGTGGATCCACCGCTCCCCGATGCGCGGCGGGCAGCGGCTGGTCCTCAACGTGTCCCCGGCCGACCCGCGTGCGGTTCGCCCCGGTCGGCGGTGAGCAGGACGTGCGTGAGATCGGGCAGGGAGGCGTCGAGTCCCCGCAGCAGAGCGTGCACCCGCGCGCCGGCTCGCGCCGGCCCGTGGTGAGCGGTGAACCAGGCCCGAGGCCGGTGACTCCGGCCCAGCACGTCCTCGACCACTGTCACCACGTCGTCCTCGCCGTCGAAGAAGGCGCCGGTGAACGGGTTCACGTAGTGCCATCCGCCGAGGACCGCCCGGTTGACCACGACGGGGACACCGAGGCACAACGCCTCCGCGAGCACCCGGGGCGAGGGGTCCAGCACGGCCGGTACGAACAGACAGCGCGCAGCGCCGAGCACCGCGAGGAGCAACGGCCAGGGCAGGGGACCGATCAGGCGTACGCCCGGGACCGTCTGGGCCGTGGACGGCGCGTCGACGACCAGGACCCGCAGCCCCGTCTCCCGGGCCAGGCGGCGAAGGCAACGCGCGGCCAGCGGCCAGTTCTTGGCCTCCTGCTTCCAGGGGTCCCGCCCCGAGACGTGCACCACGTCCGCCCGCAGGTCCCGCGGCAGGGCAGCCGTCACCCGGCGCGGGTCCACTCGCAGCGGGTCCGTGAAGTCGGACTCGCTGACCAGGCGACGAGGCCCGTCACCAGGCAGGAAACGATCCGGGTCCCGGAAGCAGTGCAGCCACGCCTCGCACAACAGACCGTAGTCGCGTTCGTCGCGGAACCCCTCCCCGGGAAAGCCCAGATAGCTGGTGACGCCCGCGAACCGGCAGCCCTCCCGCACCAGGTCACCCAGCCGCACATGATGCGCCCGGGTGACCACCGGGGCCCGGACCAGCACCCAGGGCAGCACGCCCCCGCGGGGAGTGGTCACCCGTAGGAACGGGGTGTCCGCTACGGGATCCGTCCGTCGTCCGTCAGCCAAAACGGCACCTTCACTCAGCACAACGGCACCAGCAGGAGAGCCATGACCCAGCCCATCAGACGCGACTTCTTCTCGGATCTCAACGGCGGCACGCGGATCGAGATCTTCGACGAACTCAGCGACACCGCCAAAGCCGCCCTGCACGTGTTCTTCCGCCGCATGGGAGCGCCCCACCTCATGGACGAGGTCGTGGTGCCCCTCTTCTGCGACGGCGACTCGCAGATCTTCGCCGCCGTCCGCGACAGGCCGTGGCCGCCGTGGGGACTGGGAGCCCGCAATATCGTCGCCGTCCTCCAGACCCACCTCGTGGCGGACGGCTGCTGGGGACTGAGCCCGGTACAGGTGGCCGACGAAGACCTGACGAACGTGGGCCTGATCGCGGCCCTCTACAAGGAGGCCCTCGAGGCCCTGTCGGTCGACCCCACCGCGGAGGTGCACTACCTCCTCGGCGAGGACTCCCGGCTGGCCGACCTCGTACTGCGCCGTGTCGGCTTCGAATGCACCGAGGACGTCTTCCTCACCGAGGCCGCCCGCTACCTCACCTACCGCGCCCCGGTCGGCGAACTGCTGACCAGCCTCGGCCTGGCCGACCTGGACACCATCGACGTCCTCGCGGGCGCCCTCGACGACACGGCGTTCGAAACCAACGCCGCGTTCCACAGCACCGTCTACCTCGCCTCGCGGGCCGAGTGGGTCGTGGACCGGGTCTCGATCCCCTCCGAGATCGCCCGTCTGGTCCGCGGCGGCCACTACAGCAAACCGGCCGGCGTCCCCACCGGCACCGGACGCTTCGAGAGGGGCACGATCGCCGAGGTGGCTCAGGGCGTCAGGGAGTTCCTCACCGAAGCGGAACACAGCGACCTGCTGGCGTACGCGCTGCGCAGGAAGGACGACTTCACGCCCGCCGCCATCCAGCCGCGCGGCACGAACACCGCGGTGGTCGACGAGCGGGTCCGCAGCACGCTGATCCTCGACGACCTCGCGCACTTCGAGCGGCTGTTCACCGAACGCATCAAGGAGCACCTCGAAACCGTCCGCGCCCGTCTGAACCATCCCGCCTTCCCGCTGGGCCGCATCGAACTGCAGCTGGCGGCCAACGGCGACCGAGACTTCTTCGGCATGCACCGCGACAGCGACGACGGCGACACGCGAGAGCTCACCTTCGTCTACTTCTTCTCGCCCGAGCCCCGCCGGTTCTCCGGCGGGGAGCTGCGCATCTTCGAGACGGTCACCGAGAACGGGCAGATCGTGCCCACCGACCGCAGCCAGACGATCGTGCCCCGAGCCAACCTGGCGGTGTTCTTCCCCAGCCGCCACGACCACGAAGTCCTCCCGGTCCGGGTGCCGAGCAAGGCCTTCCCCGACAGCCGATTCAGCGTCACCGGATGGATCCACCGGCAGTGAGCGACCCCCGGCCCCCGACACCAGGAGCGCCCGAGCACGCCGACGTGGCCTGGACCGTCTGCGTCCACGCCGCGTTGGCACCCGCACGCGCCCGGCAGGCGGCGCGCCTGGTGCATCACGCCCCCTTTCCCACGGCGCCGCACCTGCTCGCCCGTGCGGTGACACCCGACGCCCACGGCCTGCGCGTGCGCTACCTCTTCGCGACAGCGGCGGCCGCCGCGGCCTTCGACGCGGGCACCGACACCGCGCTCAGCCCGTTCGGTTCCCCCCGCACGGGACGCGTCCGCGCGGTCCCGGCGGCCGATCTCACCGCGCCCGTCCTCATCATCGCGCCGCCCCGCTCGGGCAGCACCGCCCTGTTCGACGCCCTGGCCCGCCATCCCGGCCTGTGCACGACAGGCAGCGAGAGCGAAGGCGTGATCGAGGGGGTGCCGCAACTCCATCCCGCTGCCCGCCACTACGCCTCCCACGCGCTGGGCGCCGAAGACGCCGACCAGCACGGGGCAACCGTGCGGGCGGGGTTCATGGCCGGCCTGCGGGACACCACCGCACCGCACCGGCCCGCTCCGCCAGCCGCCCGCCTCCCCAGCCCGAGGCTGCTGGAGAAGACACCGGAGAACACCCTGCGCCTGCCGTTCCTGCTCCGGCTGTTCCCGGACGCCACGGTCATCCACCTGCATCGCGACGCCCGCGACACCGTGGCCAGCATGGTGCGAGCCTGGACCCATCCCGCGTTCGTCAACATCCCGGACCTGCCCGGCTGGCCCCGCCGCGCATGGCATCTGCTCCTGCCACCGGGCTGGCAGGCATGGCGAGACGACGACCTGTCACGCGTCGCGGTCCGGCAGTGGGGCGCCGCCGTGGAGGCGGCCCATCACGCCCGGGCGCTGCTGCCGCCGGAGCGCTGGCTGGACGTCGACTACGCCGAACTGTGCGCCGCCCCCGCCAGGACGATCCGCCGACTGGAGGCGGCGCTCGGGCTGCCCCCCGCCCGCCACGCCTGGGACCTGCCGCTGTCCGCCAGCACCATCAGCCCGCCGCGCCCCGGCAAGTGGCGCCGTACTCCCGGCTTCGACCCGGCAGCGCTCGACGCCGTCCAGCAGATCCGGCACCCACCCGAGAACGGACGCGCCCCCATGCCCCCTCCCCAGCTCCCGCCCCGCCGCCCGCCCGCCTACGCCTGCTGGCTGAGCGAAGCCCTCCCGAACGACACCGGCCAAGAAGCCCTCCCGAACGACACCGGCCAAGCTGGAGGCGCTTCCCCGTCCGAGCACGAGTGCGACACTGCCCGGGTCGACCCGACAGCCGTGCTCCAGACGGGCGTCACCATCCCGCTGGGCCTCGCCCGCCGCGCCCGGTTCAGAGACCGGTTCCTGCCCGGCTGCCCGATCCTGTGGACGCAGGACGCCCGCACCGGCGCCCTGACACCGTTCTGGGTCCGCCCGGAGGACCTGTGGCTGCTGCGCGACCTCGAACCCGGGCAGCCCCTCCCGGCCGCCTTCCCCGACCGGCTCAGGACCGCCATGACAGCGGCCGGGGCGCTGGGCCCGGCCGGTCACCGCGCCCGAACGCGGGCAGCGGCCGACTCCACCCTGTCCCGAGCCGCCGAGGACTTCGCGCACACGGACATGTGCCGCATCGGCCGGGCCATCCACCCCGCGCACCGCACCACGCTCCTCGACTACTACGAGCGGCTCATCTCCACCGGCGCCCGGCCGCTGGGCGACGCCCAGGTGCGCGGACGCTACGGATGGCACAACGAATCACTCTCCCGTTTCTTCCACCACCAGTTCCGCGACCTCGTCAGCCGGCTTGCCGGACGGCCCGTACGGCCGTCCTACTCCTACGTCTCCGCCTACCGGGGCGGTGCCGTCCTCGACCGGCACACCGACCGCGAACAGTGCGAGTACACCGTCTCGCTGCTGCTCGGGGAGTCGGGTCCCGGCATCGACGGAGGCTGGCCCCTGTTGCTGGACACCCCGCAGGGCCGCGTCTCGGTCATCCAGCAGCCCGGTGAGGCGGTGCTGTTCAGAGGAACCCGGGTACCGCACTGGCGTCCACCACTGCCCGACGGCAGCACCCACACCTCACTGCTCTTCCACTACGTCCCCGCGGAGTTCCGCGGAACCCTGTACTGACGGCTACTGGACGTCCAGGAACCCGATGTGACGGGCCTCGGCCTCGCGGACACCGGGAGCGATGCGCTCCCACCGCCTGACTGCACGCCGGCCGACCGGTTCGGCGACGGCCGGGGCACGCGTGAAGCCGGCCGGGGGCGGCCCCTGCCCGAACATCGCCGCACAGGCGTCCGCCGTCATGAGCATGTCCCACACCAGATGAATCCGCTCACCCGCCCCACCGTTCTCCGCGGCGTGCACACAGCCGTGGTTGACCAGGTAGACCGCCCCCGCCGCCAGGTGGTGCACCTCACCGTCGAGGACCACCACCGCCGCAGGATGCGTCACGAGCGGCAGATGGAAGCGGGCCCGCACACCCACCTGGCCGTCCCGCGAACGCACCACGCTGTGCTCCTCGTGCGGGGCCAGCGCGGCCCCTTGCCCCAGCACGTTGACCCGGAAGTTCACCAGGTGGGGAAGCGAACCGATCAAGGAAGCCAGCACCGGCAGCCGCTCCCCGTGATGGAAGCGTTTGCCGAAACAGGACAGATCATGGTCGCGGGAGAAGTCGTCGGCCCGCCCCGAGGCGTTGAGCAGACTGAACTGCTCGACCCGCCCCGTGGGCCCTGCCCACCGGGTCACATGCCCGACCGCCCCGGCACGAGACGGGCGCTGCCCGGCACGAAGACGAGCCACCTCTCTCAACAGGCCCGCGACCGTGGCCGCGTCCGCGGTCATCAGCCGCATGCACCGGATACCGGGGCGGTGGTAGTTGGCGTCCCGGATGCCTTCCAGGACACGGCGCAATCCGTGGTCGTTCACCGGAACGGACATCTCTCCAGGAGCAGATCGAGGTCGGGCAGCTCGACGGGCAGGGTCGCGAAATCCGCGAGACGGGCCGGAACCAGCCCCGCACCGAAACGGCCCACGGGGCATGGCGGTGGGACGGGCACACCGACGGAGAGGAAGTAGTCGTGGAACTTGCTGTCATCCCCCGCGGGAAGCGGCCCGTAGGTGATCCACACGGCCGGGATGCCGTACGCATGGCTCAGGATGATGCCGTGCAGACTGGACGAAGCGACCAGAGAGGCTCCCGACAGCCGGTCGACGACGTCCTCCACCGGCTGCTGCACATCGACGAACCGCCAGCCGTCCGGAACTCCCGCCAGAGCGCGTGCCTTGTCCGAGAAGTGCGGCACCAGCGCGACAGGCCCGCCCCGCGAACCCCCCGCACAGGGAAGGAAACGCGGCACGAGCAGGGCGGGATCACCGTACACGGGCGGGCAGACGGCACCCGAGCGCAGCGCGGCCTCACGCGTGAGCGGCCCGCGGACGCCGATCAGCTCCGCCCGCGGATCGACCACCTCACCGGCGTCCATCACACCGGCTCCCCACACGAGGGCACCCGGTCCCGCCAGGCTGATGACGCTCCCCGTGACGAAATGCTTGCGCCCCGGCCAACCCGGTGCGACCCAGCGCGCGGGGACGCCGCAGATCCGCCGGATCAGCCAAGGAGTGAGCCGGTCACCGACATTGCCCTGGCTGGGCGCCCGGCACCAGAAGGCGGGTACGGCCTCGACCACACGGGCGACCTTAACCGCCGTACGACGCTGCTGATCCGCACCTACCACCGGGATGTCGCCTGGTTGCACTACGCGCTGACCGCCATCCGGACGTGGTGCCGGGGCTTCACCGAAGTCGTTGTCGTCACCCCGCGCACCGGATCATCCGCCGTACGCCGCGCCGTGAGCGGCGACGTCCGCCTCGAAGTCTGCCCGGACTACCGCGACGACTACCTGGGACAGCAGGTCACCAAACTGTACGCGGACGACTTCACCGCGTCGGAATTCATCTGCCACGTCGACTCGGACGTCATCTTCACCCGCCCCGTCACCCCGGCGGCCCTGTTCGCCGACGGCCGCCCCTGGATCGCCCGCCGCCCGGTCAGCGACCTCGGCCGTCACCGGCCCTGGCTCGCTCCCACCGAGACCTTCCTCGGCCAGCCCGTCACCCACGACTTCATGCAGCAGCCCCCGTTCACGTACCCGCGCTGGATCTACCCCGAACTGCGGGCCCTGTGCGTCGAACGCCACGGCCTGCCCCTCGACCGCTACGTCATGGGACAGCGCCCCCGGGGCTTCTCCGAGTTCAACGTCCTGGGCGCCCACGCCCACACCGCCCACCCCGCCTCGTTCACCTGGTACGAGGCGACCAGCGGCCAGGCGCCCCGACTGTGCCGCTGGTACTGGAGCAGAGCGGGCATCGATGCCGACCTGCGCAGGGAACTGGACCGGACGGTCCACCGGGGCTGACGCCAGCCAGGCAGGGAGCACGGCGAGGCAGACGTCCGTCGGCGAAGACTCACCGAGCAGGCCGCCACCACCGCCGTCGACCAGGCATGCCGCATGCTCCGGCTGCCCACCGTCCGCTCCCGGATCCCCGACCTCGCCGTCCAGATACTGCTTCGGCTTCGGTGGTGCGGTCGTCGGGGAAGGCTTCACGGTGGTACCCGTCGATGCCATCGGATGGGTAGAGCAGGCTGAGCGCGGCCGGCGTGATGACGGCCTGTTTGGCCGGCGCGGTCGTGTGCCGGAGGACGGCGCGCTACCCCTGCTGGGCAAGGTTCCGGCCGTGGCCGGACTCGTCGGTCGGGCCCGGCGCCGACCCGACGCCCTCCTGGCCGACTGCGGCTACGACCATGACACGTACCGGCGTCCGCGGTGGCGGCGCGGCATCCACCCGGTCATCGCCGAGCGAGGACAGAGTGCCGGCATCGCGCTCGCCGTCGCCCGGTGGTCCATCCGCGCAGCCACTGGCCGGACGACGGGTGATGGCGGCGTCGCGCCCGGACGGGGCCGCGTCCGATCACTGGAGAATGCCGATCACTTCACGGATGTGCCCCAGCATGGAGTAGCGGTACTCCGCTCCGCGGCAGACCTGGAGCATGGATCGATCGACGAGATCGGAGACGAGGTCGAACAGATGCGGGAAGTCGTCGGCGACGGCCTCCCGGTCCGGGCGACCGAGGAGATCCCTGACCGTGAAGGCTTCGAGGAACGCCGACAGCCAGTGCAGAAGGCGGCGCTGCTCCTCCCCGAGCATCCCGTAGCTCCAGGTGACGCTCTCGACGAGGGTTCGCTGATGGGGAAGGCCGGCAACGCTCGGTTGGGCGACGATCTGGCGAACCGGTGCCTCGAGTAATGTGTCGATCGATAACGAGCGCAGCCGCAGCGCCGCCACCTCCAGCGCGAACGGCAGTCCGTCCAGCTTGCGGCAGATCTCCGTGACAGCGGACCCGCGGCCGGTCAGGTCCAGGTCCGGGCATGCGGCCTGCGCGCGGTGGAGGAACAGCCGCTCGGCATCGACCGGGGACAGCGGTCGAACCTCCACGGTCTTGACCCCGGCTGCGGCCACGGCATGTCGAGAAGTGATCAAGATCCATAAATCAGGAAACTCCGCCAGTAGCCGCTGGCACGCCCGGACCGCAGGCGTCTGCAGATGCTCGATGTTGTCGATGACCACCAGCCGCCGCATCGCTTCGGAATCGTCGCCCGGCGATCCCTCGCTCAGCAGAGCCTCGCAGACCGCGCGCCAGATAGCCGTCTCGTCGTGGTCCTCGGACTTCTCTCCGAGGTCGACGACCGATACGCCTCCTGCGAACTGACTTCGTGAACGGTCCGCGACGGCGAAAGCCAACTTCGTCTTGCCGACTCCCCCAGGCCCGACCAAGGTGGTCCACCGGTCTCGATGCAGACTTTCGCACATGCGGGAGATGTCGTTCTTCCGCCCAACCAACGAGTCGTGATCGTCTCCGGCGCGCACGCCGTTCGACGCCGACACCCCTGCCGACCGACCGGGCAGGGCTACAGATATCTCTATCCCGTTCCTATCGGTGAAATCCCGAAGCACATACTCCGCCTCAAAGCGACCCGCCGCCTGGAAAGCCGCCACCACGAGCGACAGCGACGAATTCCGGGGCGACTGCACCGCACCGGTCTCGATGTTCCTGACAGTTCGTACACTCACTCCCGAGCGATCAGCAAGTTCCTCCTGGGACCAACCCGCATCCATACGTTGCCGGGCAAGCAGTCCCCCGAGGGTATTGCCATGTCCCATCATTCAGACCTTCGGCCCCAAATCCTGAGATCGAGCACACACCAACTCGCGCAGCAATCCATCCAGCATCGAGAATCAGAAGTACTCACAGGCCCCCGGCGCGCCACCCTCAATGAAGTGATGACGAACAACCGTGCTACCAAGGCTTCCCGTCTGCAACCCAGGCGTCAACCCTTGGCCGAACCTTGATCGCTGGGCATTAGCAAAGTTTGGCGCCAGCCCGCCACCCCCTCGACACTCTCCTGTCAGGGATGACTTCATTCCGTAATCAACAACCGGGGATCCCCGTGTGATGTTGATCACATGAGAGATCATATGGCGTGTAGGGGTCTCAAGATGCTTGACGGTTCGGCCACGGGCGCTGCTTGACGACCGTCCGGTCGACCTCCGCCACGGCCGCGCCTGCGGCGCCGGCGCGTCTGCCCTTGGCCCGGCCCGGCGGGCGTCCCGCTGGACCACGAGCCGACCGGCGGCGTGTGCAGCCGCGACGTACGCGCCGAATGAAGGCGGGGCGGACGGCTGGCCGGCGCGGGCCATCACGACTTCCCGCCGACCAGCGCGCAGAAGGCGGAGGTGAATTCCCTGATCACCCTCGGGTTGTCGGAGAACACCGCGTCGAACCCGGCGGACAGAAGGCGCTCGACATCCTGTCGTCCTCGGCCGGAGGTACTGAGCTCGCCGCCGATGACGACAGCCATCCCGACTGGCGCGCCCGGCGCCCGCAGATGCTCGATGGCTGCCAACGCGTCCTCCGTCCCGTGACCGTTGACGGTCCCGAGGACAAGCACGTCAGGACGGAGCCGTGAGCACGCCTCCGCGAGAACCGGCGCGGGAACGCACGGACCGGCATTGCGGACGTGATGCCACGATTCCTCGAGCAGGAGCTGGAGGAAGACCAGCCGCCTCAGCGGCGATTCGTTCCCCATACAGCTCGATGATGTCCGGTGCCGGATTGCGTGGACCAGACACGAACACGGCAACTGACAGGCAAGTTCTACGCGGCGCGGGCGGGCCTTCGGCCTTCCGGCCAGCCGAGTTGCCGCCCGAGTTGCCTGGTGCCGCCCGGCCGGGGCGAGCATGATCGTGAACCACGCGACTCAGGTGAGGAGGCGAGGCAGTCGGATGGACAACAACCGCGAATTCGACCTCGTCGTCTTCACGGAGGATGTCGGATCAGGATCCTCGCGATGAATCACTGAACCTCGACGCGCTCAGAGGGCTGCTCAGCGTTGCCGGAGCCGGCCCACAGCGCGGGAAGTGGTAACGGGGAGTGGTAACGATGACTTCTGATTATGCTTCTGACCTGTCCGGAAATCTCTGGTCTCCGCGTGGAATCCGTACTCTGATCCAGGAGCGGGTGGCTGCCCACCCGGACGCCTTGGCGGTCTGTGACACCGCGGGCGCGGCGCTCAGCTATGCCGAACTCTGGGAGCGGTCCGGGTGGCTCGCCGCCGAGCTGGCCGGCCGCGGGATCGGTGCCGGCGACCGCGTCGCGCTGGCCCTGGGGCGCTCGGTCGATTTCGTGGTCGCGGTGCTCGGCGTGATCCGTGCCGGGGCCGCCTACATCCCGCTGGACCCGATGGCCCCGCCCGAGCGGGTGGACGGCATCCTGGCGGACGCCGAACCCGCCGTGATCCTGGCCGCGCCGAATCCGTTGCCCGCTCTGCCGCCGACACGGACACGCGTTGTCACCGGGCTGCCCGACCGGGACCCGGGCACCCCGCTCCCGGATCCCGCCTCCGATGCGGAATCCGTCTTCTACATCGGCTTCACCTCGGGCTCGACGGGCCGGCCGAAGGGCGTCATGATTCCGCACCGTGCCGTCGAGCGCTTTGCCACCGCACCCACCTACGTACGCTTACAACCGGGCCTGCGGGTCGCGTGCCTGGGAAACCCGGCGTTCGACATCATCCTTTTCGAGGTCTGGACCACACTGGCCGGCGGCGGAACCGTGGTGATCCTGCCGGACGCCGTCGACGTCCCGATCGCGGACTGGGCCGCCGTGCTGGCCGGGGAGCGGATCGACATGCTGTTCCTGACCACGGCGCTGCTGGAGATGATCGTCCTGGAGAATCCCGGCGCCTTCGCCTCGGTGCGGACGGTGCTTTTCGGCGGCGACGTCGTAGACCCGGGCGCACTGCGTGCGATCTGCGCGGCCGAACCGCCGCGCGAGCTCGTACACGTCTACGGCCCGACTGAGACGGCCACCTTCGCCAGTTCGCACGTGTGCCGAGGCGAGGAGCTGCGCGACGCTCGTCGGGTCCCGATCGGCAAGGCGGTCCAGTCGACGACGCTGTCGCTGCGCGACGCGGACCTGCGACCGGTGCCGTCCGGCGAGGTCGGCGAGATCTGCATCGGCGGGCCCCAGGTCGCACTGGGCTACCTCGGCCTGCCCGGGCCGACGGCGGAGCGCTTCGTCGTCCTGCCGGACGGCGAGAGGATCTACCGGACCGGTGACCTGGGTCGGCTGCTCCCGGACGGCACCTTCGACTTCGTGGGCCGCGTGGACCGCCAGGTCAAGGTGCGCGGCTTCCGGGTGGAACTGGGCGAGGTCGAGGCGGCCGCGCTGCGCACCGGTCTCGTGACAGCCGTGGTGGTGGAGCGGGTGGGCGAGGGACCGGAGGCGCACCTGGTGGGCTTCGCGGCCCCCACCGCCGAGGCCGATCCCACCGATCCGGTCGCCGGTCTCATCAAGGCTTTGCGTCAGGCCCTGCCCGAGTACATGGTCCCCCACCGGTGGCAGCTTTTCCCCACGCTTCCGATCAACTCCAACGGGAAGGTGGACCGGACCGGGCTGCTGGCCGGCCTGGCGGAGTCCGCGACCGCGGCCGACGTCGCGAACGGCGCGAGCGGCAGCGCCGCCCCGGTCGACGCGGACGCCGACGTCGCGACAGACTCCGTCGAGCCGGAATCAGAACTCTGCGCCCTCCTGTGCGAGGTCGTGGCCAGTGTGCTCCACCTCCCGCAGGTGAGGCCCGAGGACAACTTCCTCGACCTCGGCGGCACCTCCATCCTGGCGCTGCAGGCGGCGAGTCGGCTGCGCAAGGCGCTGAAGTCCGACGTCCTGTTGAACCCCGCGGAGATTCTTTTCGCGGACAGTCTCAGAGACCTGAGCCGAAGCCTCCTCGACCCGACCGACGCCGTACGGTGAGGGGCGAGTTCGGGCCGGTGCCGACGCGTCGCGCGGCCAGGACGGCGCCGCTGTCGTCGGCCCAGGAGTCGCTGTGGTTCCTGCGGGCCGCCGATCCGGAGGCGACGACCTATCACATACCCACGCTGTTACAGAGACCGCGGGGTATTGACGTCGGCACCCTCCGTGCCGCCCTGACCGCGGTCGCGGCGCGTCACGAGATGCTCCGCACCACCTTCCCCGTGCGGGACGGCGGGCCGGTACAGCGGATAGGGGATCCCGGCCCGATCGACGTCGAGGTGGTCGACGTGCGAGACCGCCCTGATGCCGAGAGCTTCGTGGTACGCGACGCCCGCGCCCGGTCCGCCGCGGCCTTCGATCTGGAGGACGCGTCGCCGCTCCGTTGCGTCGTGTGGCAAGGACTGGCCTCCGGCGACGCGGTACTGCTCTGCGTCCACCACATCGCCATCGACCAGTGGTCCCTGGCGATTCTGGTCGAGGACCTGGCCACGGCCTACGACGCCGTCGAAGCCGGGACCGACGTCCGGCTTCCCGAGGTCCCGCTCCAGTTCGCGGACTTCGCGGCCTGGGAGAGGGAAGCGCTCGGCACCGATCGGGCGCGCCTGACGGAATCGCAGCGGATCGCGGACCTGCGCGGTTACCCGTACCAGCTGCGGCTCGGCGCGGCGCCGCCCGGCGACGCCGCGCAGGCCGGACCGGACAGCGAGCGCGGGCTGCTCGACCTGATGTTCCCTCAGAGCGTCCGGGAACTGTTGCCGCGACGGGCCCGGGAGCTGCGGGCGACGCCGTTCCTCCTGGCGTTTGCGGCCTTCCAGGAGACTGTACGGCGCTGGTCCGGTCAGGAGCGGTTCCTGATCGGCACCACGTTGACCCAGCGCTCCGGCGCCGAGCTGGACCGGACCGTCGGCTACTTCCTGAATACGGTGCCGCTGCGCTGCCGCGTCCGGGCGTCCGCGAGTTTCGCGGAGCTCTGCGGCGTGGTCCGCCAGGAGTTCACCGAGGGCATGCGGTGCCAGGCGACGCCGTTCGACCGCCTGGTCCGGGGCCTTTCGGTGAGCCGTGCCGGCCGGCCGCTGACGCAGCTCGCGTTCAGCGTGCTGCCGGCCGGGCCGACCGAATCCGTGGGCCCATGGCGAGAGTTGCCCGTCCCTCCGCTCGGCAAGGCGGCGTTCGACCTCACCGTGCTGGTGGCCGCGGGCGGCGGCCGGCCGACCGGGGTGATCGAGTTCGACCCGGCCGTCTATCCGCGGCAGACGGTCGCGGCGCTGCATGACGACTTCACAACCCTGTTGGCTGCCGCCCTGGCCGACCCGGGCGTCCCGGTGTCCCGGCTGCCGCTATCTCCCCGCCCCGGCGGCGGATCACAGGGAACGTTGATCGGGCCGCAGATGGATCTCGTGACCATGGTCCGTAGCCGCGTGGCGGCCACGGGGAAGGAAGGACGCGGATGACCGAGCAGACCGCCGACCAGAGTGCCGAGACAACCCCCCAGGTGATTGCCGAGCCCTGGAAGGCCAGCGTGGGCCTGGTCGTCGACCAGGCGTACCTGGGCTCGCCGTACACCGGCGTCGACGCGTGGCGCGCGGCTGCGGAGGCCGGCGCGGAGTGGCTCAGCGTCGTCGTGGAGGCGTACGACCTCCCCGCGGAGAGGATCCACCAGCTGCGCGACGACGCCGACAAGGCCGGCATCCCGATCAACCTGGTCGCCTGTCCCGCCTTCGGGCTGGCCGACCCCCGCGACGCGGTCCGCGCCTTCAACCTGGAATGGGCCAAGGCCCAGGTGGACTTCGCCCGGGGCGTCGGCGCGCGCCGGGTGAAGGTCCTGCTGGGCGAGTGGATCTGGAAGGGCAACTGGTCGAACGAGCTGCAGTGGCAGCTGGTCGTCGAGAACCTGCGCCGTCTGTGCGACTACGCGGAGCAGCACTCGATCATGGTGAGCGTTGAGCCGGAAGCGCTGGAGAACGCGTACGTCAACGACACGTACTCCTTGGTGCAGCTGCTGGACGATGTGGCCTCGCCGGTACTGTCGGCGAACGTCGACACCTCCCACCTCGTGGTCCGCGCGGTCCACCCGAGTGGAATCAGGCTCCTGAAGGGCCGACTGGACACCGTCAACTTCTCCGACTCCAACGGCCGCTGGCACGAACACCTGCCGCCCGGCACCGGGGTGAGCGACATGGCGGCCTTCGCCGCCGAGGTGAGCAACGCCCGGCAGTCCGACGACGCTCTGGTCGCGGTGGTGGTCGGCCCGTTCGCCGACCCGGAGAACGCCTACGAGAAGGTGGCCGCGTCGGTGGGCGCCACCCGCCGGCTGTTCGGTGTGCCCCTGGATCCGGCCGGCGGCGGGACGGATCTGTGACGCCGGGCGCACCGGACTCCCGCACACAACTGCTCGACCTGGTCGTCGCGCAGTTGGCGACCGCCCCGGCGACCGCGGGCGTCACCTGCGGCGGCCGTTTCACGCCCTACAGCCGGATCGACGCCTGGGCCTGGGAGGTCGCCGACGCTCTGCGAGGCGTCGGCGTCGGCCGCGGCGACATCGTGCCTGTCGCGTCCGGCCGGGGCGCCGCCATGGTCGCCGGCTGGCTCG
This sequence comes from Streptomyces sp. NPDC006610, assembly GCF_040611575.1. Classification (NCBI taxonomy): domain Bacteria; kingdom Bacillati; phylum Actinomycetota; class Actinomycetes; order Kitasatosporales; family Streptomycetaceae; genus Streptomyces; species Streptomyces sp. NPDC006610. Next base: position 26,504 of record NZ_JBEXOP010000038.1, read on the forward strand.
GCGTGCTGCGCGCCGGGGCCGCCTACCTGCCGATCGACGTCGACCTGCCGGACGAGCGCGTCGCCTACCTGGCCGCCGACAGCAAGGCGCGGGTGGCGCTGGTCGACGCATCTCCGGGTGCGCCGACGGCAGCGTTCGACTCCAGCGTGGCAGTGCTCAGCATCGACGATCTGCCGACGCCGGTTCCGTCCGTGGGCCTGGATCCCGCCGCGGACACCGGACCGGCCGGCGCGTCGGCCGCCGGTCCCGAGCTGACCGAGAGCGACCCGGCGTGCGTCCTCTACACCTCCGGCAGCACCGGCCGGCCCAAGGGCGTGGTCATCGATCACGGCACGCTGCTCCAGGCGGCGCTGCGCTGGTGCTGGCTGTTCCCGTTCGAGCGCGGCGGCCGCGTCCTGTCGGCTGCCTCCGTGTCCTTCGACGCCGGCAACGCCGACATCGCCGCGGCGCTGGTGTCCGGCACGGACCTGATACTGGCGACCGACGCGCAGCGCCGCGACCCGGCGCTGCTGGCTCCACTGCTGACCGCCGAGCCCGGTGTGAGTGCGCTGTTCGGGACCCCCAGTGCCGTGCACGCCGCGCTGGCCGAGGTCGCCCCCGGCACCGGCCGGGTGCGGCACGTCGTCATGGGCGGCGAGGTGCTCACCGGCGGCCGGGTACGCGAGGTTCGCGCCAAGCTCGGCTGCCGGGTCACCAACGTCTGGGGCGTCACCGAGGCCCCGGCGATCACCACGACGCACACCGCCGACCCGGAGACGGATCCGGAGCTGCCCGGCATCGGGACGCCGGTCCCGAACACCCGGGTCTACCTGCTCGGCCCGAACCTGGAACCGGTGCCGGACGGAGCCGTCGGCGAGCTCTACATCGCCGGCGCCGGGGTCGCCGGCGGATACTTCGGCAGTCCCTCCCTGACAGCGCGGCGCTTTCTCCCCGACCCCTGGTCCCAGATCCCAGGCGCCCGCATGTTCGCCTCGCGCGACCTGGCGGTCCTGCGGCCGGACGGCGGCCTCGAATACCGCGGCCGGGCCGACCAGCAGGTCAAGGTGAACGGGAACCGCGTCGAACTCGGCGAGGTCCAAGCGCTCCTGGAGGCGGTACCGGGCGTGCGAAGCGCGGCGGTGCTCGCCGGTCGCGAGGCCGACCGTGACCGGCTCGTCGGCTATGTCGAAGTCGACGAGTCCGCCCCGCCGACCGCTGGGCAGGTCCGCACCGCCCTGCGCCGCTGGCTGCCCGCGGCCGTCGTCCCCACGTCGGTCCGGGTCGTCGCGACCATGCCCCGCTCCGCGCACGGGAAGCTCGACGTCGCTGCGCTGCGCTCGGCCCCGTGGCAGGAGCTGGCTTCCGCGGCGGATGAGAACGGTCCCGACCCGGCGGCCGGCTCCGCCGACCACGCTCTGTCCGTGCGTTTCTTCGCCCGAGCCCTGGGCCGGGACGAGGAGACCGCCGACTTGGCGGCGGACGCCGACTTCTTCGCCCTCGGCGGCACGTCGATGCTCGCTGCACGGATGATCACCGAAGCTCAGACCCCGGACCACCCCGCTCTGGCGCTGCGCGACTTCCTCGCCGACCCGACGGTCGGCGGGTTCGCCAAGGCGCTGGCCGCTGCGGCGTCCCCGTCACCGCAAGCCGCGGCGTCGAGAACCACCACATCGTCCCTAACCGCTTCCTCGGACGCCGGACACTCCGACGGAGTCGGTGACACGTTCCCTGCCGACAGCGCCCAGCGGCGGCTCTGGATCCTCAACCAAGTTCCCTCCTATCGGACCGCCTATCTGATTCCCGGTGTGCTGGAGCTGACCGGACCGGTGGACCCAAAGACGGTGTGCTCGGTGGTGCGGAGGGTGCTGGAACGGCATCCCATGCTGCGCGCCCGCTTCCGTCTGACCGCCGACGGCCGCGGTGTCGAAGGCCGGCTCGGGCCCCCGCCCGAGGTCGGCCGCCTCGATGCCGCAGGCCTGGACGACGCGGCGCTCGCCGCTCACATCGACGCCCTGTGCGGCGACCCGTTCGACCTCCAAAACCAGGCTCCGGTGCGGGCCGAGGTGATCACCCACGGCACGCGGGTGCTCCTGGTGCTGTGCGCGCACCACATCGCCGTGGACGGGGTGTCGCTTCGCTTGCTGCTCGGCGAGATCGCCTCGACGTACCGGGCCCGTCGATCCGGCGCGCCGGACGCGGCGCTGCCCCCGACCCGGCTGCCGGCGCTGCCGGCGACGACCCAGGAGCGCACCGACGACCTGGTCGCGTCGCTGCGCGGCGCGCCGACCGACGTGCTGCTGCCGCACGACCGACTGCGGCCGCAGACCGCCGACACCGCCGCCTGCTCCTGTCCGGTGCCGCTGGACGCCGCGGTGGCGGCCCGGATCGCGGACTTCGCCGCCGACCACGACGTGAGCGTGTTCATGGTGCTGGCGGCGGCCGTGGCGGTCGCCCTGGCCCGCCGCTCCGGACAACGCGATTTCCTCCTCACCTCGCCGTGGGCCGGCCGGGAGGACGCGGACCGCGCCGAGGTCATCGGGATGCTGGTCAACACCCTGGTCATCAGGGCGGACCTGCGGGGCGCGCAGACCTGGACCGACGTCCTGGCCCGTGTTCGGATCGCGGCGCTGACCGCGTACCGGCACGCCGACGTGCCGTTCGACGACGTGGTGGCCCGGCTCCAACCGGAGCGGGACCTGAGCCGGCCGCCGCTGACCCCGGTCGAGATCTCCCTGTCCGACGGCACCCTGCCGCCGATGGACCTCGGTGCCGACGTCGTGGCCCGCTGGCTGCCCACCGGGTTCGCGCGGGCCAAGTACGAGCTCGTCGTCGACGCCCAGACCACTGACGCCGGGCTGGACCTCGCTCTGGGCTACGTGACCGCGCTGTTCGACGCCTCCACCGGCGCCCGGATCGCCGCAGACCTCGGCCGCGCGCTGACCGACCTGGTCACCGACCCGGCCGCCGGGCTCGGGCTTCCCGAGACCGGCCCGGCCCTGCCGGTGGCGCTCGGTGCGCTGCCCGGCGCCCCGGACGGCACGGTGCTGATCCACCGCGACACCGAGCTCACCCGCGCCGAACTCGACGCCTGGGCCTGGGGCGTGGCCACGCGGCTGCGGGCGGCCGGCATCGGTCCCGGCGACGTGGTACCGGTCGTGGCCGCCCGCGGCACCGGAATGGTGGCCGGCTGGCTGGGCGTGCTGCGCGCCGGGGCCGCGTACACGCCGGTCTCCGCCGACGTCCCGCCGCCCCGGCTGGAGTACATCGCCCGGGAGGTGCGAGCCCGTGTGGTCCTCGTCGTCGACGGGGCTCGCGCCGCCGTCGACGACCTGGCGATCATCGACATCACCGGCCTGAGCGGGCCGGCGACCGCGCCGCCACCGGTCACCGGGACGGATCCGGCCGCGGTCCTGTTCACCTCCGGCACCACCGGCAATCCCAAGGGCGTCGTGGTCACCCACGGCAATCTGACCTCGTACATCGCGGCCCTGCACGGGACGTACCCGGGCCTGGTCGGCACCCGGCACCTGCTGGCCAGCACCGCCGACACCGACTTCTCCGGCACCGTTGTACTCGCCCCGGTCGCCACCGGCGGGTCCACGGTCATCGCCGATGACGCCGAGTGCCTCGACGGCCGTCTGCTGGCCGACCTGATCCGCCGGCACCGGATCGAGGTCGTCAAGCTCACGCCGTCGCACGCGGCGCGGCTGCTCGACACCCCGTTCGGCGCCGCGCTGCGCGATGTCGACGTGCTGGTGCTCGGCGGCGAGCCGATCACTGCCGCTCTGGTCGGGGAGCTTGCCGCGGCGCGCCCGCCGGGCACGCTGACGATCAACCACTACGGCCCGACCGAGACCACGATCGGCGCCGTGACCCACGCGCTGGACCCGGGTGTCCCCGGGACGCCGCCGGTGGGCCGGCCGCTGCCGGACGTCAGGGTCCTGGTCCTGGACGAGGACCTGCGCCCGCTGCCGGACGGCGAAGCCGGGATGCTCTGGATCGGCGGCCCACAGGTGACGGCCGGCTACCTGCGCCGCCCCGCCGAGACGGCGCGCGCCTACCGCCTCCTGGCCGCCGACCCCGGGGCCGGGCCCATGTACCGGACCGGCGACGTGGCGGTCCGGTCGGCGGATGGCACCATCCGTTTGCACGGACGCATGGACGACCAGGTCAAGATCCGGGGATTCAGGGTCGAGTTGGGCGAGGTCCGCGCCGCGTTGCTGGCCCTGCCCGAGGTGCGTCAGGCCGAAGTGTTCGCCCACGACGGCCGGCTCGTCGCCTTCGCCGTGATGGACGGCGGGGGAAACGAGGGCGGGGCGGGCGGCGGGTTCGACGCCGCAGCCGGCCGGCACGTGCTCGACCGGCTGCGCTCGGCACAGCCCGCCCACTTGGTTCCCGAACTCCTGGTTCCCGTCCCGGCGATCCCACTGGCCCGCACCGGCAAAGCGGACCGGGCGGCTCTGCGGGCCCTGCTGAACGGCGAACCGGGCGCGGCGCCAGGGGTGGGGCATCAGGCCTCTGTTCCGCCCGGGGCATCCGGCCCGGCCGCCGGCGAATCCGGTCTGGACCAAAAGATCCGTGCCATCTGGTGTGCACTGCTCGACCGGCCGGATGTGGGGCTCGACCAGCCGTTCTTCGAGGCCGGTGGCAACTCGCTGCTGCTGATCGCGCTCCTGGAGCGGCTTCGCGCACTGGGCGTCCGAGAGGTGGCCGTAGGTGACTTGTTCTCGCACGTCACCGTGCGGGCGCAGGCCACCCTGCTGGCCGGGGGCGACCTTCGGCTCGATGATGGGCGACCCGCCCCGACGGGGCGGCGCGACGGCCTGGCGGCCCGTCGGAGCCGGGCGAAAGCGGGGACGAGTCAAGACAACGGGGTGCGAGAGCGATGACTTCACAAACCGACATCGCCGTGACCGGCGTCGCGGGCCGGTTCCCGGACGCCTGGTTGCCGACGACGTTCTGGCAGAACGTTCAGGACGGGCGGGTCTCCGTCCGGGAACTCGATGACGAGGAACTCCGTACGGCCGGGGTGAGCGAGGACATGATCGCCGCGCCGGACTACGTCCGGTTCGGTACGCCGCTGCCCGGCTACGACCTGTTCGCGGCCGATTTCTTCGGCATCACCCCGGCCGAGGCCGAGGTCACCGATCCTCAGCAGCGACTGTTCCTCGAAGCCTGTTGGGAGGCGCTGGAGGCGGCCGGGCACGCCGGTCGGAGCCGCGAACGGCTGGTCACCGGCGTCTACGCCGGGGCGAGTTTCAGCACCTACGCGATGGCCCAGTACCTCGCACGGGCGCGGGAGGCCGGGTTCTCGGCCTTCTCCGACGGGGACATCCGGCGCGGGAGCCTCCCCGACTTCCTCCCTGCGGTCGTCGCCTACCGCCTCGGTCTGCGCGGGCCGGCGATCTCGGTCCAGACGGCGTGCTCGTCGTCGCTGACCGCGGTGCACCAGGCCGTGAACGCGCTGCTGGCCGGGGACTGCGACCTGGCGTTGGCCGGCGGCACCTCGACGGTGCACCCGCCCGACGGCCACCGGCGCGACCCGGCCGGGATCATGTCGGACGACGGCCAGTGCCGCAGCTTCGACGCGGCCTCGACCGGCACCACAGCCGGCGCGGCGGTGGGCGTCGTGGTGCTCCGGCGACTGGCGGACGCGCTCGCCGACGGAGACCCCGTTCTCGCGGTCGTCAAGGGCAGCGCGGTCAACAACGACGGCCCCGACCGGCCGGGGTTCACGGCGCCCAGTCCGGCCGGGGTGGCCGACGTGGTGTCGACCGCGCTGCACACCGCCGCCGTCCCGGCCGACCGCCTGATCTACGTCGAGGCGCACGGCTCCGGCACGCCGCTGGGCGACCAGGTGGAACTCCTCGGCCTGACCCGCGGGCTGCGCCAGACCACCGCGCGCACCGGGTTCTGCAGCCTGGGCTCGGTCAAGGCGAACATCGGCCACTGCGGCTCGGCGGCCGGAATCGTCGGCATGATCAAGGCCTTGCACATCGTGCAGACCGGCGAGATCCCGCCACTTCCGCACCTGCGCACTCCCCGCGATCCGGGCCTGCTGGCCGAAAGCCCGTTCGTCCTGGACACCGTGGCCCGGCGGAACGCCGCCGGCGACAGGGCCGTGCTGGTCCATTCGATGGGACAGGGCGGGACCAACGTCGCCGTCGTGCTGGAGCCGGCGCCAGAGGCGGTCCGGACCGACCCATCAGGCGTGGCCGATACGGTCGAGCCACCGGTTCGGCTGATCCTTTCGGCGCGCACCCGGGCCGCGCTGGACGCGGCGTCCCGCGAACTGGCGGACGAGTTGGCGGCCGGTCGGCACCGGCTCCGGGACGTCGCACACACCCTGCGCGTAGGGCGGCGGCACTTCGAGCATCGCCGGGTGGTGAGCGGCGACCGGTCGGCACTGATCGCCGCGCTCCGCGTCCCCCGGCCGCCCGCGGCGCGCACCGCGTTGGTCGAGCCGCGCTCGGCGCTGGTCGTCCGGACCGCCGACGGCGCCCGGCCGACGCTGATCGCCGACGCCGTGGCCCGGGCGCTGGGGTGTCCGGTGACCGTCGCGGACGAGGCCGCCGAGCAGCTGCCTTCCGAGCGCGCGTTCGTGATCGTCGCCGGCCCCGGCGCGGCCGCCGCGCACTGCCACGTCATCCAGTCGGCGACCGACGCGGACGACGACGAGATCGCCGGCCTCGTCGACGCGGCCCTGACCGCCGCGTGGCTCGACGGCGTCGACGTCGACTGGGCGACCTCGACACCGACTGTGGCCGGTGCCCGGCGTGTGCCGCTGCCGACCTATCCGTTCCAGAGGCGGCGGTTCTGGGCTCTCGACCGCATCCGACACGTCTTCGCCGCCGGCGGGGGGACTGTGCCCGGCGGTTCCGTCGAGGGCGACGGCCCGGCCGCGGCGGACGGAACCCGGCCCGAGTACCTGCCGTCCGCCGTGCCCGCGGCCGACGATGTCGAAGCCGCTCTGGTCGGGCTGTGGCAGGAGATGTTCGGCTTCGCCCCGGTCGGCGTGACGGACGAGTTCTCCGCTCTCGGCGGGACCTCCCTCACCGCGACGCGGATGGCGCTGGAGATCGCGCAGCGCCACGACGGCTTCCAGGTGAACCTGCACCGCGTCGGCGGAACCCGGACGACGGTGCGCCGCATCGCCTCCGTACTTCGCGCACGCGGGCTCGGCTCCGCCGCCTACGGCTCCGCCGACGCCGAGGGTGCACTGATCGATGCCGACCTCGACCTGCCGCTGGGCACGGCGCGCCCGACCCGGTCGGATCCGCGCCGCGCGGTGCTGCTGACCGGCGCGACCGGTTACGTCGGCGCATTTCTTCTGCACGAAGCGCAGATCGCAGGCCACGACGACATCCGCTGCCTGGTGCGCGCCCGCGACGAGGCACACGCCTGGGAGCGGGTCCGAGCCGCAGCCGCCGCCTACGGCCTGCCCGCACCGGACCCGGAGCAGGTCCGGATGGTGCCCGGCGACCTGACCGACGTCCGGCGGGCGCTGACCAGAGCGGGCAGTGGGCCCGACGGCGAACTCGGGCGGGCCGTCGGCCAGGTCCTGCACTGCGCGGCGAGCGTCGTCTTCACCGAGACCTACCGGACATTGCGCGCCGACAACGCGGTGGCCACCGCCGAACTGCTGCGGTGGGCCCGGGAGAACGGAGTCCAGGACTTCGGCTACGTCTCCTCGTTGGCGGCGTGCTCGCCCACCGGCCCCGACATGCCGATCGCCGAGACCCGCGCGCAGCCGCTGGCCGACCGGGCCGGCGGGTACGGCACCGGCAAATGGGTCAGCGAACGGCTGGCCGAGCGCGCCGAACGGGACGGGATGCGGGTCCGGATCTGGCGACCGGGGCTGATCCTCGGCGACTCGCGCAGCGGTGCCTGCAACCCCAAGGACATGACATGGCGGCTGATCGTCGCCGGCCTGGCCGTGGGCGCGCATCCGGCCGACGACCGGCTGCTGTACTCGGCCCCGGTGGACGTGGTGGCCAAGGCGATCGTGGCCGGGCTGACCGAGCCCGGCGCCGTGGGCCGGGCCCAGCACCTGGTCCACCACGAGCCGCTGTCCATACGCGGCCTCTTCGCGGCGTTGTCCGCAGCCGGGCTGCCGACCGTGCCGCTTCCGCCCGCGCGGTGGCAGCAGCTGGTCCGCGAGCGGGCACTGGACGCAGGCGACGACGTACTCGCCCCGGTCGCGCTGTTCGGCTTCAGTGAGGAACCGGGCGACCTGATCCGTGTCGAGGCGGAGGCGTGGCGGGGCTGGCTGACCCGAAGCGGACTGAGTTCCGCCGTGGACGGCCCGGCGCTGGTCCGCAGCATCCGATGGCTGGCCGGCACCGAGGGCGGGATGTACCGGGAAGTGCTGGCGGACGTCCTCGGGCACGGAGATTCCCCACGCCGCGCCGACGGCGTAGCGCTCGGCAGGAAGGTCGTGTGATGAACACTCCCATCGGCATCGGCGATATCGGCATTCTGCTGCCTGACCGCTTCGTCACCCCGGCCGAGCTGGCCGAGGCCGAGCAACTGGACAGCCATCAGCGGGAGTTCGTGGAGCGCACGGGTGTCCAGACCGTTGGCGTGCTGGATGAGGAGGCCCGGGCCCTGGCCGCCCGGGCGGTCCGGACGCTGGTCGCGGACACCGGTGCCGACCCGGACGTGCTGGTGCTGGCCGCACCGCGGTCGCCGGACGTGCTGCTGGGATCCGACGTCGCCGCCGTCCAGGCCGCCGCGGGACTGCGCCGCGCCTTCGGCTTCACGGTCGACGGCCTGGGCTGTGTCGGGTCCAGTGCGGCCTGGGCACTGGGCGCCGACCTGCTGCGCGCCGACCCCTCCCGATCGTCGGTGGTGATCGCGCACGCCAGCCGGCCGACCGGACCGGACCGGGTCCGGTTCCCGGTCACCGTCGTCGGCGACGGAGCGTGCGCGATGACGCTCGTGCCCGGTGAGCGCCCGGTGTTGCGGGCGCACCGCGCCGAGATGGACGGGCAGTTCCACGACCTGTTCCGGGTGGACTACAAGGCGGGCCCGGCATACGAGTGGCGCGAGGTCTGCGACAACGTCGACGAGTACCAGTTCAAGCTCGCGCTGCACAGCCGGGACAGACTCAAGCGGCTGGTCGACCAGGTCCTCGTCGACGCCGGAGTCGACGCCGGCCGGGTCGCGGCGACCCTGATGCAGAACGTCACGGTGGGCGCCTTCGACTTCTACGAGAGTCTGCTGTCCCTGAACATCCACGACGTCTGCCGCGAGAACCTGCGTCGCTACGGCCACCTCGGGGCCATGGATGTGGTGCTCAACCTGCGCGATCTGCTCGCGGGCGGCGACCTGGCGCGGGGCGACCTCGTGCTGGTCCTCAACAACAGTCAGGTGGCGGCCTGGGCCGTGACCCTGTGGGAGGTCTGATGCGGCCAGATGCGGTCCCAGTGACGGTCCGGAGACTGCGGAGGAGGACGCGGTGAGCGACGTGGACGACGCGGCGGGCTCGCCTGCGGACACTGCCGTGCTGGAACGGACGCGCGGATGGGGCGGCGCAAACCGGCTGATCGCGGCGGCGGGCGTGTCGGCGCTGGGCGACGGCCTGCGGGCCACCGCGCTACCGCTGCTGGCGGTCACCTACACCACCGATCCCACGCTGCTCGCGCTGGTCACTGTGGCCGGCACCGTGCCGATGCTGCTGTCGCCGCTGGCCGGGGTGGCCGCCGACCGCTGGCCGCGCCGGAGCCTGATGGTGTGGCTGGACCTGGGGCGCGCGGTGATCGTCGGATTGGTCGCCCTGCTGATCTGGACCGAGTCCGCCGGTCTGGCCGTGCTCTACGTGGCTGCCTTCCTGCTGGGTATCGGCGAAACAATGTTCGGCATCACCGCGCAGGCCTACTTGCCGGAGGTGGTGTCCAAGGCGCGGCTGACGTCGGCCAACGGCCGGCTCCAGGCCGTCCAACTGATCTTCCTGGACACCGTCGGGCAGCCGCTTGGCGGCCTGCTGTTCGCGGTATCCGCGGCGCTGCCGTTCCTCTTGGACGCCGCGTCGTTCGCGATCGGTGTCGTAATTCTGCTGACCGTGCATTCGCTGTCCACCTCCGCCGCGACGTCCGCGGCGACATCAGTCGCCGGCACCGGAACCGGCTCGGCCCCCAAGCCGCCGGGCTGGGGCGAGATGGTCCGGGACGGATTCCGCTACCTGCGCGGCGACCGGCTGCTGATGCTGCTGGCCGTGATGCTCGGGTGGCTCAACTTCTTCTTCGCGGGGGTCAGCGCGATCCTCGTGCTCTACGTCCTGGAGGTCCTGGACCTGGGCAAGATGGCGTACGGGTTCTTCCTCGCTGTCGCCGCGCTCGGCGGGCTGGTCGGCGGGCTGGCCGCCTCCCGGCTGCGGGAGCGGTTCGGGACGTTCCCGGTCGTGTCCACGGCGCTGATCGCGCTCGGCGCAGCCTGTCTGCTCATGGGCCTGGTGCACGACCCGGTGGCCGGAGTGGCAGGCTTCTTCGCCCTCAACCTGGCCGCGGTGGTGTACCAGGCGCTCACCGTCGCGTTCCGCCAGACGACGGTCCCGCGCGAGGTGATCGGCCGCATCAACGGTGTCTACCGGCTGATCGGCACGGGGGGCGCGCCGCTGGGCGCGGTCTGTGCCGGCCTGGTCGCCGGGCAGACCGAGATCTGGACGCCGTTCGTGGTCAGCGGGGCCGCGTTGCTGCTGCTCGCGGCGGTCACCTGGCGGCCGCTGCGGCGGCTGGGCGGGCCGCGCGGCGCCGAGGCGGAGGGCTGACCCGATGGCGATGATCACCGCGAACTGGTGGAGTCCTGACGACGTGGCCGCGCCGGACCAGCCTCGCGTGCTGCTGTTCCCCTTCGCCGGCGGCGCGGCGCACTCGATGCGGGAGTGGATCGTAGAACTCGAACCCGAGTGGCGGCCGCTGGTCATGCAGTACCCGGGCCGGGGATCGCGCTCGCGGGAGCCGTTCGCCGCCTCGGTGGCCGACCTGGCCGCCGCCGCGTTCGCCGACTTCCTCGCCATGGACGACGGACGACCGCCGCTGGTGTTGGGACAGAGCCTGGGGGGCTACGTGGCCCAGGCGTTCACCGCGGCCCTGGAGACAGCCGGAATCACACCTCGGTCGCTGGTCGTGGTGTCGGTACGGGCGCTGGGCGACGCCGGCGGTCCGCCGGATGCGGCCGCCGGCCGGCTCGGCCGCACCCGGTGGCACCAGCAGTCGGACGATGACCTGCTTGCCCGTCTCCATGAGCTCGGCGGCGCCGACCTGGAGGTGTTCGAGCATCCGGCGCTGCGCGAGGCTCTGCTGCCGATCGTGCGAGCGGATCTCGCGATCGGTGACGACCACATCGCGCACGCCAGGCCGCACCGCGTCCGCTGTCCGGTGCTGGCGGTGCACGGCATCGGCGACCGGCAGGTCAGCGCGGCCCAATCGGCGGCGTGGGCCACCTGGACAACAGGCGCCTTCCAGGCCGTCTCCCTGCCCGGCGGCCACTTCCTCCAACAGCGGGGCCCGGTGGGCCTGCGCGGGATTCTCGCCGGCCTGCCGGCTCGACGATCGGAGCTGAACGATGACTGACACACCGACCGAAGATCAGCGGATGCGGGTCCTGATCAACGATGAGGAGCAGCACGCGATCGTCCCCGAGGAATTCCCCGCACCGGCCGGCTGGCGGGAGGCGGGGTTCGCCGGCAGCGTCGACGCCTGCGAGCGCTGGGTCGAGGAGCACTGGCCGGACATCCGGCCGCGGTCCGTCCGGGAGGCGATCGCGGCTGCGCAGACAGGAACCACGGGGACGGTATGACCATCGCACACGGGGCGGGCGGGTCCGCCGCGGCGGGAGAGACGGCCGACGCAGACCGGGTCGTCGCGACCGGCGGGCCCGGTTCGCCAGAGGCTGTCGCATCCGCCGCGGAACCCGGAACCGGCGTCGGGCTCGACCTCACCCGGCCGAGGGCCTTCGTCACCGGCGAGCTCGACCCCTACTTCGCCGAGCTGCGCCGGGACTGTCCGCTGGCCTGGCACGAGCCGCCCGCCGCCGGCGGGCGGGGCTTCTGGGTGGCCGGCCGGCACGCCGACGTCGCGGCCCTGGCCCGGGACACGACCCGGCTGTCCTCGGCGCGCGGCAACATGCTGGAGACCCTGCTGGACGGCGGCGATCCCGGCGGCGACCGCATGCTCGTGGTCAGCGATCCGCCGCGCCACACCGCGCTGCGCGGTCTGATGAAGTCCGGGTTCATGCCGGCCGCGCTGGAGTCGCTCGCCCAGCGGATCCGTCGGGTCGCCCGTGACCTGTGGATCCGGGCCGCCTTGGACGGACACTGTGACGTGGCGGCGGACATCGCCGCGAAGATCCCGCTGGCGGCGATCTGCGACCTGCTCGGGGTCCCGGAGACGGACCGTGAGTACGTGGGCGAAAGGACCACCGCGGCACTCGGCTCGGACCTGGCCACACCGGTGCAGGACGCGTCGCGGCTGGCGCAGGCCGAAATCCTCCTGTACTTCTCACGGCTGGCCCGCAACCGGCCGCGCGCCATGCTGCGGGTGCTGGCCGAGGGATCGCTGGACGGCGTCCCGCTGACCCGCGACGAACTCGTCCTCAACTGCTACAGCCTCATCCTCGGCGGCGACGTGACGACCCGGCTGTCGATCGTCGGCGGGGTCGCCGCGCTGGCGGCCGACCCGGCGCTGTGGGAAGGGCTGCGGGACGGCGAGGTAGAGATCGGGTCCACGGTCGAGGAGGTGCTGCGCTGGGCCACGCCGGTGGTCCACCTGGCGCGCACCGCGGTCGCCGAGATCGACCTGCACGGCCGGCGAATCCGGCCCGGAGACATCGTCACCCTATGGCCACGGTCGGCGAACCGGGACGAGCGCGAGTTCGCCGACCCCGGGCGCTTCGATCCGGCGCGCCGCCCCAACCGGCACCTGACGTTCGGGTTCGGGCCGCACTTCTGTCTGGGCGCGCACCTGGCCCGGATCGAGGTGACGGCGGTGCTGGAGGGCATGCGCCATGCCGTCGATCGGATCACGCCCGATGGTCCGCCGCAGCCGGTGTACTCCGCCTTCGTTGCCGGGTATTCCGCACTGCCGGTCCGCCTGACGCCCAGCGTCGACGCCCTGCGATCCGCCGCCGGCCGGGCCGGCTGAGCGCGCTGTCGCCATCGAGCCTTGCGGAGGTTGCCCATGGACATCCCAGACATCCCGGTCCGCCCGACGACTATCACCGCCCGCTTCGACGCGGTCGTCACCGCGCACGGCGACCGCGTCGCGCTCCAGGACCGCGCCGAGGCCGTCACGTACATCGAGCTGCAGCGGCGGGCCGAGGCGCTGGCGGCGTCCTTCGACCGCGGCCTGGCGCCGGAGACCCGGGTCGCGCTGCACCTTCCGCGCTCGATCGACCTGATCGTCGCGATGCTGGCGGTGCTGAAGGCCGGCGGGACGTACGTGCCGGTCTCGCCGGAGTACCCGCCCGAACGTGTCCGCCTTCTGCTCGCGGACAGCGGTGCGTCACTGGTCCTCACCTCCGACGGGTTCCGGCGCGACCCGGCGCCGGCCGGGCCGGCCACGGCCGCGGTCGACGATCCGCCGCGGGTCGCGGCGTCGGCGACACCGGCCTTCGCGACCGGCACTGCCGGCCCGCTGTCGGCCGCATACGTCATGTACACCTCGGGTTCGACGGGACGGCCCAAGGGCGTCGTCGTCACCCAACGGGGCGTGCTGAACCTGGTGCTGGACCAGGACTACGTCGCTTTCGGCCCGGACAAGACCGTGCTTCAGATGTCGCCGGCGGCCTTCGACGCCTCGACGTTCGAGATCTGGGGTGCGCTGCTGCACGGCGCCCGGCTCGTGGTCGCCGCTCCGGGCTATCAGGCCGTCGACGAGCTCGCCGCGACGGTCAAGGAGTTCGGCGTCAGCACCCTGTTCCTGACTCCGGCACTGTTCCACGAGCTGGTCCGCGGCCGGACGGACGTCTTCGACGGCCTGGCGGAGCTGGTCGTCGGCGGCGACGTGCTGTCTCCGGCGCGCGGGGCCCGGTTCCTGGAGTACGCGGCCCGGACCGGGGGACCGAGGCTGGTCAACGGGTACGGCCCCACCGAGACGACCACGTTCGCACTGACCCACCAGGTCCGTACCGCGCCCGCCGAGGGCGGCTCGGTCCCGATCGGCACCCCGCTGCGGAACGTCCGGATCCACCTGCTGGACGACAGACTGCACCCGGTCGAGCCCGGCGAGATCGGCGCCATCTGGATCGCCGGCGACGGGGTGTCCCGCGGCTACCTGGGCCGGCCCGGCCAGACCGCGCGCAACTTCCTGCCCGAGCCCGAGCCGGCCCCGCCGGGCGCCCGCATGTACCGCTCTGGTGACCTGGGCCGCCTGTCGCCCGACGGGACCGTCGAGTTCCTCGGCCGCCAGGACGATCAGGTCAAGATCCGCGGCTTCCGGGTCGAGCCGCGGGAGACCGAGCACGCGCTGCTGTCTCTGGCCGACGTCACCGACGCCGCGGTCGTGGTGGTCTCCGACGCGGACGGCGCCAAGCGCCTGTCGGCGTTCGCCGTGCCGCGAGCCGGAAGCGGGCTGACGGTGGAGCGGATCAGGACGCTGCTGGCAGACCTCCTGCCCGCGCACCAGATCCCGGCCAAGGTCGCGCTGACGGACGCGTTGCCGCTGAGCCCTTCAGGGAAGATCGACCGTACCGCCCTGGCCCCAGGCGCCAAGCCGGGGCCGGCCGCCGCTTCCGTCGCGCCCGCCTCCGGACCGACGACGGATCAGCGGCTGCTCGCAGAGATCTGGGCCGAGGTCCTGGACGTGCCCGAGGTCGGGCTGGACGACGACTTCTTCGGCCTGGGCGGCGATTCCATCCTGGCGATCCGGGCGATCGCGGACGCCGAGGTCCGCGGTCTGGAGATCTCGCTGACCGACATGTTCGCCACGCCGACTGTCAGGGATCTGTGTCCGGGCTCGGGCGGTGCCGACACGGGCCCGGCGACCGGCAGCGCCTCCGATGAAAGGATCATCGACCGCGGGCACGAGGACATGGCCTCCGACGGCCTCGCCGCCGCCCCGCCCGATGCCGCGTCGGCCGTCGAGTCGTCCGTCGACCTGCCCGCCGACGTCGAGCGCGGCTATCCCGCGACACTCCTGCAGCTCGGCTTGGTCTATGAGGCCGCCGGCAGCCCGGACCAGTCGCTCTACCACGACGTGGCCGGGTACCGCGTCGAGACCGCTCTGGACCCGGAGGCGCTGCGGACCGCGCTCCACCACGTCGCCGCCGCGCATCCGACGCTGCGCACCCGCCTGGATCTGGCCGACCCGGCCGGTCCGCGCCAGCTCGTCGAACGCGAACCGCGGCTGCCGCTGACCGTGCTGGACTGGCGAGAGCGCGACGATGCGACGCTCAGCGTGGCGTTGGAGAAGCTGGCCGCCGAGGCGGGCCGGCCCTTCGACGTCGAGGACGGACCGATGATGCGGGTGTACGCGGCCGCGGTCGACGACGCGTCCTTCTGGCTCGTCTACGGCTTCCACCACGCGATCATCGACGGCTGGAGCGAGTCCGTCTTCCTGGTCGACCTGCTCACCGCCTATGCCCGCGCCCGCGACGGCGCACCGCAGCCACAGCGACCCGCGTGGGCGGATGGCGGACGGCATGCCGAGTTCGCCCGGCTTCAGGCCGCAGTCCTGGAGTCGGAGGACAGCCGCGAGTTCTGGCGCGGGCGCTTGGCGCGGATAGGGTCGGACTCCCCGTCGCCGGCACGACCGCACTCGCGCAGCGTCGAGCGGGTCCGGATCGGCGCGGATCTGCCCGCCGGTCTGCGCGCCCGGCTCGAAGAGGCTGCGGCGAAGCTCCGTCTTCCGGTGAAGTCCCTGGTGCTGGCCGCCCACCTGGCGGCGCTCGGTCGGCATCGGGACACTGCGCGGCCGGTGACCGGGATCGTGCTCAACGGCCGTCCGCAGACCGCCGACAGCGATCGGCTGATGGGCCTGTTCCTCAACGTCATGCCGATGGACGCGGACCTGGACGCGCCGAGCTGGGCTGTGCTGGCCCGCAGGCTCTTCGAGGCCGAGACGGCGATGCTCCCGCACCGGCGCTATCCGTATCCCGCGCTGCGTCAGATGGCCGGGCGGCCGCTGTTCGACACCGTCCTGAACTACGTTCATTTCCATGTCCGCAACCGGCTCGCCGACACCGGCCTGCGGGTTGGCGATTCCCGCATGTGGGACAAGTCCAGCCAACCGCTGCTGGTCGACGTGATCGCCGACGCGGCGTCCCGCGAGCTGCGGTTGGACCTGACCGGCGACGCCGGCGTCTGGGACCAGGCCGCGCTGACCCGCTTGTGGGGGCACCACCACGACGCCCTGGTCGCGCTGGTCGCCGATCCGTCCGGCGCGGTGCGGCCCGGCGGGCCCGAGGACGGTGTGCCGCTGACGCCGATACAGCGGGCGATCTGGACCCAGCAGCAGATCACCGGCGACGCCACGCTGTACCGGGAGCACATCGGCTACGAGATCCGGGGACCGGTGCACAGCGCCGACCTCGGCCGGGCCGTGGAACGCGCGCTGGCCGACCATCCGGGCACCGGCGCGGCGCTGGCCGTCGTCGGCGGCGTCCCGGCGCTGTTGCCGGGCCGGCACACCATCAGGGTCGAGCACGTCCTCAGCGACAGTCCGCCGGACCCGGTCGCTCTCGCCGCGCTGGTCGAGGAGCAGATCGAGACCGGGGTCCAGGTGCCCGACGGACCGCTGTTGCGCTGCGTGCTGATCACCGTGAGCCCCGAGCGGCGCCTGCTGTTGTTCGTCTGGCACCACCTGGTGATGGACGGGTTTTCCTTGCGCGTCCTGCTCGGCGACGTCGCCGCGCACTTCGCCGATCCGGCCCGCGGACCCCGGGAGCCGGGCGTGAGCCTGGCCGAGGTGCACCGCCGCCATCTCGCGCACGCCGCCGACCCCGAGGTCGACGGCCGGGCCGCCACCCTGGCCGAGCGCTACGCCGGTCTCGACCCGGCGCCGCTGGGCGCCCGGGTCGACGGCGCCGGGCGGGCCGAGGTCGTCGTCATCTCCGACCGGCGCGGCCGGCTGCCCGGCCTGCGCGCGGCGGCGCGCGCGGCCCGGGTGACCGAACCGGCGGTGCTGGCCACCGCCTATCAGCGCGCCGTCGGGGAAGTGCTGGGCCTGCGCGAGTTCCTGATGGGGTGCGTGGTCGCCGGGCACACCGCCGAGGACGAGGAGCGCGTGGTGTCCTGTCTGCTGAACACCGTCCTGATGCGCGGTGAGGGAGCGGCCGACACCGAAGGCGCCGACGCCGCCGCGCTCATGGCGACCGCCAAACGCCTCGTGGGCGCGGTCACGGACCAGGACATCCCGTTCTCGGCGGTGGCCAACCGACTGCTCCAGGATGTGCGGCCGAGGCCGCGCCAGTTCCCGCAGCTGTATCTGAGCATGGACTCACAGACCCCGCTGGACCTGCCGGGCCTGCACTGCGCGGAGTACGTGATCCGGCTGCCGCAGCCCAAGTTCGACGCGGCGCTCATCGTGCACTACGGCCAGGCCGGGATCCGGGGCATGTTCCAGTACCACACGTCGGTCCTGTCCGCCGGCGTCGCACACGACCTCGTCGACTCCTTCCTCGATCATCTCGCCGACCTGTGCCGGGGGCACGCATGAACAGTTCTGAACCGTGTCGTCATGTCACCACATCGGAGAACGAAATAGCCCGGGATGGCAGGAGTCCGATTCGATGAGGAATCTGCTCACCGCCGAACAATCGGCGGAGCGAAAGAGGTTTCACGCGTTCGCCGCCGACGCGATCCGACCGCGGGCGGCGGAGGCGGACGCCCGGCAGGCGGTGTCCCGCGACGTCGTCAAGGCGTTGGCGGCCGAGGGACTGCTGTCCGCGATGGTCCCGGGACCTGGAGGCGACCCGGCCCTGGATCCGCTGGAGTACGGACTGCTCACCGAAGAGATCGGCTGGGCCTGCCAGAACGTCCGCAACTTCGTCGCCGTGTCGGACATGGTGGCGCACTCCGTGTGGCGGTGGGGCACCGACGCCCAGCGTGACCGCTGGCTCGGACCGATAGCCGCCGGCGAGAAGACAGCGGCGTTCGCGCTCACCGAGCCCGGGATCGGCAGCGATGCCAAAAGCATCGCGACCACGGCGGAGCAGGCCGGGAACGAGATCGTGCTGCGCGGCCGCAAGAAATGGATCAGCTTCGGCGCGATCGCCGACGTGTTCCTGGTGTTCGCGCAGTACGACGGGAAGCACACCGCGTTCCTGGTGGAGCGTGACGCCCCGGGCCTGGACATCAGCCCGATCGTCGACCTGCTGGGACTGCGCGGCTCACTGCTGGCGGAGCTGACGTTCACCGACTGCCGGATCCCGGCCGCGAACCTGGTCGGCCGGCCGGGGACCGGCCTGACCTTCGTCGCGTCGTCCGCCTTGGACGTGGGGCGGTACAGCACCGCCTGGGGCTCGGTCGGTCTGGCGCGCGCCTGCGCCGAGGATTCCGCGGCCTACGCCACCCGACGCTCGCAGGGCGGCGGGCCGATCCGGGACCACCAGCTCATCCAGGCGATGCTCACGGACATGCACGTCAACAGCACAGCGGCCCGGCTGCTCTGCCACCGCGCCGGCCTGGCGCGCGCGGCCCGCGATCCCGAAGCCATCAACCAGACCCTGGTGGCGAAGTACTTCGCGTCCACGGCGGCGATGAGGGCGGCCGCGGACGCCGTGCAGATCCACGGCGCCGTCGGCATCGGGAGCGAGGTGCCGGTCCAGCGCTATCTGCGGGACGCGAAGGTCATGGAGATCATCGAGGGCACCAGCCAGCTCCTCCAGTCCATCCTGGGCGCCGCCGCGACCGGGGCGGGCCTGTGATGCCGCGTGAAGAAAGGAGTCCGACACCATGACAGGGGGCGAGCAGAACCACATGAACATCCGGACGATCGGCGTCGTCGGCGCCGGGACCATCGGGCGCGGCGTCGCGCACACCTTCGCCGAGCACGGCTTCGATGTCGTGCTGACGGACATCTCGGAAGCGCAGCTGGCCGACGCTCGCAAGACGATCGCCGAACTCCAGCGCCTCCAGCGGTTGTACACCAAGCGCGAGGTGGTCGCCGACCCGGCCGCCGTGCTCGACCGCATCACGTTCGACACCCGCCCGGAGCTGCTGGAGCGCGCGGACTTCGTAGTTGAGAACGTCACCGAGGACTGGGACGTCAAGCACGACGTCTACCTCCGCCTCGACCAGATCTGCAAGCCGGACGTCCTGTTCGCGGTCAACACCTCGGCGGTCTCGATCACCAGGGTCGCCGGCGTGACCGGGCGTCCGGACCGGGTGCTGGGGATGCACTTCATGAATCCGGTCCCGCTGATGCCCATGGTGGAGGTGGTCAAGGGATTCCACACCTCCGAACAGACCATGGCCGCGGGCCTGGAACTGCTCGGCCGGATCGGCAAGGAGGGCGTGGTGGTGGCCGACCTGCCGGGCTTCGTCACCAACCGGGTCCTGATGCTGACCGTGAACGAGGCCGTGTTCTGCGTCCAGGATCAGGTCGCCTCGGCGAAGGACGTGGACCGGATCTTCAAGGGCTGCTTCGGCCACAAAATGGGGCCGTTGGAGACCGGCGATCTGATTGGCCTGGACACCATCCTCAATTCCCTGACGGTGCTCTACGAGAGTTACCGGGATCCCAAGTACCGACCGGCTCCGCTGCTTCAGAAGATGGTCCATGCCGGGCTGCTCGGCGTGAAAAGCGGCCGAGGGTTCTATGAGTACGCACACTGAGAAGCCCGATCCGTCCCGCAAGGAGGCTCATATGTCGCGCAACGACGTCGTCGACCGCATCCGCGCCTTCCTCGCCCCCCACATGGGCGAGCACGTCCTGGCCGACGAGGAGGACATCTTCGCGGCCGGCATCGTCAATTCGCTCTTCGCCATGCAGCTCGTCGTGTTCATCGAGGGGGAGTTCCAGGTGACGGTGACGCCCGAAGACCTGGACATCGACCGCTTCCGGTCGATCTCGGCGATCGCGGATCTGGTGCTGGCGAAAACCGGTGCCGTACGCCATGCCTGAGGCGAACCTGATCCTGCCGACGCCATTACCGGCGGCGCTCGCACCGGAGATCGCGCGCCGGGTCTACTTCGTGGACTCGCGGATCTCCGACTTCTCGCTGGTGGAGCGGGACGGGCTGATCACGTCGATCGAAGTGAGGACCGACACCGCGGTCGACGTGGAAGAGCTCGCGGCGCGTGCGGCCGCGGTCTTCGAATCCGAGGTCCTGCCGCACGGGGTGCTCCGGAGGAAGGTCATCTGGGAGTCGGGCGTTCGGCGCCCGGCGCGGCCCGAGGTCTTCGACGACCTCGTCGTCGCCGGAGAGGCGTGCTCGCTCGGTGAGGGCCAAGTCGGCATCGGCGGCAACCTGCTCGCCCTCATGGACTGCCTGGACGACCTGATCCGGGACCTCGTCGTCGAGGAGTTCGGCGCCGTGGAATTCCGGTATCCGACCCTGATGCCCACCCGCGTCCTCGAGAAGTGCGACTACTTCGCGTCCTTCCCACAGTTCCTGATGTTCGTCACGAGGCTGCACAGCGACTCACGCACCTACGGAGCGTTCCGTGAGTCCTACGCCGCGCGCCGTCAGGTGTCGGCCGACATCCTGACCGACTGCGACAACGTCGACTACTGCCTCCCGCCCACCATGTGCTTCCACACCTTCAGCCAGCACGAGGGGACACGGCTCCCCGGCTCGCGACACCGGGTCGTGACCGCCAAAGGGAAGTCCTTCCGCTTCGAATCGCGCTACGCGACGACGCTGGAACGCCTGTGGGACTTCACGATCCGCGAGATCGTCTTCATGGGATCCCGCGACTTCGTGACCGCATCCCGCCGCCGCTTCATGGGCCTGGCCTTCGAGCTCATCACCGACCTTGGCCTCGAAGGCCACGCCGAGGTGGCCAACGACCCGTTCTTCTCCGCCGAGGACGGGATCGCGAAAACCGTGTCCCAGCGCCTCCTGGAGCTCAAGTACGAACTGAGGCTCAAAACCGGTCCCGACCGAACCATCGCGGCCGCCTCCTTCAACTTCCACGACACGTTCTTCACCGAGCGCTTCGACATCCGCGAAGCCGACGGCGCCACCGCCCACAGCGGCTGCGTCGGCTTCGGCCTCGAACGGCTGATGTTCGCCTTCCTGTGCCAACATGGCGCTGATCCGAAAGCCTGGCCTGACCGGGTGCGCGAGCAGTTGCGTGGGGCGAGGCTTTCGCCGCGGGGCCGGTGACCGGGGAGCGCCGTGGATTACGGGGCACGGGTCCATTCCCGCGAGAGGCTGAAAGCCATCAGCATCAGGGGCAGGCCTGAAGGCAGGCGGCGGCATGCTGGTGGCGCAGCTCGCGGGCGAGGTCGGGGAGACCGAGGCAGGAGGCGATGAGCGCGGCCTGGTTGTAGACGGCCGATGCGAGCCCCTGATCGGTCTCCTTCACCGCGGTGCCGGCCAGGTCGGCGAGTGCGCGTACGCGTTCAGGAAGGGGCAGACAGGCGGTGGATCTCGAACGTGGCCTCATGGCCTCGGTACTTGTCCCTTGTATCGAAGGCGGCGAGCTTCGCCGGCAGGAACTGGAGCAGGCAGCCGCCGAACTCGTGCCGGGCGGGGCGTACCAGAGCAGTCCGAACCGAAGGATTCCGCCGCTGCCTCCCCCGACTCGGCGGCACATCGGGCAGGGAGCGGTTTCGTGACCGAACAGGACGGGCAGGACGGGCCGCACCGCCAGGAACGTGCGGACGCGGTGGACCGCGAGATGGCCGGACGCCTGCTGCCCGACGCCGTCGTGCGAGCGCTGGGCCACTGGTAGGAGGTGAATGCGGCTGCATACGCGGACGGGACACCCGGCGCTCACACGATCCGACAGCACCCTCGCCGAGGTGCGTGCCGCGATGAACAGCCGCTACTGACATCCTGGCGCTGCCCGCATAGGAACAGAGCCCCGGGCACGCGAAAGCGCGGCCGCGGTCACTATGCGTAATCGGTGGTTGGGGGGCCGTATCGGCAACAAGCCGCCAGATCTTTTGGAGTCGGTGCTCACCCCGACCGTGCGGGTCAGCCTTGACTATGGGCAGACCGTTACGCAGCCGGGGGACACACCGCACCTGGAGATGGGGACCACGGTGTGAGCCGGACGCCACGGTCCTCCTGGCCGTGCAGTGCACCCACCGGCCCGCTGGGCAGTGCCCAGCGGGCCGGTGGGCAAAGACGAGGGGTGGTCCCGGGTACGTGGCCGGCGTTGCGCGGCTGCTGGGCAGCGGTCGACCGTTCGTGCTGCGCAGTCCCGGCTGCGCGTGGCGCGGATTGGCGGGAGTCACGTCAGGGGGCTGCCGACGGGTGCGGCGGACAGGGCGAGGCGGGCCGTGATGCGTTTGCCGTCGGGTTTTTGCTCCATAAGCAGGGTCTCGGTGGCCGCTGCGACGATCTCCAGGCCGTGCTGGCCGATCCGGCCGGGGTCGGCCAGCTGGGCGGTGGGAAGCACGGGATCGGCGTCCCACACCGCAACGTCCACGACACGGGCGTTGACGCGCAGTTCCATCAGGACCGGGCCGGGAGCGTACTTGCACGCGTTGGTGACCAGTTCGCTCACCACCAGCAGCGTCAGGTCCTTCACCCGTGCGCACATCGGCAGGCGATGCTCGTCGCCGGCCCTGTCGAGGAGGGCGGCGGCGTGGCGGCGGGCCTGGGCGATGCAGCCTTCGCGCCCGTCCAGGGCGTAGTCGGCCCGTATCAGGTACTCGTCCGGCCCATTGCAGCCGTCACCGACAGCCTGGCTTTCCACTGGTATCGCCGCCTTCGTCCGCTTTCATGCGAGGCCGGGTATCCCGCTTTGCCCTCCGTCATGCGCCGGGGTCTCATGCGCGGCCGTACGGGTGAGCGCATCCGCCTGGACCCGCGGGCAGAACTCCGTGCGCCTGCCCCGCCTGAGCACGTCCCGGCGCAGTCGAGGAGACCGCGAGCGACATGCCGAGAGGGGAGACGGCTGGCCCCCCGTCGAGCCCCCCCCAGCGGCGTCCGCGTCGTGACCGTACGGGGCGAGATCTACCACGACGGCACCGGGCGGTTCAGCCAGGCCCCGCGGGCCGGACGCGACCCCGGCACCCGGATCGTGGCGACCCTCCGATACGTCACCTTCATGGACTCCAGCGGCATCGGCATCCTCGTCGCCCCCCCACCGGCGGACGGGCAGCGCGGGCGGATGGCCGCGCATCACCGCCGCCCAGGAATCCGTCCCGCGCGTCCTGCGACCCGTCGGCCTGGACGCAGTCGTCCCCTGCCACCCCACCGTCGGAGATTTTTCATGCATATACGGGCGAAATGTGCATTAATTTCCTTACAGGATCAAGGCGACACAGCGACTGCTGGAACAAACAGCTCCCACACAAGGAGAAACCATGCGCAAACTCGTCGGCACAGCACTCATCGCCCTTGTGCTCGCCCTCGCACCGGCAGGAACGGCTATGAGCCAGAACGCTTCTGTGCAAACGCCGCCACTTACCACGGCAACTGTCCAAGCCCAGCAGAATCAGAACGAGGACGACGACATGGGCTTGTGGGGCCTGCTCGGCCTGCTCGGCCTGCTCGGCCTCATCCCGTGGCGCAAGAACCGCGATCGCGACCGCCATCAGGGACCGACCCGTTCCACCGGCATGTGAGGCTGCGGGGCAGCGTGACGGCAAAGACGCTCGAGACGGGCCATCCGCCGCGAGCACGCCGGTAGGACTGCCCTCCCCCTTTGCCAGACCTTCGCACGACCCGCGGCACCCTCACCATCGGCTCCCGCGCGCTGCCCCGGGGCGGAGCGGCTTATCGCTCAGTGCGTCATCATCGCGGCACCCACGGTGCAACAAGCCCCCGGGCGGCAGCCTCAGTGCCCCTTCAGGGCCTGTCACACGCCGAGGAGGCCCGTGCAGCGCCTCGGGTCGCTGCGAGACGCCGACTGCAAGCGACCGTCCACCAGTCAGGTCCACCAGTGGTCGCCCTCGCTCGCCAGGCCCTCGCCGTGCCCTGGCGCTCGTCGGGCACGCGTCCGCCGTACCTCGTGCGGGGGCACCCATCCGACTGGTTCCGCCAAGACCAGCGATCCACGCTGTGCCGACCGACAAGCGGCCAAGGGGATCACCGCCTGCCCCTCCCCCGGCCACCGAACGCTTTCGACACCGGCTGAGGCAGCAGGCTGGGACCATGCTGTGCGGGCACGTTTGCGGACCTTTGGGGCGCATCCGGGGGCCGACCATGCGTTCCCGCTGGCGATGGAGGGCCCGAAGGCCGGGCGGTCCAGGTCAGGGGTTGGCGGGTACGGTGAAGGCATCCAGGGATTCAGGGAGGGTCTGGCCACCGTCGACGGTGAGGGACTGGCCAGTGACGAAGGAAGCCTCGTCGGAGGCGAGAAAGAGCACGGCGTGCGCGATGTCGAGCGTCTCACCGAGCCGTCCCAGCGGGATGGAGTCGGTCATCCGGCGCAGGTACTCCGGCCCGAGGCCGGTCAGCCCTTCGGTGCGCACGTTCCCGGGCAGGACGGCATTGACCGTGATGCCGTACGGTGCCAGCTCCAAAGCCGCGCCACGCAGGAAACCTAGCTGTCCTGCCTTGCTGGCCCCGTAGTGGGACCACCCGGCGTAGCCAGTCGTCGGGCCGGTGATCGAGGAGGTCAACACGATCCGGCCGCGGCCGGCCCGCTGCATCGCGGGCAGACAGGCCCGCACTGACAGGATGGAGCCCCGGAGATTGACCTCCAAGACCTCGTCCACGTCGTCGGCGGTCAGCTCGCGCAGCGAACGTTGCGGGATTCCCCGCGTTGGCGCACAGCACATCGATTCCGCCGAACTGCCGCTCGGCCTCGGCTGCCATCCTCTCGATCTGTCCGGGCTGCCGTACGTCCACGCCCATGCCCACGACCTGCCCGCCGGTGACCTCAGCCATGTCGCTCGCCACTTCGCGGGCCCTCTCCTCGTTGCGGCCTGTGAGCAGCACGGCGGCACCCTGCCGTGCGAAGAGTTCGGCGATACCGAGTCCGATCCCCCGCGTGCCCCCGGTCACGATGACGGACCGGTCCTCCCAGCGCGTGAACGTCATGTCGTTCGCACCCCTCGCCGCTATTCCTTCACGCCGGGGAAGCCCGGCCGCTGTCCCGGTCACGCTAGCGACAGATGCGGACGGGGCGGCGAAGACCAGCCGACACGCGGGTCCTGCGGGCTACCGGTCCCGAGGACGTCCTACTCGACGGCACGCTCACCCGGTGTGACCGGGTCGGTGACAGCCGGGGACCGACTTCTCCCACTGCCGCTGCCACCGCTGCCACCGATTGGACGTGGCTCGTCCCCCAACGCGGGTAGACGGTGCTCGGACGGTTCGGATCACTGGAGGAGACGAGCAATGGACAAGGGCAAGCAGATCACCGGCACGGCCCGCGAGAAGATCGCGCGGGAGATGAAGAAGCAGTACGAGGAGGGCCTTTCCATACGGGCCATCGCCGAGGCGCACGGACGGTCTTACGGGTTCGTCCACCGGGTGCTCAGCGAGGCGGACGTCAGCCTGCGCAGCCGCGGAGGGGACCGTCCGCGCCGGCGTCTCGAAGACGCGGGCCGTTTGCAGGGACGGTGACCGACTGGACTGCGGGCGCGGTCGTTTCGCGAAGCCTCGGCCGACCAGCCGTGTACAACCGCCCGCCGGCCGCATCCCGGATGCGTCACGCGGCCGGTGCCCGCATCTTCCGGGTGAGCGCGGCGCCGGGGCGGTCCGTCCAAAACCCGGCACGGGTCCGTGCCAAACGCGGGGATGCGCTTGCCGAGTCCGGCTGATGGCTCGCCTCATCCGCATTCTGCAGTTCGGTCACCATCGGCAGAGCCGCTCGCGTCTTGGAGGTATCCCCACCTCTGTTCCGGAGGCTGCCGCCATGGGCGCAGCCGATCCTCTTGGGCAGAGTGTGGGGGCATGAAGGCAACGAAGAAGGCTTTTCGAGCCCGCCTTGTCAGCGTCGCTCTGCTCGCTGCCGCGGTCGCGTCCACGGCACTCGCGCCTGGTACTGCGGCCGGCTCCCACCCGGCGTCCTCGGCTTCCGCGGACGGCCGGCTCACCTCCCGGCAGCTCCAACGCGAGGCGGCCCGCGTCCTCGCCGAGGGCGGGTTCGTCGGCGTTGCGGTGATGGTGCGCGACGGCACTCGCACGGTACGGGCCCGGGCGGGCGAGGCCGAGCTGCACACCGGCCGCCCTGTGCCGCGCGGGGCGGAGTTCAGAATGGGCAGTGTCACCAAGACGTTCGTGGCCACTGTGGTGTTGCAACTCGTCGCCGAGGGACGTGTGTCTCTGGACGACACCGTCGAGCGGTGGCTGCCGGGCCTGGTTCGCGGCAACGACAACGACGGCAGTCTCATCACCGTCAGGCATCTGCTGCAGCACACCAGCGGCATTCACAACTACGGCCCCGAGGAGGACGCCGGGAACACGGCAGCCGATTTCGAGCGGACGAGATTCGAGCACTGGGATGCCGAACAACTGGTCGCCGGCGCGTTGCGTCACCAGCCTGACTTCCTGCCCGCACCAGACCATGGGCCCGAGCCCGAATGGAACTACTCGAACACCGGATACGTGCTCGCCGGCATGATCATCGAAAAGGCCACCGGGCGGCCCTGGGCCGAGGAGGTGCGCGACCGCGTCATCCGCCCGCTCGGCCTCACCGGCACCTATGCCCCTGGCGACGACCCGTACCTGAAGCCACCGCACGCCCACACTTACCACTTGTTTCCCGGCGCGGACACCTGGACGGACACCACGGTCAGGAACATCTCCAGGATGGACGCAGCAGCTGCCCTCATCGGCACCGAACGCGACGTGGACCGCTTCTTCACCGCCCTGCTCGGCGGGCACCTGCTGCGTCCTGCCCAGCTCGCGGAGATGCGCAGGACCGTGCCCGTCAGCGAGAACTTCCAACTGGGGTTCCCAGGCCTGCAGTACGGCTTGGGACTGATGCGGCAGCCGCTGACGTGCGACGGCGACACCTGGGGCCATGGAGGGGACCTGGAGGGATTTACGGTGCGCACCGGCTTCACCGCAGACGGGCACCGCGCGGTCATCGTCGTCGCCAACGGCACCAGCGACGAGCGGCTGCTCGCCGCCGAGCGGGCCGTACGGGGGCTTGTGGACCGTGCTTTGTGCGCCGGTACTGATTGACGCGGCATCAGGCACGCGCAGGGCACACCGGCCGCAGCCCGCCGCCCCAGTGGCGGCCGCGGCCCTGGCCAGACTCCCCCGTCCGGCCGGGGTCCACACCATCGCTGCCGCTGTCCTGGAAGCCGCCAGATCAGGGCAGCGGCCTTCCGGCCACGCGGCAACCACTGTATGGCCGCGCCCTTGTCGTCGGGTATCGGGCCTGTCGTGCGCTGGTTCCGGCACGTTCCGGCACAGGGCGTCGCCTGGGCCAGGCGGGTGGGCACCAACGCGGCTGCGCACGTCTCAACCGTCGGCGCCGCGGTCGTCGAAGAGGGCGAAAAGCGCCTGTTCGTCCGCCTCCGGGGCAGGCTGCTGCGCGTGCGGATTCAGTTCGGCCCATACCGTTTTGCCCCGCGGCATGTAGCGGGCTCCCCAGCTGCGGGTGAACTGTGCCACGAGGAACAGGCCGCGTCCGCCCTCTTCGGTCGTGGCCGCCCGCCGGATACGGGGAGAGGAGTTGCTGCGGTCGGAGACTTCGCAGATCAGTGAGTCGTCGCGCAGCAGCCGCAGGCCCACCGGCCCCGGGCCGCCGTACCGCACGGCATTGGTCACCAGTTCACTGACCACCAGCCCGGTGTTGAAGTCCAGCTCGGGCAGGTTCCAGGCGGCGAGCTGGGCCCTGGTCAGGGCTCTGGCGCGGGCCACTGCCGAGGGTTCGGCCGGCAGCTCCCAGCACGCCACCTGGTCCTCGGGCAGTGCATGCACACGAGCCAGCAGAAGGGCCACGTCGTCGTGGGCGCCGTTGGGCAGCATGGTGTCCGTCACCCGGTCGCAGACGTCTTGCAGCTGCGGACCGGCACCGACCAGCGAGGCCAGAAGCTCCTCGGTGCGGGCGTCGGTGTCGCCGTAGCCGCGGCCTTCTTTGAGCAGGCCGTCGGTGTACATCAGCAGCAGGCTGCCCGTCGGCAGGTCGACGCTGGAGGACTCGTACGGCTGGATGCCGCCGAGCCCGAGCGGTGGTCCGGCCGGCAGGTCGATCAGCCGTGCCGTGCCGCCCTGCGTCACCACAGCGGGGGGCGGGTGGCCGGCCCGCGCAGCGGTGCACCTGCGGGAGGCCGGGTCGTACACCGCGTAGAGGCAGGTCGTCCCGGTGGCAGGGTCCGGTTCGTCGGCCGTTTCGCCGGTGGCGCGACTGACCAGGTCGTCCAAGTGCGCCAGCACTTCCTCGGGCAGCAGGTCCAGCCCGGACAGCGTTCGCACTGCCGTGCGCAGCCGGCCCATGGTCGCTGCGGCCTGCAGACCGTTTCCTGGCACGTCCCCGACGACCATCGCCACGCGCATCCCGGACAGCGGGATGACGTCGAACCAGTCCCCGCCCACCCCTGCCCCGGCGTCGGCGGGCAGATAGCGGGAGGCGAGGTCGACGGCGCTGACCTGGGGCAGGACCTGCGGCAGCAGGCTGCGCTGCAGGGTGAGGGAGGCGTGATGTTCCCTGCGGTAGTGACGGGCGTTCTCCACGCTGATCGCGGCCCGGGCCGCCAGTTCCTCCGCAAGGGTCAGGTCGTCCTGCTCGTACGGCTTCGTCCTGCCACGGCGGTAGAACCCCGCTAGGCCCAGAATGGAGCCGTGCGCGGACAGCGGAGCACCCAGGTAGGAGTGCATGCCCTCGCCGAGCAGGTCGACGGGCTGTGCTCGGCCCGCCGAGGACTCGGCCGGGACGGTGGCCCACACCGAGTCCGTGACCGGCTGCCCAGTCTCCAGACACCGTGCCTGCGGGGTGCCGGCGGGGTAGTGCACCGGCTCGTTCACACCGCCGGTCCAGGCGTCGGGAACCATGCCGTCGGCCCGGGCGGCCGCCCGGCGCAGCGCCGCGTCGGAACTCGACTGTCCGGGCGGTGCACCTTCGCCCGTCCAAACACTGTCCACCAGATCGACGACGACCAGGTCGGCGAAGCGGGGCACGGCGATCTCCGCGAGTTCCTCGGCGGTGCGCCGCATGTCCAGGGTGGTGCCGAGCCGGTTGCCTGCCTCGTTCAGCAGAGACAGCCGCCCACGCGCCTCGGCTGCGAGGCGTCCGACGCCCGGTTCGCCCACCATCAGCAGCCAGGCGTCGGCCGGTGTCACCGTGTGCGGATCCCCTGCTGCCTTGGGTGCAGTCGCCTCCGTCGCGCTGGGAGAGCTCATGAGCTGCGCACGATGACCATTGAAGGCTGTCGCGATGGCTGGACTTGGTGCTCCTTTGTCGCGGATGTCCTCGAAGCTGACCTCGACGGCTGCGCCCTCCGCGTCGCCGTGATGCAGCTCCCGGCGGCGCAGCATGGCGACACGGCTACCCGCGAGAGGTACCTCAAGGAAGGTCTCCTCGGTCGAGGAGATCAGCTCGATGGCGCGTTCCAGCAGTATCAGCCGCTCTTGCGAGGCCAGCGAGGGCGGCGGTCCCACGAGTGCGGACAGCTCCCCCGAGCTGAGGTCCAGCTCGGCATGCCTGCCGCGCTCCCGTGCCCGCTGGAAGGAGTCCACCAGCTCGCGCTCGCGGGCCGAGCTCATCTCCAGCAGGCGCACCCCGATGCGTTCGGTGGCGTCCTGCAGGATCAGTGCCATGGTGGGGTCGGCCAGCGCCCGGGGCACGGAGAGGTTGACCGCGCCCCGCACAGTGCCGCCCACCGGGTCGCGCACCGGCGCGGCCATGCAGGTCAGCTCTTTGAGGTCGTGCAGGAAGTGTTCATGGCCGACGACCACGAACGGCGCCCTGGTGCTGAGCGCCATGCTGACACTGCTGGTCCCCATGAACCGCTCATCGACATTGGCACCCGGCACCAGAGAGGCCGCGTCCATCAGCTTCAACCCTGCCGGGCCACCCCACCGATGCACGATGCGCGCCTGCGAGTCGGCCAGCGCCACGGTCACCGGCACGCCGGAGAATTGCTCGTACAAGCGGTCCAGCACCGGAGCGGCCGCCCTCATCAGTCGCGCGTCGGGATCCAGGTTGTCGTCGATCGGCAGGGCAGCCCGGTCACGGTCAATGCCGAGCGACTGTGAGCGTTGCCAGGAGGCCAGAATCTCCGGTCGCACCCCGAAAGACGGCGGCGTCCGGTCGCCGCTGCCCGGATGAGTCGGATGCGAGTCCACAGAATCCAGAGTAATCACTCAAAGTGGACATACGTCTGGTGTCCGCCTGTCCGGGACCACCGAAGGAGTTGCCCGTCAGACTGCGGAGTCGGCGCAGCCGTCGACCGCCGACACCGCGATCCGGGCCGGGGGCGCCCCCTACCGATCACCCCTGACGCTCTGTAACATCTTCGTGACGGAACGATGTATTGGGAAGGACGCATGCGCTTACCCACGGATACCGCCGTCCCGGCCTCTCAAGGCTGCAGACCCGTCTCCTGCGCCCGCTGCAATCCTTCCCCGGCCCTGCTCGCCCGAACGGCCCACACCTTCGCTCGGTTCCTTGCCGAGCAGACCACCGGCTGGAACGACATGTCCGACGACGACACGGAATACCCGCAGACCACCGCCGACCAACCGCCCGGTCGAGCCCGCGCTGCCAGGCTCTGTGCGCACACCAGCACACACACGGTTCTGCACGACCCTGACGGTCTGTTCGAAGGGCACCTTCCGCTTGACCGTGAACCATATGAGAGGCTCGTCGAAACCGTCCTCACGTGGGCGGGTTCTGACCCACTGACACCGCGCGACTATGAGCAGATCGCCCTCCAGTTGACCGGTCACGCTCGCGCGGTCATGGCCGGCGTCGAGCGCTGCGTCGGCCAGTGGCCGAGAGGCAGCGAGCCCCGGTTGCTCGCCGACGTGGTCCTGCGCGAGGCGGACGGTCGGTTGTCCCTGAAGCCGGAGGGCACGAGGCGCTGTGTACAAAATCGTGCCCGCCTCGTGCGCGCCCTCTACGCCAACCTGGACCGTTTGCGATGCACGCCCTCTCAGTACACCTAACGTCACGACGCTCCCGCTGCTCGCTCGCCCCCCCCCACGAACAGCTCACATCGAACAGGCGCTGCGTGTAACCCGGTCCGCAGTAGTAGCCACCCCAGGTGCCGCACCTGCCGACGCCTTTGCCCAGGTTGTCGTCTCCGCTGCCCCACCCGTAGGACTCATAGCCGTCCGACCTCAACAGGGTTCGCTCAGCCTCCCCCCAGGTCACCAAGGGATCGATAGAGAGCGGGAAGTGCTGCGCCTCGGTGTCCGCCAGCAGACCCGGGTCGGGCGTGACCGTGAGCGAATCGTCGTCAACCGTGACGTCCATCGGCTTCACCATGTCACCGGCCATCGGTTCGACGCCGGGGTCGCCGTCGTCGGCCCCCTCACCAGGCTCCGACGAGGCGGCAGCGCTCAGGGATGACTTCTCCACCATCGGTGGGGTGACGCTGGAGCCCGCCGAATTCCACATCTGCGCCCTCGGCGCACGGAACACCCAATTGCCGTCAGCATCGACAGCGTTGTAGCCACCGCTGTTGTTCTCGACAACGCTGAGCTGGGACGTCCTCAGCGAGTACTCGATCTGCTGCAGTTCGGGGTGTGCGGCAGCCTCGGGAGTCTCGACGAGCAGTCAGGTCGGCCAGCGTCCTCGGCTGCCGTGAGACCGGCGCCGGCCGCCCAGGCACTTCGGCAGCCGGAAGGAGTCGCAGGTCGGCGTGGTTGATGAGCCAGCGGAAGGAGCGGGTCTCAGCGTGACCGCCGCCATCCACGGGCACGAGCCGTCCGAACTGGCCGTGGACATCCCCAACCGTCCACTCGACGTCGCTGAGCGCGACCCGCCTGCCCGGTGCGATCTGCAAAAACGCCCGCGCCGCCATCACGCCCCCCCAGATCAGCGAGCTGTCGCGCAAGGGGCTGCCCAGATCAACGTCAAGTTCGCGGTGCCAGAGCAGCCGGACGATGGTGGCCCGGCCAACGGAAGGCACGCTGGTCGCGTCCGCCAACGCGGAGAACGCCATCACGCGCCCCTCCCGGCCGCCGATGATCGCCAGCAGCTGGTCCCGCATGCCCAGCAGATCCCGACGCCGTTGCCGTTCACCCCGCCGTATGTGACGTACGGAGCGCCGGTGAACGCCCGCTGCACCGGCAGCTCCGGCGCTGCGGACGGGGAGTGGGCGGCGGCCCGTTGGACGGCGGCTTCGGGCACGGGCCCGCTCAGCGCCCGGACGGCGTTCGCCTCGGCGGCGCGCTCGAACCGGTCGCCGGGGTCGCTGACCGACAGTCCGTCCCCGTGGTCGGTGCCGGACACCGGGCCCGACCGCTGCTGGATGACATGGGTCAACTCGTGTGCCAGGGTGTGCTTGTCGCCGCCGTCGTGGCCGATCACGACGTGCTCGCCGGAGGTGTAGGCGCGGGCGCTCATCTCGGCCGCCGAGCGGGCCGCAGCGGGGCCGTCGTGGAGCCGCACGCTGCTGAAGTCGGCGCCCAGGCGGGCCTCCATCTCCGTCCGCACGCCGTCGGCCAGCGGACGGCCCGGCGACCGCAGTACCTGGTGGACCGTCGAGCGCTGGACCGGTGCCTCCTCCGGCTCCAGGTGCCGCCCGACCAGTCGGACGACGGCCGCGTTGCCGATGCTGCGCTGCAGCGCGGCGAGCGAGCGGGGGTCCGGCGGCGCGGACTGCCGCCGTGCGGTCGATCGGCCGCGGTCGCGGCGCTCGGACTCGCTCCGCGGTTTCGGGCCATGCGCGTGCACATCCACCTCCTGGACAGGCGGTTCGCACCGCGGTCGCTGTGTGTCCATGCCGGTCTACGGCGGATGCCGTGGGCCGCGCAAGGACCACAGGGGCAGTGTCGGGGGCAAACTCCGGGGGACCCGCCGGTGTCACACCGGCCGACCGGCTTCGGATCGACGCCACCGTCGCTCAGGCCCTGTCCGGCAAGACCGACCGGACAGGGCCTGAGCGGCGCCGACCGCACTGGTTCCAGTTCTCCCGGCCAGGTTCCAACTAGCGTGTCACGGCTCAACAACACGGCGTTACGGAAGCAAGATCCGCCAACTACTGCGCTCGTCCGCCGAGTAAAAATCTCGGTCGCAGGACGCCCGTCCATCCTCCGCCCCTACCCGGCCGGACAGGGCCACCGTCCTGGCTGCCCCGTGTTGCCCAGTCTGCTCGTGTCTTCGCTCACCCGGATGACGAGTCCCTCCTCACCGGCGGCGTGCTTGCCCAGCACGCCGCCGCCGGGGCCCAGGTGGCTGTGGTCACCGCCACCTGGGCCCCACTCGCCGAGCCCGCCTCACCCTGGTGCCGGCCTCCACCGCCAAGGGACCGGAGTACGACCATGTCGTGATGGTCGAGCGGGGAAGTCATTCACCAGTGGACGGTTTGCCTGCCATCGGGGGTGACGGTAAGGGTGAACGTCTCCACCGCAGGTTTGCCAACGGCGTGCCAGCGGCCGAGGTGTTCTTCGGCCGCATCCCAGAGGGCGTCGGGGCCGTCCTGTCGTACAACCCAGCGGCCGTTGTCCTCGTGGAGGGCAGCCCATGAACTGGACTCGACGTCGATCAGTACGTGTTCGGTGTGGCCGTCGCGTTCCACGGTCAGTTGCTGTGCACGCGGCACGGCGCATTGGAGGATGAAGCGGGCTGTCCAGTCGTTCAAGGCATCGGCCCCTGTGGTGGTCTCGCGTTCTTTGCCCGCGCTGAGGTCGGGAAGCAGTCCGAGCGGACGCGGCAGGTGTGGTCGGGCCAGCATGAAACTCACGTGGCCGCTCAGGAGCGGGCCGGAAGCGCTGCCGTCGTCGTGGACCGTCAGTTGTGCGAGTTCGCAGGCGTTGAGCCATCCGCCGACAGGCGTCAGGATCAGTCCACCGGGCCGGGTCTGTTCGATCCAGGCAGAGGGCACTGTTTGCACGCCGCACGTGGCGATGGTTCTGTCGTACGGTGCCCCGTCGTCATAACCGAGCAGGCCGTCGCCGCTGACAAGCGTGGGGTAAAAGCCCAGTCGTCCGAGGGCCGTTCGTGCTTGCGCGGCCACGTCTTCGTCGTACTCGATCGAGGTGACGTTCTGCTCGCCCAGTCGTGCGCAGAGCAGTGCCGTTGAGTAGCCGGTGCCCGTTCCGATTTCCAGGACCCGGTTTCCCGGTTCGACGTGCAGGTCTTCCAGCATGCGCAGGACGAGGGAGGGGAGGGTGCTGGAACTGGTTGGCTGGCGCATGATGTGACCGCGGATGTCTCTTGGCACGATGGTGCCTGCAATCTGGGTCACCAAGGACTCGTCCGTATAGCAGGCTTCGAGCCAGCCAGCTTCCCATTCTAAAACAGGTGCCCACGCCGTCGGCACCGTGTTGTCCACCCGGCGAAAGAACCCGCCGCGTAGGAATTCGTGTCGGGGGACCGCTTCGGCGGCGCGGCTCCATGCGTGCGTGCGCAGGACGCCGTTGGCTGTCAGCACGCCGATGAGTTGTTTGCTGAGGTGGTCCTGGTCGTTCACGTTTTCCTCTCCAGTAGGTCTGCCAGGGCCGCGCACATCGGCAGACCGGTTTCAGGTTCCAGCCAGTACCATTGGCCGGAGGGATTGCATTCCAGGAACCACCACGTGCCGTCTTCGCCTACGCAGAAGTCGAAGGCACCGAACACAAGCCCGAAATGGTGCATGTACCGGCGGAGTCTGTGTTCGATTCCTCGGGGCGGCTTCACCGGGCTGTAGGACAGGCGGCTGTAGTCAGTGCGCCAGTCCAGGAGGTCGGAGTCGATGCGGACACAGAAGATGTGAGAGCCAATGACGGTGACGCGCACGTCCGCCGTCTTGGCCACGCGCTTTTGGAACAGGTGCACGGTGCCGGCCACATCGTCGTCGATGTCCTCGGCGGTCACCTCGGCGATCCTGACGACGTGGGAGACGCCGTCGACCAGGTACACCGGGTTGTGCAGCGGCTTGTAGACGACTGATCCGTGCCGCTTGATGAACGCTTTGGCGGCGTCCGGACGGGAGGTGACGAGTGTGGGAGGCACCTGGAAGCCGGCGTCCACCGCTGCCGCCAGTCCGGAGGGCTTGAACTCGGCGTCGCCGATGCGGTGCGGGTGGTTGACGTAGAGGCAGTCGGGCAGTGACGCGAGAACTCCGCCGAGCCCGTACCTGGCCTGAGTGAGGGCGAACCGGGCATCCTGCTCGTCAAGGTGCGGGAAGGCGAAGCCGGTCGGGCGGCGGTAGTACAGGGCACGTACGTTGGCCAGATCCGCGGTACGGGACGGCGTGTGAAGGTGGCCGCGCATACCGTGACCGCTGATTTCGGCTTCCACCGACAGCGACGCAGGGAAGTCACTTGAATCCAGTCGCACGACCGGGACGTCCCGGTCGTGCAGTTCGCGGATCACCACGTCGGCGGTGGGATCGTGCAGGCTGGTGACGACCAGCACCGGACCTGGGTCACTCACTGGTCGGCGTCACTGCCCGTGTCGCTGTCCTGCGTGGAGCCGTTACCGTCGGGGCTGGTCCCCGTGGCAGGGCTCGTGCCCGTGCTGGTGCCGTGTCCCGGCATCTCCATAACCTGACCGGTGAAGTCGAAATAGACGGCGGCCTGCGTGGTCGGATCC
The DNA here is from genome assembly GCF_040611575.1 of Streptomyces sp. NPDC006610. NCBI lineage: Bacteria > Bacillati > Actinomycetota > Actinomycetes > Kitasatosporales > Streptomycetaceae > Streptomyces > Streptomyces sp. NPDC006610. The sequence continues at coordinate 62,190 of NZ_JBEXOP010000038.1, forward strand.
AGTTCGACCCTGGCATACCCGGGAGCCATCGTCGGGTAGGCCGCCATACGGCTGATCCCCCACGGCTTCTGAGTGATCCTTCCCTGCGGGACCGCAGGAGCAAGCGGTAAACGATCAGAGTGAACGAACATACGTCTCCCCCTTTTCGCCGGACTCACCACCGTCACGGGCCACACGCTCCCCACGGACGATGTGACCTCCATTTGCAGCGTGACCCCCGCCTCAGCTCCGCCTGTCCACCGGATAGGGAACACTCATGAAACCGGCAGAGCTTTCCGCGTGACCGATGCTCCAGACCGTACGGCATCCGGACAACCCGGCAAGAGCTTATTAAGCCGGACACCTTGTATCGCTGCATGTTGGCAAGGAGACGTCAGGTCAGCAGGCCCTTGGCCCGCTCTGCACAGCCGGGGCAGACGGGTCACAGGCGCTTCGTGAGCCAGTCCGACGTCCGAATGCGTGTGCCAGAACGCCGCCGACCCGTGGAGTGCCTGGCTCTCGACGCAGGCACCGCCGCCATCCGCCGAACCCCCCAACGCACCAACTCTGGCGGACTCACCACGCTGCCACCAAAACACGGGCCTCCGAACGCCGCATCACCCTCCCCACTCGCCGCGTCCACCACCGCGCAGGGCAGAGCGATCGACCCGACCAATCTCACCCGCGTCTTCGCCACGCTCCTCCGCATTCGCTGCCACGACCTCCGCCACTCCACCATCACCCTGCTGCTGGAACGGGGCGTCGAACTCGTCGTGATCAGAGAAGTTTTCAGCTACGCCAGCTGGCCCCGATGTAGGCGCGGTCGGCGAGGACGGGTACGCTCCTGGCGTTCTGAAGTCGGCGGCGATCTGCGCGAGCGTGTCGTGCCTGCGAAGGTAGACCAGGCCGACGAGAGCACGCTGGTGAGGCAGGAGCATGCACGGGCGGTCACCCTCACGGTGATGATAAGCATGGTTACCCACTCGACCAGGGCGTGCGGGAGGTCGGGTGCGGCAGGATGGGAAACAACGAGGCGCCTACGCTGATGAGTTGAAACGTCGATCCCACCCGCACTCAGCGGTGTCACGTCGACCTCCCGTCAACGCATTGGCTGGTGTTCCGCTCAGCGCGCTCGACCGGGTCCGTGACCTCTCGCCGTCGGCTCCCACGCTCCGAGCAGCCGGACGGTGGCGGTAGCAGGGGTCGCGGTGCTGGCGGCTTGCCTGGTCGTTGCTGCGGTACGACGGCGGTGCCGAGTTGGCACTGACCGACTGGAGACCGGCCTGCTCCTGTCGACCCGCGGCCGATGGATGTTGATGGCGGTTCCCACGACGTCAGTCGTTTGATCGCGTTGACCGCCCCTTGCGGCGCTGCGTTGTTGCCCGCGGCACTCAGCTCGCTGCGACGTCGTTGCCCGTGGGGTGCTCGTCTGCGGGGCGGTCTCCTGTGCCGGGACCGGCTTTCTCCGCGTCTGCCAGCCGTGCTTCCAGGTGTCCGCCGACGATGCGGGTGTCGAAGGCGGGCTGCGGCGCGGTCGCCGGGCCGCCGACGTTCCAGCCGTCCGACAACCGGAAAACACTGCCGTGCCAGGGGCAGCGGATGCATCCGTCGTGGACCTCGCCCTCCGACAGCGGGCCGGCCATGTGGCTGCACTGGTCGGCCAGCACGTGGACACTCCCGCCGGCCTCACGGACAACGACGACCGGCACCTCGTTGACGCGGCGGCGAACGGGCTCGCCCACCGGGATATCGGCCATAGCGCCAAGCCTGTGCCAGCCAGGCTTCACCAGATAAGGGACCTGCTCGGCATGGTTCGCGCCGGATGCCTGCCGGTAGGCCATGTGACCGCCCAGAGCGCCGCCGATGCCGATGGCTGACAGCCCGGCGAACCCCAGCGCCTTGCCCAGGCGAACACGCCCCTGAGACCGGGCGGCGAACGAGCCCGCATAGAGCGCGACTGCACTGAGGTTGGTCGCAGCGTGGACCAAGCCGACGCGCATGTGTGGACGGCGCAGCTCGGCCCAGTCGTTCCAGCCGGCCACCGCAGCGGGAAGCGCAGCCGCCAGACCCACCCCCACCAGGGCGCGCGCGTGCCGCCGTGCCCCGGGTAGCAGGTCCAGTACAGCCGCCGAAAGCCAGGTGCCGATGGGAACCTGGACCATCAGCGGGTGGATCGGGTGTCCCAGCCAGCGCCCGTGCAAGAAGTCCCGGCCACGTCCAAGGGGGACTGCTCGCACGGCCCGCCGTACTTCGTCGATGAGCCCGTCGGCTCCCGGGTAGCGCTCGAGCCGGTCCATGGCCGACAGAATCCGGCCGGGCCCCGTCCCAGACGGCAAAACGCCCTGCACCACTGAGGCCACCCGCCCGAACGCCCGCAATGTATTCATGAAACCCATGTAACCCGCCAGATGCTGCCCGAAAACGAGACAAACTCGTTTGCCACCGCGCAGCTGCTCACCCACGGCACGACCTGGCCGACATATGAGGAGCCGACGCCTTGCGCCACTGCGGACGCCGTCGCGGCGCACATAGGCTGGTGCCCATGACCTCAGTGGGGGAGGAACGCACGCGCGCACTGCTCGCGGGGGCTTCGCAGCGATGGGTGCGGCTGCTGCCGTGGGCCGTGGCATTCGTGCTGTGCGTCGCCCTGCTGCCCACGACCATTGTGGTCCTCACCGCCGACTACGGCCTGACCGGAGGCGTCGCCGGCGGGTTGGCCATCGCGCAGGCCGCGCCGCTGCTGCTCGCCGTCGTACGGCCGCTGCAGGCCTGGTACGTGGTCTTCGTCGCGGACGTCGCCGGGGCGCTCGCCCTGCTCACCGTCGACTTCCCGGAGCGGCTGCTGTGGCCATTCCCGCCCATGGAGATCGTCGGGTACGTCGGCATCTGCTTCGCCCTGGGGCTGCTCGAGCGGCGCCGGACACTGCTGCTGGTGTGGCTGGCCACGGCCGCCGCGAACGTGGCCCTGGGGTTCGTCGCGCCCCATGGCTTCGGCGCCATGGGCCTGCTGTTCACCATCCTCGGGGGCGTCGCGCTCCTGCTGGGCGGTGCGCTGCGCGAGCGGTCCGAGGTGCAGCGCAGGCTGGTCGAGCAGGAGACGATCAGCGAGGCCGAACGTGGCCGGCGGACGCTGCTAGAGGAGCGCGCCCGGATCGCCCGCGAGCTGCACGACGTGGTGGCACACCACATGTCCGTCATCACGGTACAGGCGGACACTGCGGAGTACCGCCTCGACAGGCTGCCGCCGGACGTGCGCAAGGAGTTCACGTCCATCGCGGCGACCGCGCGCGAGTCGCTCGGCGAAATGCGACGGCTTCTCGGCGTGCTGCGCAACGAGGAGGCGCACGGCGAGCTCGTGCCCCAGCCGGGCCTGGCGCAGATCGGACAGCTGGTGGAAGTGACGGCGAGGGCCCGCGGGCCGGTGGAGTTCACCCCCTGCGACGTCGAGGTGCCCGAGGCGGTCGGCCTGTCCGCGTACCGGATCGTCCAGGAGGCTCTTTCGAACGTCGTCCGGCACGCGCCGGGTGCCCGCACGCAGGTGTCGCTGTCGGTGACGGAGTCCGATCCGCGGGACGGTGCGCGGCTCACCGTCCTGGTCGTCAACGGACCGCCGCCCCAGCCGCCCAACGGGCCGCTCGAGGTGGGCGGCACCGGGCACGGCCTCGTCGGCATGCGCGAGCGGGTGCGGCTCGTCGGCGGCAGCCTCGACACCGGGCCGCTGCCGGACGGCGGCTTCCGGGTCGCCGCCCGACTTCCCCTGAACTTCCGTGACTGAAAAGGACTTCACGTGACGACGCGCGTCATCATCGTCGACGACCAGGCCATGGTGCGGGCCGGCTTCGCCGCCCTGCTGGCCGCCCAGAGCGACATCGACGTGGTGGGCGAGGCCCCCGACGGCGCGCAGGGCGTCGAGCTGAGCCGGCGTACCCACCCGGACGTCGTGCTGATGGACGTGCGGATGCCCGAGATGGACGGGCTGGAGGCCGCACGCCGCCTCCTGGAGCCGGCACCCGGTGTGACACACCGGCCGCGCGTCCTGATGCTCACCACCTTCGACGTCGACGATTACGTCTACGAGGCGCTCCGGGCGGGCGCGAGCGGGTTCCTCCTCAAGGATGCGCCGCCGGCCGACCTCATCGCGGCGGTCCGCGTCGTGGCCTCGGGTGACGCGCTGCTCGCCCCTTCCGTGACGCGCCGCCTCATCGCGGACTTCGCCAAGCAGCGTCCCGCCGCCCGCGGCAAGCCCGCGCTGCGGCTCAAAGGCCTGACGGAACGCGAGACCGAGGTCCTCACGCTGGTGGCCCGCGGGCAGTCGAACAGGGAGATCGCGCAGACGCTGGTGCTGGCTGAGCAGACGGTGAAGACGCACGTCAGCCGCGTCCTGACCAAGCTTGGCCTGCGCGACCGCGCCCAGGCGGTGGTCTTCGCCTACGAGTCGGGGCTGGTCGCTCCGGGCGACTAGGCCCCCCGGCCCCTCCTCCACCCCCTACCGCGGTAGCACCCCCACATTGGCTCCCCGGTATGACGCCCGGCACTCGGCCGTCCCCGCACTCTTCACCCGTCACACAAAGTGCACGGGAGAGGGAGACGGGACATGAGGCTACGCAGGGGCAGGCGGCAGAAGGCGGACAACCGGCCCGAGGTTGCGGCCGCCACACCCGGTCTCGCCGTCGAACTCCGCGACGTGTGGCGGCAGTACGGCCGCGGGCCGGGCACGGTGCACGCCCTCGCGGGCATCGACCTCGCCCTGCCGCGAGGCACGTTCACCGCGGTCATGGGCCCGTCCGGGTCCGGCAAGTCCACCTTCCTGCAGTGCGCTGCCGGGCTCGACCGGCCGACGGCGGGATCCGTGCGCCTCGGCGGCGCGGAGATCACCGGCATGAGCGAAAACGAGCTCACCGAGCTGCGCCGCAGCAGCCTCGGCTTCGTCTTCCAGGCGTTCAACCTGCTGCCGTCGCTGACCGTGGAACAGAACGTGCTGCTGCCCATGCGCCTGGCCGGGCAGCGCCAGGACCGGCGCCAGGCGCAGGCGGTGCTCGCCCAGGTCGGACTCGCCGACAAGGCGAAGCGCCGGCCCGGAGAGCTCTCCGGCGGTCAGCAGCAACGCGTGGCCGTCGCCCGCGCCCTGGTCACCAGCCCCGACGTGATCTTCGCGGACGAACCCACCGGCGCCCTCGACACCGGCACCGCCGCCGAGGTCCTCGGCCTGCTGCGCAACGCGGTGGACGCTCTGGGTGCCACCGTTGTCATGGTCACCCACGACCCGGCCGCGGCCGCCTGGGCCGACCGTGTGCTCTTCCTCGCCGACGGCGCCTTCGCCGACCACCTGGAGCGCGGTTCGGCGGAGCAGATCGCGGCACGGATGGCCGTGCTCACCTCGCGCGCCTCCCGCTCCGGTGCGATGACGGGGGTGGCGGCATGAGGCGCCCCAACGGACTCGCCCGTGAGGCCGTTCGCTTCAAGCCCGCGTCCTTCGCGGGGACCTTCTTCGCGCTGCTGATGTCCGCACTGATCGTCTCGGCCTGCGGAATCCTGCTCGAAACCAGCCTGCGCGCCTCCGTACCGCCCGAACGGTACGCGAACGCGCCGGTCGTCGCGGCGGCGGACCAGAACACGTACGTCGTCACCGGCAGCGGCGAGGACCGCGAAAAAGAGGCGACGCCCCTGCCGGACACGGCACGGATGGACGCCGGGGTGGCTGCGAAGGCCGCCGGGGCACCGGGTGCGGCCACCGCCGTCGCGGACTTCACCTTCCCGGTGCGCGCGACGGACGCCGACGCCCGTGCACTGACTGTTCCGGGGGGTGTGCTCACCGGGCACGGATGGGGCTCGCACACCTTCACCGGCACCTCGCTGACCACCGGCTCCGCACCACGCGAGGGGGAAGTCGTCCTCGACGCGGGAACGGCCCGCGCCGCGCACGCCGCGGTCGGCGACACCGTCGTACTGGAGACCGCCGCCGGCCGGCAGGACTTCCGCGTCGCCGGCGTCGCCGAGGCCGGCCCTGCGGAGACCGCCCGCGGCTTTGGCGACGCGGGTGCCCTGACCTGGTTCGCCGACACCCAGGCCCCCATGCTCGCCGGGCATCCCGGCAAGGCCGACGCCGTCGTCGTGCTGGCGGAGGACGGTACCGACGCCGACGCCCTCGCCGGCGCCGTGAAGCAAGCCCTGGCCGGCTCAGGCGTCCAGGTCCACACCGGCGACGACCGCGGTGCCGTCGAGGACCCGGGTCTCGGGTACGCCAAGGTGACGCTCTTCGGAATCGGCGGCTCCTTCGGCGCCATCGCCGCAATCGTCGCGGTCTTCACGGCCGCCGGAGCCGTCGCGCTCTCGGTCGGTCAGCGGGCCCGCGAGTTCGCCCTGCTGCGCGCCGTCGGCGCCACCCCGCGGCAGGTCCGCCGCGCGGTCGCCTCCGAAGCACTGCTCGTCGCGCCGCTCGCCGGGATCATCGGTTGCCTGCCCGGCATCGGGCTCGCCCACTGGTGGTTCGGGCAGCTCCAGGACCGGGGCGCCATCCCGCGCGCCGTAAACCTGCACGTCTCCGGGCTTGCGCTGCTCGCCGCCGTCGTCATGGGGCTGCTCACCGCGCTCGGCGCAGGCTGGATGGCCGGGCACCGGCCCGCGAAAATCAAGCCCGGACAGGCGCTGTCGGACGCGTCGGTGGAGCGGCTGCGGCCCGGTCTGGTCCGTATCCTCCTCGGCGTCGGCGCCCTCGTCGGAGGCACGATCCTCACCGGCGTGTCCGCCCGCTCCGCCGGAGACGACGCGGCCGGCGCCGCCCTCGGCGTCGTCCTGCTCTTCATGCTCGCCGTCGGGCTGCTCGGCCCGCTGGTGGCACGGCTGTGCGCCGGCCTGTTCGGCCTCCCGCTGCGCGGCGCGGGTCCGTCCGCCGAGCTCGCGGCCGCCAACTCCCGTGACAACGCCCGCCGCCTCGCCTCCGCGATCACCCCGATCGTGCTCGCCGTGGCCTTCTCCTCGACTCTCGTGTTCATGCACACGAGCGAGACCCACGCCGCCGACAAGCAGCTGCGCGCGGGCATCACCGCGGACCACGTGGTGACGGACCCGGCCGGGCTCCCGGTAGACGCGGTGGCACGCGCCGCCCGCGCGCCGGGCGTGGAGGCGGCCATCGGGCTGCTGAACACGCAGGTGCTGGTGCCGACCGGCTCCGGCGAGTTCAAGTCGCTTCAGGGCGCGGCCGCCCAGGGCGTCACCGGCTCTGGCGCCGAGCTGGCGAAGGTGCAGGACCTGGACGTACACGACGGCAGCCTCGACCGGCTCGGCGAGGGGCGTATCGCCATCGACAAGACCCTGGCGACCTCGGCGGACGCCGGTGTGGGCGACCGGCTCCCGCTCCACCTCCCCGACGGGACGGAGGTCAGCCCCGAGATCATCGCGGTCTACGGCCGCGGCCTCGGCCTGGCCACGGTGACCATGGACCGGGCGTCCCTGACCGGGCACGTCACCTCGGGCTTCGACAGCACGCTGCTGGTACGGGGCGGCTCGGAGAAGTCGCTCACCGCCCTGGGCGAGGTCATCGACGCCTCCGGCTACGCCACCGAGCAGAACCGCGACGCGAAGCTGGGCGCCTGGATGAACAACACCATGGCCGCGGTCCTCGGCGGGTTCGCCGCCGTCGCCGCGGTCAACACCCTGGTGATGACGGTCCTGGACCGCCGCCGCGAGCTGGGCCTGCTGCGCTTGGTCGGCTCCACCCGGCGTCAGGTGATGACGATGCTCCGCTGGGAGGGCCTGCTGGTCGCCGTGGTGGGTCTGCTCCTCGGCTCCGCGATCGCCGCGGCCACGCTGATCCCGATGATGAGCGGCGTGACCGGTGACATGCCGTACGTGCCCCCGCTGGTGTACGGATGCTTCGCGGTCGCCGTCGGCGGCCTGGCCCAGCTGGCAGTCACGCTGCCGGCCCGGGCCGCGCTGCGCCGCTGGTCCTAACCCATCCGGGCGGCAGCGCCACATGCCGTGCGTACCCCCCGTTGCCCCCTTCCTCACCCGGCAATGACGGAAAGGACCCTCATGACCACAACCCTGGCTCCCCCGGTCCCCATCGGGAAGGCCGCTGTCGGAGCCCTCGGTTTACTGGCACTGTCCACCGGCGCTCTGGAGTCGGTGGTGTCACCGACGATCCCGCTTTTGGAACGCGAACTGGACATGAGCCAGTCCGAAGGGGCGCTGCTCAGCATCGTGCTCCTCATCACCGGGGCACTCATCACGCCGTTGGCAGGCAAGTTCGGCGACCGCTACGGCGGGAAACGGGTCCTGATCCGGCTGATGGCGGTCGTCGCGGTCGGCGGCACGGTGTCCGCCCTGGCCCCGAACCTGCCCGTGTTGCTGCTCGGGCAGGTGCTGCAAGGGGCGATGGTGGGCGCGCTTCCCCTGTCGTTCATCGTCGTGCGCAAAAACCTGCCCCCGGGAGAGTCGAAGGTCGCCATCGGGGTGGTCAGCGGACTCTTCGTCGGGGGAGGGATGGTCGGCATGCTGTCGGCCGGGCCGGTAGCGGAAGGGCTTTCCCGGCACTGGATGTTCGCGCTGCCCACGATCGCGGTCATCGGGTCCACCCTGCTTGTGGACAGGCTCATGCCGTCCGATCAGCCGGGCGGGTCGGACGACGCCGGCATCGACTGGCCCGGCCTGCTGCTCCTGAGCGGGATGCTGGTCACGCTCATGCTCGTACTCGCGCTGGCGCCCGAAGCGGCCTCGCAACCACTCGTGTTCGGCGCCCTCGTCCTGTTTCTGGCCGTCTTCGTCACCGGTTGGGTGTCCGTCGAACGGCGTGCGGCCTCTCCGATGATCGATCTGCACATGCTGGCACGACCCGCGATCTGGAAGGCGTGTGCGCTGACATTCGTGATCTGCCTCGGCACCTCGATGGCGGTCTATCTCGTTCCGCAGCTGCTCGACGAGCGCGGCGACGGGTACGGATTCAGCGCCAGCGCCACCGAGATCGGCTTCTTCCTGCTGCCCGGCGCCGTCGCCGCGACGCTGGCCGGGCCGCTCGGCGGGATCGGGGACCGGCGTTTCGGCCCGCGTGCCGTGGTCAACACCGGGGTCGTCATGATGGCCGTCTCCCTGGTCGTCCTGGCGTCCGTGCACACCGAGGTCTGGCACGTCGTCGTCGGCAAGGCGCTGATCGCGCTGGCCAACGGCCTGTGCGTCACGGCGATGATGACCAGCACCGCCACGGCCGTCGATGCCAAGGACACCGGCATCGCCACCAGCCTGATCCTGGTGAGCCGCGTACTCGGCTACGCCGTGGGCGGGCAGCTCGGTGGTGCGCTCCTCACTGCCGCAACCCCTTCCGGGTCTGAGGTCGCGGCCGAATCGGCCTACGTCACCGGCTTCGTCATAGCCGGCGTCATCACGTCGCTGGCCCTGTTCGTCACTCGCACCATGACCAAAGGAGTCAAGGCATGACGCTCACCGATCAGGGGACGGATGTCCGCAGCACGCCGAAGCGCAAGGTCGTGATATCCGGGGCCAGCATCGCGGGGCCCGCCCTCGCGTTCTGGCTGAACCGCTACGGATACGCGGTCACGGTCGTGGAGAAGGCGCCCACCCTGCGTGGGGGCGGCTATCCCATCGACGTGCGCGGCACCGCACTGGAAGTCGTCCGGAGAATGGGGATCCTGCCGCGGCTGCGGGAGGCGCACATCGACCTGCGGCGGCTGACCTTTCTCGACTCGGAGGGCAGCGAGGTGACTTCCCTGCACCCGCATGCCGTCACCGGCGGCGTCGCGGGACGGGACCTGGAGGTACGGCGCGGAGATCTGACGGAAGCGCTGTACACGGCGGTCCGTGACGATGTGGAGTTCCTGTTCAACGACTCCATCGACACCCTCGACCAGAGCGACCACGGGGTCGACGTCACCTTCCGCGGGGGCGGCAGCCGTACGTTCGACATGGTGTTCGGTGCGGACGGCATGCACTCGCGCACCCGGGAGATGCTGTTCGGCCCCGAAAAGCAGTTCCACCGCTACCTCGGCTACTGCTTCGCTGTGTTCACCATGCGCAACACCTTCGGGCTCTCCCACGAGACCGTCATGTGGAACGCCCCGGGCAGGGCCGCGGCACTCTACGCCGTGGGGGACGACGACGAGGTACACGCCTTCCTGAACTTCGCCCGGCCGGAGCCGCCCATGGACGCTTTCCGGGACCCGCAGGCCCAACGCGGCCTGGTCGCCGAGGCCTTCGCCAACGCGGGCTGGGAGGTCCCGGGCATGCTGGCCGCCCTGCGCGAGGCGGAGGACCTGTTCTTCGACGGGGTCAGCCAGATCCGCATGCCCCGCTGGTCCAGCGGCAGGGTCGCGCTGGTCGGCGACGCCGCGTACGCGCCCTCATTCCTCACCGGCCAGGGCACCAGCCTCGCGCTCGTCGGCGCGTACATGCTCGCCGGCTCCCTCGTGGACCGGGGTCACGGTGCGGGCTTTGCCGCCTACGAACGCGACACCCGGCAGTTCGTGACCGCCAACCAGGAGCTGGTCGGCCAGGGCGGCGCCACCCTCTTCCCCACCACCGCCCAGGCCCTGGAGCAGCGCAACGAACGACTGCGCAGCCTCAGCGCCATGCCCCCGACGGAGGGAAAACTGGCTCATGCGGCGCTCACTCTGCTCGAGCCCCTGCGCCCGGCATGACCGGCGAGCCGGGTCGGGCCCTGCTGGCTGATGGAACTCCATCTGGAATGAGTCGAGCCGTTCCGTCACCGACCCGTGTCGTGTGGTCATCGCGGGTCGACGCGCGGCCGTAACAGGCGATCGTCTTGTTCAGCTGTCTCTCGTCAGCAACCTCGACGAGCTCGTTGTCCAGCTTCGTGGCGAGCGTGCAGCACAGACGGTCGTGCGGCGGGGGCCGCGGACGAACAAAGCGACAGTCTCCGGCTCCATCACGGCCTGACGCATCATCGTGTACCAACGTGTACGCCTTACCGAGATGTTCGCCGTGATGATGGCCGGCTCCAGGTCGCCACCGACGAACGCGCCGTCCCAGCCGTTGGTGCGCCGCCGTACGACGTGCACGTAGCCGCCCGTGCTGCTTTGTGTCGCGCAGGCAGTCCCGGGCTGGACGCTCGCTCAGGGGTCGTGCCGTGCAGGGCAGGACTCAGAAGCGCGCGGGCGATGCTGACCGGCGTCGGTCCACACCAGGGGACGTTGAAGTGCGGCCGGTGTGGCTCAGCGCGTGTTGTCCATGCGCTGTGTGCCGATGACCGACAGCAGCCGTAGAGCCTCTTCGGAGGGCGAGCCTGGGACCGCGGTGTAGATCACGACATGCTGATCGCGGTCGGTGATGTCGAGGACGTCGCAGTTGACGGTGACGGGGCCGACCAGCGGGTGCTGGAAGGTCTTGCACAGGGTGAGCTCGGCGGACACCTCTTGGGATTGCCACAGGCGGGTGAACTCTTCGCTTCCGTCCAGGAGTTCGGCTACCAGCTCGGCGACCTCCGGATCGTCGGGGTAGCGGGCGGCGGCGCGCAGCCGCCGCGTCGAAATGCGGGCGAAGACGTCCGTGTCCGACACTCCGTACAACCGCTTCCCCTGAGCGACGCGAGACTGACCGCTGCCTCGTATGAGGTGGCGGTCTTGTCGTACCTGGTCGCGATGCCGCGGAAGCCCTTGAGCCGGTTGAAGCAGCGTTCGACGAGGTTGCGCCGGCGGTAGGTCTCCCGGTCGAACTTTCTGACTGCAGTACTAGCTTGATCTTTAACCTGTGCGCCGGGGCCATGGGGTCGTCGACTTAGGCGGATCACCGTGCACTCGACGATGGGGAGGGTGTCGTCGGCCGCGGCCCAGGAGGAGCGGTGGGTCAGCTTGGGATGCAGCCGGTTCCAGGAGCGAGCCAGGGCGGTGCCGTAGAGCCGGGTGTCGGTGACGGTCTCGGTGTCCGGGGTGCCCCAGGTGTCGGGCTGGCCGAAGGCGAACTCACCGCCGTGGCGGGGCGGGCGGCCCATCGTGCCGGGTCGGCGGGGTGGAACGCGGTCCGACCTCATTCGGGCCAGCACCTGCACGGGCAGGTCCCGCAGGAGGTGAGCCAGGCGGGGTGCGTCGTATCCGGCGTCCGCGCTGACGAGGACGTCGGGGTCACCCGTCTGCCACTGTCCTGCCGTGATCAGGCGCTGGAGCAGCTCACGCAACTGCTGGGCGATGACGGTCGCGGTGTCGTCCCCGGGCGCCAGACGCAGCGCGTCCAGCGGTGCGGTTCACGAGCTGCGGCCGGGCTCGAGCGCGCAAATGACGGAGCAGGGCCAGCCGGGGACGGGGATGTGCTGGTCCTTGCCGCGTCCGTAGGTGTGGCACAGTATCCGCTGTGGCGAGGTGTGAGCGTCCGGCCGCAGC
>NZ_JBEXOP010000039.1:0-70792 GCF_040611575.1 Streptomyces sp. NPDC006610
GGCCGGGGCCCGGGCCCACCCGGGCGCCCCGTGTGGGGGGGGGCCCGGGGCGGGGACGCCCCCCCCCCCGCGCCGGCCCCCCCCCCGGGGGGCGGGGGGGGGGGCCCGTCCGCGTGGCGGGGCCGGTGGGCAACCGCACCGGCGGGTTCCGTCCCGGGTGTCGGTCGGGCGGTCAGCCCAGCTTGGAGACGTCCCGGACCGCGCCCTTGTCCGCGCTCGTCGCCATGGCCGCGTAGGCGCGCAGGGCGGCCGAGACCTTGCGGGTACGGGACTTGGGGGCGTAGACGCCGTTCAGGGCCTGCTCGCGGCGGGACAGTTCCGCGTCGTCCACGAGGAGTTCGATCGAGCGGTTCGGGATGTCGATGCGGATGCGGTCGCCGTCCTCGACGAGGGCGATCGTGCCGCCGGACGCCGCCTCCGGGGAGGCGTGGCCGATGGACAGGCCCGAGGTGCCGCCGGAGAAGCGGCCGTCGGTGATCAGGGCGCAGGTCTTGCCCAGGCCCCGGCCCTTGAGGAAGGACGTCGGGTAGAGCATCTCCTGCATGCCGGGGCCGCCCTTGGGGCCCTCGTACCGGATGACGACCACGTCGCCGTGGGTGACCTGCTTGTTCAGGATCTTCTCGACGGCCTCCTCCTGCGACTCGCAGACGACCGCCGGGCCCTCGAAGGTCCAGATCGATTCGTCGACGCCGGCCGTCTTCACCACGCAGCCGTCCACCGCGAGGTTGCCCTTGAGCACCGCCAGGCCGCCGTCCTTGGAGTAGGCGTGCTCGGCGGAGCGGATGCATCCGTTCTCGGCGTCCAGGTCCAGCGCCTCCCAGCGCTCGGACTGGGAGAACGCCTCGGCGGAGCGGACGCAGCCCGGCGCCGCGTGCCACAGCTCGACCGCCTCCGGGGAGGGGGAGCCGCCGCGCACGTCCCACCGCTTCATCCAGTCGGCCAGCGACGGGCTGTGCACGCAGTGGACGTCCTCGTTGAGCAGACCGGCCCGGTGCAGCTCGCCGAGCAGGGCGGGGATGCCGCCCGCGCGGTGCACGTCCTCCATGTAGTACGTGCGGTCCTTGGCGACGTTGGGCGCCACCTTCGCCAGGCACGGCACCCGGCGCGAGACGGCGTCGATCTCGTTCAGGCCGAACGGCACGCCCGCCTCCTGCGCCGCCGCCAGCAGGTGCAGGATCGTGTTGGTGGAGCCGCCCATGGCGATGTCCAGCGCCATGGCGTTCTCGAACGCCGCGAAGGTGGCGATGTTGCGCGGCAGGGCCGTCTCGTCGTCCTGCTCGTAGTAGCGGCGGGTCAGGTCCATCACCGTGCGCGCGGCGTCGACGTACAGCCGCCGGCGCGCGGTGTGGGTGGCGAGGACCGAGCCGTTGCCGGGGAGGGACAGGCCGATGGCCTCGGTCAGGCAGTTCATCGAGTTGGCGGTGAACATGCCGGAACACGAGCCGCAGGTCGGACAGGCGTTCTCCTCGATGCGGAGGATGTCCTCGTCCGAGATCTTGTCGTTCACGGCGTCGGAGATCGCGTCGACGAGGTCGAGCGTGCGGACCGTGCCGTCGACCAGGGTGGCCCGGCCGGACTCCATCGGGCCGCCGGAGACGAACACCGTCGGGATGTTCAGCCGCAGCGCGGCCATCAGCATGCCCGGGGTGATCTTGTCGCAGTTGGAGATGCAGACCAGGGCGTCGGCGCAGTGCGCCTCGACCATGTACTCCACGCTGTCCGCGATCAGGTCGCGCGAGGGCAGGCTGTAGAGCATGCCGCCGTGGCCCATGGCGATGCCGTCGTCGACGGCGATCGTGTTGAACTCGCGCGGGATGCCCCCGGCCTCGGTGATCGCCTCGCTGACGATCCTGCCGACCGGCGCCAGGTGGGTGTGGCCCGGCACGAACTCGGTGAAGCTGTTGGCGACCGCGATGATCGGCTTCCGGCCGATGTCCGCACCGGGTACACCGGAGGCGCGCATAAGGGCGCGGGCGCCCGCCATATTGCGGCCGTGGGTGACTGTGCGGGACCTCAGCTCGGGCATCGTCGCTCGCTCCTTCGGAGAGTTGTGACTGGCTTCGAGCGTACGCCCGTCATCCACAGCCCGGACAGGATGTCCGGATTTCGGGACGCACGTCTCATCGGTTCGTCGGCACCCGTCGGGTGTTCGTGGGATGGCCCCCGTGAGGGGCACGTCCGGTGATCCTCGTCAAGGGCTCGTCCGATGCCCCCGTCACTGGCTCGTCAGGTGGCTCTGTATGGCGGGTGCGATCCGGCGCACGATCGTTTCCACGTCCGCCGAGGCCAGGGGCTCGACCTTGATGACGTACCGCAGCAGCGCCGTCCCGACCAGCTGCGCCGCCGCCAGCTCGGCGCGCAGCTCGGCGTCGGGCATGCCCATCTCGGCGGCGACCCGGCGCAGCAGCTGGGTGCTGACCAGGCGGCGCAGCACGGCGGCGGCCACGTCGTTGTTCAGGGCGGACCGTACGACGGCGAGCAGGGGGGCGCGGGTGGCCGGGTTCTCCCAGATGCCGAGGAAGAACCGGGCGAACCGCTCGCCGACGGCGTCCCGCGGACCCTCGAAGATCACGTCGGGGGCGCGCAGGGCGGGCGCGAAGACCGTCTCGACGGCCTCCTGGAAGACCTGTTCCTTGGTGCCGAAGTAGTGGTGAACCAGGGCGGGGTCCACGCCGGCCGCCTTGGCGATGCCACGGACGCTGGCCTTCTCGAAGCCGCGCTGCGAGAACTCCTCGCGGGCGGCGGTGAGGATGCGGTCGCGGGTGTCGGCGGATTCCGTACGGCGGGGGCGGCCGCGGCCGCGGGGGGCGGTGGAAGGCGCCGGCGCGGGACCGGGTGCGGCTGCGGCTCCCCTCCCGGCCACGGCGCCCGCGCCCGTGCCCCTGCCCGTACCTGCGCCCGCGCCTGCGCCGGTCATGGACGCGGCACCCGGGTGTCCGTGGCGAGGTGGAGCCGGGTGAAGGCGAGGGCCTCGGCCAGGTCGGCCTCGCGCTCGGCGGTGGACATGGCGCGGCGGGTGTTGACCTCGATGACGACGTGGCCGTCGAAGCCGGTGCCGGCGAGACGTTCCAGCAGTTCCGCGCAGGGCTGGGAGCCGCGGCCCGGCACCAGGTGCTCGTCCTTGTTGGAGCCGCCGCCGTCGGCGAGGTGGACGTGGCCGAGCCGGTCGCCCATGCGGTCGGCCATCTCCAGCGCGTCGACGCGTGCCGTGGCGGCATGGCTGAGGTCGATGGTGAAGTGCCGGTAGTCGTCCTCGGTGACGTCCCAGCCGGGGGCGTAGGCGAGCATCTCGCGGTCGCGGTAGCGCCAGGGGTACATGTTCTCGACGGCGAACCGCACGTCCGTCTCGTTCGCCATCCGTCCGATGCCGGTGACGAAGTCGCGCGCGTACTGGCGCTGCCAGCGGAACGGCGGGTGCACGACGACCGTGCTCGCGCCGAGCTTCTCGGCCGCCGTCCGGGCGCGCTGGAGCTTGGTCCACGGGTCGGTCGACCACACCCGCTGGGTGATCAGCAGACACGGGGCGTGCACGGCGAGGATCGGCACCCGGTGGAAGTCACTGAGCCGGCGGAGGGCCTCGATGTCCTGGCTGACGGGGTCGTTCCACACCATGACCTCGACACCGTCGTACCCGAGGCGGGCCGCGATCTCGAAGGCCGTGGCCGTCGACTCCGGATAGACGGAGGCCGTCGACAGGGCGACCTTCGCGTCCGGGATGCGCACGACTGGGTTGGCCACGAGGACAGGTTACGGGGTGCGTCCCGGAGACGGGGTTGGGGTGGGTGGTTTCGGGCGACTCGGCCTGGTTCATCCCCCCTCCGCACGGGCCTGCCCCTACGTCCCTACGCCCCCGCCATATGGTCCAGCCGCCGCAGGATGACGCCCTCCCGCAGCGCCCACGGGCAGATCTCCACCGTCTCCACGCCGAACAGGTCCATCGCGCCCTCGGCGACCAGCGCGCCCGCGAGGAGCTGGCCGGCCCGGCCCTCGGAGACGCCGGGGAGTTCGGCGCGTTCCTCGGTGGTCATGCCGGCCAGGCGCGGCACCCAGGACTCGAGGGACTGCCGTTTGAGCTCGCGCTGGACGTAGAGGCCCTCGACGGAGCGGGCGGCGCCGCCGATGCGGGCGAGCTGGCGGAACGTCTTGGACGTGGCGACGACGTGGTCGGGGGCGCCGAAGCGGCTGAACTCCCCGACCGTGCGGGCTATCTCCGCCCGCACATGGCGCCGCAGCGCCCGTACGTCCTCGGCGGCGGGCGGGTCGCCGGGCAGCCACCCGGAGGTGAGGCGGCCGGCGCCGAGGGGCAGCGAGACGGCCGCGTCCGGTTCCTCGTCGATGCCGTAGGCGATCTCCAGGGAGCCGCCGCCGATGTCGAGGACCAGGAGTTTGCCGGCGGACCAGCCGAACCAGCGGCGCACCGCGAGGAAGGTGAGCCGCGCCTCCTCGGGACCGCTGAGGACCTGGAGCTCGACCCCGGTCTCGCGCTGCACGCGCGCGAGGACCTCGTCGGCGTTGCTCGCCCCGCGCACGGCGGAGGTGGCGAACGGCAGCAGTTCCTCGACGCCCTTGTCCTCGGCGGCCTGGAGGGAGTCGTGGACGACGGCGACCAGCCTGTCGACGCCTTCCGAGCCGATGGCTCCGTGCTCGTCGAGGAGTTCGGCGAGGCGGAGGTCGGCCTTGTGCGAGTGCGCGGGCAGCGGGCGCGCACCGGGGTGCGCGTCCACCACCAGCAGATGCACCGTGTTCGATCCCACGTCGAGGACACCGAGTCTCATGGGCGGAACGCTACTGCCAGGCGTCCCGTACGCGGCCCCCCAGGCGGTGCGGAACGGGAACCCGGGCGGCATACCCTGGACGCGTGCCAAAGACGAAAAAGGCGAAGACCGGCAAGAGCGGTAAGAACGGCAAGAGCGGCAAATACGACGTCCAGACTTCGCCGGCGGAAGCGACCGGAACGGCGGGAGCGGCGGGAGCCTCGGCGTCGGTGCTCGGCGCCGCCCCGGACGACGAGAAGGGCCTCGACTTCCCGCGCGCATGGGTGGAGTTCCCGGATCCGGCGGACGACGAGCAGGTCTTCCGCTGCGACCTGACCTGGCTGACCTCCCGCTGGAACTGCGTCTTCGGCAGCGGCTGCCAGGGCATTCAGGCCGGCCGCGCGGACGACGGGTGCTGCACGCTGGGCGCCCACTTCTCCGACGAGGACGACGAGCAGCGGGTCGCCGGGCATGTGGCGAGGCTCACGCCGGACATCTGGCAGCACCATGCGGAGGGCCTCCGGGGCGGCTGGGTGTCCGAGGACGAGGACGGCGACCGCCAGACGCGTCCCTTCCAGGGCTCGTGCATCTTCCAGAACCGGCCCGGTTTCGCGGGCGGCATGGGTTGCTCGCTGCACATCCTGGCCGTCCGGGAGGGCCGGGAGCCGCTGGAGACCAAGCCGGACGTCTGCTGGCAGCTGCCGATCCGCCGGACGTACGACTGGATCGACCGTCCCGACGACACGCGCGTGCTCCAGGTGTCGATCGGCGAGTACGACCGCCGGGGCTGGGGCCCGGGCGGCCACGACCTGCACTGGTGGTGCACGTCGGCGACGTCGGCGCACGGCGCGGGGGAGCCGGTGTACGTGTCGTACCGCGCGGAGCTGACCGAGCTGATGGGCAAGGCGGGCTACGACCGGCTGGTCGAGCTGTGCGAGCAGCGGCTGTCGTCGCAGCTGCCGCTGCTGGCGCCGCATCCGGCGGACCCGGCGGGACCGGCGGACCCGGCGCGTCCTGCGGGACCGGCCGGACCGGCGGACCCCGCGCGTCCTGCGGGCTGAGGGGCGCGGGCGAGGCGGGGCGGAGCGCGGCGGGCTTCGGGTGACGCGGTCGGGCGGTGACGCCTCGCACGGCGACGGTTCGCGCGGTGAGGGTTCTGGGATGCCCGACGGCCGGAGTCGCCCGGGGCGGGAGCGCCCCCGGCCACGGAGCCGGCACGCGGGCGATTTTTCGCTTCGGCGGCACGGAACCGTATCAGTGGGCCGCGGAGCGGGCGGCTGATGAGGCGCACGGCATGGAATGGGCACGGACAGCGGGTACTGGATCAGGAGGAGGCGGGGCGGCGGGTTTCGGCCGCCCGCTCCGCACGCGGATGCGCTCCGCCGCGCCGCCACCGGGCCGCCACGGGGACCGGGGCGCCGCGGGCGGCTTCCGGCGCCGGGGCGCGGCGCGGGCCGGGTGGCGAGCGGCGAGTCGCCCCGACCTCGGCGTTTCCGCGTCCGGCGAGCCTCCCGTCCGCAACCCACGGGCCCGCCCGGACCTAGGGGGTGTCTGGCAAATGAGCGCGGGAGAAGGAGCGGCTTCTGGTGCGTGCGATCGCAAGGCGCCGGAGCGCCCTCGTAGCGGAGCTACCAGGGCGGTTCGGCAACGCGGCTGGGGGTGCCTCCTCTGGGGGAGTGCGTGCCAGGAGCCGCGACGCCGCGGGCATTTGTCAGACACCCCTAGGGAGCCGGTGGGCTCGCGGTACCCGCCTCCGACGGTGACGGCGTCGGGTCCGACGTGTCCGGCGGCGTGGAGGCGCTCGGGGTCGGCTCCGGGGGCGGTGGTGACGGTGCGGGCGGAGGGCTCGGCGCGGGGGTGGCGGACGGGGTGGATGTCGGGACCGTGAGCGGGGGCCGGTCCAGAGGGCGGCCGGGGCGGACCGGGCGGAAGTCGGGGTTCGTGGGAGCGGGTGCGGTGCCGCGGCCCGCGATGGTGACGACCGCGCCGGCCGGGGAGATCGCCACGCGCGCGGTCCAGCGGCCGGACGGCTCGCGCAGGGGGTCGACGTGCACCCGGACGGTCTGTGACTCGCCGGGGCGGAGCGTTCCCGCCGAGCGGCTCAGGTAGAGCCAGGGGGCTCCGGTGACCGCGGACCAGCGCACGGGGGCGGGGCCGGTGGCGATGAGGGTGATCAGGGTGGTGTCGCCGCGGTGTGCGGCCGTCACCTCCAGCCGGCCCGCGGCGCCCTTGCGGCCGGCGCCGGAGACGCTGACGACCTTCACGGTCACGTCCGGCCGGCCGCCGCGGGAGAAGGGCTCGCCGCGGCTGACGGAGGCGTTGCCGGTGTTCTCGTAGCCGACCGACGGGTCGCCGTCGAGACCGACCGCCCCGTGGTCGCGGCCCGCGGCGGCGCGGCCGTCTGCGCTGTCGCCGCCGAGGGGCGCGCCCCGGTAGGCGGACCACAGGGCCAGGACCGGGGCGGCGACGACGGTGGCGACGACCGTGGTGGTGACGGCACGCGCGCGCAGGCGGTCCCGGCGGGCGGCGCGGTCCTTGGGGTCCATGGGGAAGCCGCGCCGGTCGAAGCGGGGCGCGGTGACGCCCCGCGCGCGCGGGTGCTGGGTCATGGCGGTGTGCAGCGCGGGGCGGGGCGCCTCCAGCATGGGCAGTTCGGCGGGGGTGACTTCGGCGCCGGGCCAGCGGCCGGGGACCGCGCGCTCGGCGGTGCGGCGGCAGCGCGGGCAGTCGTCGACGTGCCGGACCAGTTCACGGCGCAGGGCGGCGCCGAGCACCAGCTGGTGCTCGCCGGTGAGCCGGGCGACGCCGGGACAGCCGCCGGTCTCCACAACGGCGAGGGCCGCGCGGGTGCGCTCGACCTCGCAGGCGGCCGCGGCGAGCAGCTCGCGTGCGGCGGCCGGTTCGAGTCCGAGGACGGCGGCGACCTCATGGGGGGCCAGGTGGTGGCGTACGGAGAGTTCGAGCGCCTCGCGCTGCTCGGGGGTGGTGCCGGCGGCCTCCGGCCAGGCGAGCAGGGCCAGTTCGCGCCGCCGCCGCTCCCGCACCTCCTCGGAGACGGGCGGCGCGGTGGACGCGCCGCCGGCCCGGCGTCTGCGTCTGGCCTCGGCGAGGCCACGCAGACAGGCCCAGCGGGCGAGCGCGTACAGCCAGGCGCGGCGGTCGCCGGGCGCGTCGGGAGCGCGCTGGCCGCGGCGCTCGGCGACCGCGAGGACCTCGCCGAGGGCGGCGGTGGCCGCGTCGTGATCGCACAGCACGGAAAGGCAGTAGGTGAACAGGCCGTCCAGGTAGGGCTCGTAGCGCGCGGGCGGCCGCTGTGCCAGGGTGCGCGCCGCGGCACGGTCACGCGCCTCGCGTCGCGCCCGGTGTGCGCCGGTCGTGCGGGTCAGGGAGTCCGGGCTGCTGCTCATCACCCGGCGACCGTAGGCGGCGGGAGATGACTGCTTCCGCCCCCTTGAGCACTTTTAATCCGTACGGGTGAAACGATCCCTCAATCGGGGACGGCAAGCCGATGTTCGCGGGGCCATCGGTCTCGGCGGCCGTCCGGTTCGCGGTGGTACGCAAGGGTATGCGGGGGTGTTGCGAGGGCGGTTCCGGCGCTTCTCGGACCGGACCCGGGCGCCGGGTCGCCGTGCGGGGAACGCGTTGTCAGTGGGGACGGTTACGGTTTCGTCCATGGCTGCCCGTACGAAGTCCACCAAGGAACGGCCGTCCTACCGCTGCACCGAGTGCGGCTGGCAGACGGCCAAGTGGCTCGGCCGCTGCCCCGAGTGCCAGGCCTGGGGGACGGTCGAGGAGTACGGCACGCCCGCGGTGCGGACCACGGCGCCGGGGCGCGTCACCACGTCCGCGCTGCCCATCGGCCAGGTCGACGGCAGACAGGCGACCGCTCGCACCACCGGCGTGCCCGAGCTGGACCGCGTCCTCGGGGGCGGCCTGGTCCCCGGCGCGGTGGTGCTCGTCGCGGGCGAGCCCGGCGTCGGCAAGTCGACCCTGCTGCTGGACGTGGCGGCGAAGTCGGCGAGCGAGCAGCACCGCACGCTCTATGTGACGGGCGAGGAGTCGGCGAGCCAGGTCCGGCTGCGCGCCGACCGCATCCACGCCATCGACGACCACCTGTATCTCGCCGCGGAGACCGACCTGGCCGCCGTGCTCGGCCACTTGGACGCGGTACGGCCGTCGCTGCTGATCCTCGACTCGGTGCAGACGGTCGCGTCCCCGGAGATCGACGGCGCGCCCGGCGGCATGGCGCAGGTGCGCGAGGTCGCGGGCGCCCTGATCCGGGCCTCCAAGGAGCGCGGCATGTCCACCCTGCTGGTGGGCCACGTCACCAAGGACGGCGCGATCGCCGGCCCGCGCCTGCTGGAGCACCTGGTGGACGTGGTGCTGCACTTCGAGGGCGACCGGCACGCCCGGCTGCGTCTGGTGCGCGGCGTCAAGAACCGGTACGGCACGACGGACGAGGTCGGCTGCTTCGAGCTGCACGACGAGGGCATCACGGGCCTCGCCGACCCGAGCGGGCTGTTCCTGACCCGGCGCGCCGAGCCCGTGCCCGGGACCTGTCTGACCGTCACCCTGGAGGGCCGCCGCCCGCTGGTGGCCGAGGTGCAGGCGCTCACCGTCGACTCCCAGATCCCCTCCCCGCGCCGCACCACGTCCGGGCTGGAGACGTCCCGGGTGTCGATGATGCTGGCGGTGCTGGAGCAGCGCGGCCGGATCAGCGCCCTGGGCAAGCGGGACATCTACTCCGCGACGGTCGGCGGCGTGAAGCTGTCCGAGCCGGCGGCGGATCTGGCCATCGCCCTCGCGCTGGCCTCCGCGGCCAGCGACACCCCGTTGCCGAAGAACCTCGTCGCGATCGGCGAGGTGGGCCTCGCGGGCGAGGTCAGACGGGTCACGGGCGTGCAGCGCAGGCTCGCCGAGGCGCACCGTCTGGGCTTCACGCACGCCCTCGTTCCGGGCGATCCGGGCAAGGTTCCGGCCGGGATGAAGGTCCTGGAAGTCGCGGACATGGGGGACGCGCTGAGGGTGCTGCCGCGCTCGCGTCGCCGAGACGCCCCACGGGAGGAGGAGGACCGCCGGTAGACTTTGCCCTGGTCTCGCCCGTCCGTACGACCGAGTGCGCGACACGGGAGCGTCACAGAACCTGCGACCGGAGGAGTGCAGTGGCAGCCAACGACCGGGCAGCAGCTCCCGGAAAGTCCGGTGGGAGTGCCGGTTCCGATGGCCTGATGCGCGCCTCGCTGAGCGCCGTGGCGCCGGGTACGGCCCTGCGCGACGGCCTGGAGCGGGTCCTGCGCGGCAACACGGGCGGGCTGATCGTGCTCGGCTCCGACAAGACCGTCGAGGCCATGTGCACGGGCGGTTTCGTCCTGGACGTCGAGTTCACCGCGACCCGGCTGCGCGAACTGTGCAAGCTGGACGGCGGCATCGTGCTCTCCTCCGACCTGTCGAAGATCCTCCGCGCGGGCGTGCAGTTCGTGCCC
Organism: Streptomyces sp. NPDC006610; assembly: GCF_040611575.1. Lineage (NCBI taxonomy): Bacteria > Bacillati > Actinomycetota > Actinomycetes > Kitasatosporales > Streptomycetaceae > Streptomyces > Streptomyces sp. NPDC006610. The sequence goes on from NZ_JBEXOP010000039.1 coordinate 10,238, forward strand.
GACGCGACGATCCCCACGGAGGAGACCGGCACCCGGCACCGCACGGCGGACCGCGTCAGCAAGCAGGTCGGCTACCCGGTGGTCTCCGTCTCCCAGTCGATGCGGCTGATCGCCCTGTACGTCGACGGCCAGCGCCGCGTCCTGGAGGACTCGGCGGCGATCCTGTCCCGCGCCAACCAGGCCCTGGCGACCCTGGAGCGCTACAAGCTCCGGCTGGACGAGGTCGCGGGCACCCTGTCGGCGCTGGAGATCGAGGACCTGGTCACGGTCCGGGACGTGTCGGCGGTGGCGCAGCGCCTGGAGATGGTCCGCCGCATCGCCACCGAAATCGCCGAATACGTGGTCGAACTGGGCACCGACGGGCGGCTGCTGGCCCTTCAGCTGGACGAGTTGATCGCCGGCGTCGAGCCCGAGCGCGAGCTGGTCGTCCGCGACTACGTCCCCGAGCCCACCGCCAAGCGCTCGCGCACGGTGGACGAGGCGCTGGCCGAGCTGGACGCCCTCTCCCACGCCGAGCTGCTGGAACTGTCCACGGTGGCGAAGGCGTTGGGGTACACCGGCTCGCCCGAGGCGCTGGACTCGGCGGTGTCGCCGCGCGGCTTCCGGCTGCTGGCCAAGGTGCCGCGGCTGCCCGGCGCGATCATCGACCGTCTCGTGGAGCACTTCGGCGGGCTCCAGAAGCTGCTCGCCGCGAGCGTGGACGACCTCCAGGCGGTGGACGGCGTGGGCGAGGCCCGGGCCCGCAGCGTCCGCGAGGGCCTGTCCCGCCTGGCGGAGTCGTCGATCCTGGAACGGTACGTCTGAGACGTACGTCCGGGTGGGGCGCCTGACCCCGGTCCGGGCGGGCGCCCGAGCCCGGTCCGGGCGGGCGCCCGGGTGCTGTCCGGGCGGGACGCCTGCGCCGGACGCCTGGGACGACGGACCTCGCTGAGCGGAACACCCGAGGACGGCCCCGCACGGCGGCGCGCAGGCGCCGTACGTCCGTCAGCCCCGTACACCCGGGGACGGCCCGCGGCCCGGCCGGCCGAGCCGGTCGCCGTCAGCCGCGCACATCGGGCGTCGGTCGCGCAGGCCGGGCGTCAGTCGGCGTCGAGCACGAACGACGTCCGGACCTTGGCGAACCCGGCCGGCTTCGCCTCCACCAGGTACGTGCCCGCGGCGGCCGACCCGGCCGACGGCGTCGCGCAGTGCGGGGCGCTCGGCCTGCGGTCCCACTCCACGGTGTAGGTGATGCTGCTGCCAGCCGGCACCCGGTAGACCAGGCTGCCCGGGCCCTCGGGGCAGTGGGCGGACGACCAGTAGGTGTCCTCGCTCGTGGCCTGAGAGACCGTCAGGACCGTTGCCTTCGGGCCGAGGTCGACCTTGCAGTCGCCGCCGGAGGTGTTCCGCGCCGTCAGCCGGAACGCGGGCGTCTGGTCGGGCGAGTAGGAGTTGCGCACGCTGCGCAGGGTCAGCTTCACCGCGTTCGCCGTGCAGTCGGGCAGCGAGGAGCCGGCCGGCAGGGTGTCGCCCGTGCCGACGGCGCCGCCCGAAGCCCCGGCCGCCGAGCCGCCGCCCGAGCCACCGGCGCCGCCCGCCCCGGAACCGTCCGCGGACCCGGACCCCGAGCCGTCACCGGAGCCGTCGCCCGACCCCGGGCCGCCGTCACCGGCGCTCGGCGTACCGCCCGGGCCCGCCGTGTCCCCGTCGCCGGACTCGTCCCGCCCGCCCGGCGCCTCGCTGATCGCGGGACCCGAACCGGACGGCCCCGGCGTGATCGAGGAAGCGGGATTCTTGCCGTTCGACCCGTCGGCGCCGTTGTCGTCGCCCCCGCCGCCCGAGGTGAGCACCCAGGCGATCAGCAAGGCCATGAGGGCCAACACGGACAGCAGAACGGCCCTCCGTCGCCAGTAGATGGAGGAGGGAAGCGGCCCGACCGGATTGCGCAGAGATCCCACGGCGCAAACTGTACGAGAGATCGGTGCGTTCACCGGCGTCACCCGCCGCCACACACGCATCTTTTCCGGATCATCATCTCGGAAACGCGCCCTGCGGGAGCGCGAGTTCACAGCCGTGGGGCACCACCGCCGCGTCGCCCCGACCCGCCCCACCCCGCCGTACCGCGGTCCGCGGCGGGCGACGTGGCAGGATCGGAACCGCCATGACTGCGCCCACGAAGCCCACGCCCCCGCCCGCCCCCACGCCCCCGCAGGCCGCCCCCTGCGCCGCCGGCCCGCCCCGCGGCGCGGACCCGCACTCCCCCGTCGACCTGCACTCCCCCGTCATCGCCTGGTTCGACGAGCACGCGCGCGACCTGCCCTGGCGGCGCCCGGAGGCGGGCGCGTGGGGCGTGATGGTGAGCGAGTTCATGCTCCAGCAGACCCCGGTGAACCGCGTACTGCCGGTCTACGAGCAGTGGCTGGCCCGCTGGCCCCGCCCCGCCGACCTCGCCAAGGAGGCGCCCGGCGAGGCCGTCCGCGCCTGGGGACGGCTCGGCTATCCGCGCCGCGCGCTGCGGCTGCACGGGGCGGCGGTCGCCATAACGGAACGGCACGGCGGCGACGTGCCCACCGACCACGCCCAGTTGCTCGCGCTTCCCGGCATCGGCGAGTACACGGCGGCGGCCGTGGCGTCGTTCGCGTACGGGCAGCGGCACGCGGTCCTGGACACCAACGTGCGCCGGGTGCTGGCGCGTGCCGTGACCGGTGTGCAGTACCCGCCGAACGCCACCACCGCCGCCGAACGCCGGCTCGCCCGCGCGCTGCTGCCCGAGGACGAGACGGTCGCCGCCCGCTGGGCCGCCGCCTCCATGGAGCTGGGCGCGCTGGTGTGCACGGCCAGGAACGAGACGTGCCATCGCTGCCCGATCGCCGACCGCTGCGTGTGGCGGCTGGCCGGCAAGCCCGAGCACGACGGGCCGCCGCGGCGCGGACAGACGTACGCCGGCACCGACCGCCAGGTGCGCGGCAAGCTGCTCGCCGTCCTGCGCGAGGCGCACGCCCCGGTCCCGCAGGCCGCGCTGGACCGGGTGTGGCACGAGCCGGTGCAGCGCGCCCGCGCCCTGGACGGCCTGGTCGCGGACGGCCTGGTGGAGCCGCTGCCGGACGGGATGTACCGGCTGCCACTGAGCTGACGTACGGACGGTTACCCCAAAACGGCGTCAATCACCGCATGACGCCGCCTCGTTCCGCTTGCTGTTACACAACCGACGGACAGTCGAGCGCTCTCCGCAGGCTCGCGCGCACAGCCTCGTGACAGGTCGTCCGTAGGTTCGTCCCTGAGCCCGCGAGGGCTGCTGTGCCGAGGGGACAACGGGGACGGAGGCGGTTGATCATGACGCAGGGCGAGGTGCTCGAGTTCGAGGAGTACGTCCGCACCCGGCAGGACGCGCTGTTGCGCAGCGCCCGGCGTCTGGTGCCGGACCCGGTCGACGCCCAGGACCTGCTCCAGACCGCGCTGGCGCGGACGTACGGCCGCTGGGACGGCATCGCCGACAAGCGGCTGGCGGACGCCTATCTGCGCCGGGTGATGATCAACACGCGGACCGAGTGGTGGCGGGCGCGGAAGCTGGAGGAGGTGCCCACCGAGCAGCTCCCGGACGCGTCCGTGGCGGACTCCACCGAGCAGCACGCCGACCGCGCCCTGCTGATGGACGTCCTGAAGGTGCTCGCCCCGAAGCAGCGCAGCGTGGTGGTGCTGCGACACTGGGAGCAGATGTCCACGGAGGAGACGGCCGCCGCCCTCGGCATGTCGGCCGGAACGGTCAAGAGCACGCTGCACCGGGCGCTCGCACGGCTCCGCGAGGAGCTCCAGGCCCGCGATCTGGACGCACGCGCGCCGAAGCGTGAGGAGCGGGAGCGTTGCGCGGCCTGACCGGCCCAGAAGCCAGACCTGCCCGAGCCCTCTTCCCGGTGGCGTCCCCGGCGGTCGCCGGGTGCGCCGCCCTCGCCCTCGCGCTCACCGCGTGCGCGGCCGGCGGCACCGGCGCACGCGACGAGGGCCCGGCGCACGCCGACGCGTTCGGCGGCGCCGGCGTCACCTCCGCCGCCTCGGCCACGACCCGGCCCCGGGCGCTGGACCGCGCCGCCGCGGTGGAACTGCTCAGGGCCGACCCGGCCGTCTCCGCGGCCGTCAAGCGCGGCCTGACGCCCTGCTACGGCGACGAGTACCCGGTCGACCTCTCCTACGGCAACCTCACCGGGGGCCCGGCCGACGACGTCGTCGTCAACGTGGTGACGTGCAGTGACGTCGTCGGCATCGGCACGTACGTCTACCGCGACGAGGACGGCGTCCACCGCAACGTCTTCCGCGCGGAGGAGCCGCCCGTCTACGCGGAGATCGACCGCGGGGACCTGGTCGTGACCAAGCAGGTGTACGAGAAGGGCGACCCGGTGTCGAGTCCGTCCGGGGAGAACGTGATCACCTACCGCTGGAACGCCGGCCGGTTCACCGAGGAGTTCCGCACCCACAACGACTACAGCACGGTCGTCGGGGGCGAGCCGCCCGCGCCCCCCGAGAGCGGCTGACGGCACCGGAAAGCGGCTGGCGGCCCCAGGAGAGCGGCCGACGGCACCCGAGAACAGTTGACGGCACTGACGGCACCCGACGGTCAAGGACTGAGAGCACCCGGATGGCAGACCAGACCCACGTTCTGTTCGTCGAGGACGACGACGTCATCCGCGAGGCCACCCAGCTCGCCCTGGAGCGGGACGGCTTCGCGGTCACCGCCATGCCCGACGGGCTGTCCGGTCTGGAGGCGTTCCGCGCGAACCGGCCCGACATCGCGCTGCTGGACGTCATGGTCCCCGGCCTCGACGGGGTCAGCCTGTGCCGGCGGATCCGGGACGAGTCGACGGTGCCGGTGATCATGCTGTCGGCGCGGGCCGACGCCATCGACGTGGTGCTGGGTCTGGAGGCGGGGGCCGACGACTACGTGACCAAGCCGTTCGACGGTGCGGTGCTGGTCGCCCGGATCCGCGCGGTGCTGCGCCGCTTCGGGCACGCGAGCGGCGGCCGGGGCGAACGGCAGGCGGCCGGGGCGGTCGAGGGGCCGCTGACCTTCGGCGATCTGGAGGTCGACACCGAGGGCATGGAGGTGCGCCGGGCCGGCCTGCCGGTGGCGCTCACCCCGACCGAGATGCGGCTGCTGCTGGAGTTCTCCTCGGCGCCGGGCACGGTGCTCTCCCGTGACAGGCTGCTGGAGCGCGTCTGGGACTACGGCTGGGGCGGGGACACGCGCGTGGTCGACGTCCATGTGCAGCGGCTGCGGACCAAGATCGGACAGGACCGGATCGAGACGGTCCGGGGCTTCGGCTACAAACTCAAGGGCTGAGATGTGGGGGACGGTCCGCCGGCTGATACCGGCGCGCGTGGAGCGCGCGGACCTGCGCACGGGGCTCAGATGGAAGCTGAGCGCGGCGATCGCGCTGGTCGGCGCGCTGGTCGCGGTCGCTCTCAGTCTGGTCGTGCACAACGCGGCCCGCGTCTCGATGCTGGACAACGCCCGTGACCTCGCGGACGAGCGGGTGCAGATCGCGCAGCGCAACCACGAGCTGTCCGGGCGGCCGAACTTCCCGGGCGTCCGCATCGACGACCCCCGGCTCCCCGCCGAGCTGCGGCGCAAGGTGGAGGCGGGGCGCAGGGCGACGTTCGTGGCCGACTCGCCGGGCGGGCCGCCGGACATCTGGGCCGCCGTGCCGCTCAAGGACGGGCGGGTGATGTCCCTGCACACCGGGTTCACCGACCGCAGCACCGACATCCTCAAGGACCTGGACCAGGCGCTGGTCATCGGCTCCACCGCGGCCGTGCTCGGGGGCAGCGCGCTCGGCGTGCTGATCGGCGGGCAGCTGTCGCGGCGGCTGCGCAAGGCCGCCGCCGCCGCGAACCGGGTCGCCAGGGGGGAGCCGCAGGTGCGGGTGCGGGAGGCCATCGGCGGGGTGGTCCGCGACGAGACCGACGACCTGGCGCGGGCCGTCGACGCGATGGCGGACGCGCTGCAGCAGCGGCTGGAGGCCGAGCGCCGGGTCACCGCCGACATCGCGCACGAGCTGCGCACCCCGGTCACCGGGCTGCTCACGGCGGCCGAGCTGTTGCCGCCGGGCCGCCCGACCGAGCTGGTGCTGGACCGGGCCAAGGCCATGCGCACGCTGGTGGAGGACGTGCTGGAGGTGGCCCGGCTGGACGGCGCCTCGGAGCGGGCGGAGCTGCAGGATCTGATGCTGGGCGAGTTCGTGGCCCGGCGGGTGGCGGTGAAGGACCCGGACATCGTGGTGGACGTCGTGCACGAGTCCGAGGTGACGACCGACCCGCGGCGCCTCGAACGGGTGCTGTTCAACCTGCTCGCCAACGCGGCCCGGCACGGCAGGCCGCCGGTCGAGGTCACCGTCGAGGGCCGGGTGATCCGGGTCCGCGACCACGGCCCCGGGTTCCCGGAGGACCTGCTCGCCGAGGGCCCGAGCCGCTTCCGCACCGGCAGCCGGGACCGCGCCGGGCAGGGGCACGGCCTGGGCCTGACCATCGCGGCCGGGCAGGCGCGGGTGATGGGGGCGCGGCTCACCTTCCGCAACGTCCGCCCGCCGGGCGCGCCCGCGGATGCGCCGGCCGAGGGCGCGGTGGCGCTGCTGTGGCTGCCGGAGCACGCGCCGACGAACACCGGGAGCTTTCCGGCGCTGCGCGGACGCTGAGAGGGGCCGGCCGTACGTTGACGGCCCCCGACGCCGAGTGCTGCCCTCAGCCCGGACGCCGAGAGCAGCCCGGGCCCTCGGGGCAGCCCGCACGCCGGGGCGGGTCGGCGCTCAGCAGCCGAAGTCCTTGGAGAAGTCCAGCTGCTCGCTCCGCTCGGTCAGCGAGTACCAGTTGCCGTTGTCGTCGCGGAAGATCGCCTCGACGCCGTACGGCCGCTCCTGCGGCTCCTGGAGGAACTCCACGCCCCGGGCGCGGAACGTCTCGTAGTCCCCCCGGCAGTCGTCCGTGCGGAACGCGCCCGCGCCGATGACGCCCTTGGCGACCAGCTTCTTCAGCGCCTCGGCGGACTCGGCGTCCAGGCCGGGGCCGTCCAGGCTCATCAGCGCCAGCTCGACGTCCGGCTGCCCCTTCGCCGCGACGGTGACCCAGCGCATGTCGCCCAGGGGCACCTCGCTGCGCACCTCGAAGCCGAGTTTCTCGGTGAAGAACGCCTTGGTGCGCTGCTGGTCGAAGGTCCATACGGTGGCGATGCCCAGGCCTGTGATCATGGCGGTGTCTCCCGTCGCCGACGAACGCGGACGCACATGCGGGTGCTGTGCTGTTCCCCTGCTCGTCACCGTAGGCACGGAGGCGGTCGGCGCGCTTCTTCGGAATTGCGGCGCGAGCCGTCTTCGGCGGTGCGGCGCGGGAAGCCGCCGGCCCAGAGCATCGCGTAGCAGCCAGGTATGAGGGACGCGCCGGCCCGGACGTGCGCGGCGCGGTACGCGCTCGGGGAGAGGCCGGTGCGGGTCCGGAAGCGGGCGGAGAAGGTGCCGAGGCTGCTGAAGCCGACCAGGTGGCAGATCTCGGTCACACTGAGGTCGGCGCCGCGCAGCAGTTCCTCGGCCCGCTCGATACGGCGGTGGGTGAGGTATTGGCCGGGCGTCTCGCCGTACGCCTCCTTGAAGGCGCGCAGGAAGTGGAAGCGCGAGTAGCCGGCGTGGGCGGCCACCGCGTCGAGGTCGAGGCCGGGGTCGGCCCAGTCGCGGTCCATGGCGTCCTTCGCCAGCCGCAGCCGGCGCATCTTGTCCATGGCCCGATGGTGGCACGCGCCACTGACACCGGGCCGCGGCTCGCGCCTCCGCTGACACCGCCTCGGCCCACACCGACTGGCCCGCCTCGGCCCACACCGCCTGCGCCCACGCCGAATGGCCCGCCTCCGTTCCCACCGCCTCGGCCCGAACCGCCTCCGCTCACACCGCCTCGGCCACGGACGGCTTCGTCGGCGCGTCGTCCTCGGCCGGCCGCGGCTCGGCCGGGCCGGCCCCCTTGAGCGGGACCTCCTTCACGAAGACCGCCGCGATCAGCGCGAGCAGCGCCACCGCCGCGCCCAGCAGGAAGGCCCCGTGCGTGCCCGCGGTGACCGCGTGCTGGTACGCCTCCCGCACGTCGGCCGGGAGCTTGGCGAGGCCTGCCGCGTCGACCTGGGCGGACTGCTCGGTGAGCCGGGAGCCCAGCGCCCCCGCCCGCTCGGCCATGACCTCCTGGACGCGGTGGTTGAACAGCGCGCCCATGATCGCCACGCCGAAGGAGGAGCCGAGGGTGCGGAAGAGGGTCGCGGAGGAGGAGGCGACGCCCATGTCCTTCATCTCGACGCTGTTCTGCGCGACCAGCATCGTGATCTGCATCAGACAGCCCATGCCGAGGCCGACCACGGCCATGTACACACCGGAGGTGAGCCGCGAGGTCTCCGTGTCCATCAGGGAGAGCAGATACAGCCCGAGCACCAGCAGCGCACCGCCCGCCAGCGGGAAGATCTTGTACCGGCCGGTCTGCGTGGTCACCCGCCCGGCGACCATCGAGGTCACCAGCATCGCGCCGAGCATCGGCAGGAGCAGCAGCCCGGAGTTGGTCGCGGACGCGCCCTGCACCGACTGCTGGTAGAACGGCAGGAAGAGCGTCGCGCCGAACATCACGAAGCCGGTGATGAAGCCGATGACCGACATGAGGGTGAAGTTGCGGCTGCGGAAGATGTGCAGCGGCAGGATCGGCTCGGGGGCCCTGGTCTGCCAGTACACGAACCCGGCGAGCGCGGCGACGCCGATGCCGGTCAGTTCCATGATCAGCGCGGACGTCCAGGCGTACTCGGTGCCGCCCCAGGTGGTGACGAGCACGATCGCGGTGATGCCGATGGTGAGCAGCACGGCGCCGGGGTAGTCGATCCGGGCCTGCGACCGCTTCTTCGGCAGGTGCAGCACCGCGCTGACGGCGGCCAGCGCGATCGCGCCGAGCGGCAGGTTGATGTAGAAGGTCCAGCGCCAGCCCCAGTGGTCGGTGATGGTGCCGCCGACCAGCGGGCCGCCGATCATGGCCAGCGCCATGACGCCGGCCATCATGCCCTGGTACTTGCCGCGCTCCCGGGGCGGCACCAGATCGCCGATGATCGCCATCACGCCGACCATCAGACCGCCCGCGCCGAGGCCCTGCACCGCGCGGAAGGCGATCAGCTGGCCCATGTCCTGGGCCATGCCGCTGAGCACGGAGCCGGCCAGGAAGATCACGATGGAGTTCAGGAAGGCGCCCTTGCGCCCGTACAGGTCGCCGAGCTTGCCCCAGATCGGGGTGGAGGCGGCGGTGGCGAGGGTGTAGGAGGTGACCACCCAGGACAGGTGCTCCAGACCGCCCAGTTCGCCGACGATCGTCGGCATCGCGGTGCCGATGATCATGTTGTCGAGCATCGCGAGCATCATCGCGATCATCAGGGCGAGCAGGACGACCCGCACGCTCCTCGGCCGTTTCCCGGTGTCGTCGGGGTGCTCCGCACCCGTCGATATCTGCGCCACGACTTTCCCCGCCCCCTGCTACTGACTTGCCGACCGGCTAGTTGACTACACTCATGGAAGCTAGGGGCGTAACTTGCCGGTCGTCAAGTAAGTATGTGGTGAGACTGCGTATGCGGTGAGACGCAGATCCGGTCAGGCGAAGATCTGACGGACGGAGTTCTGGACGGACGAAGCGCCGTGGACGGACGACGTTCCGGACACGCGAGGAGACGAAGGGTCTGAGCATGGGCGGCACCACGGGCGAGGGCGCCAGACAGCGGCGCCGCGGGGACACCCGTCAGCGCATCCAGGACGTGGCCCTCGGACTCTTCGCCGAGCAGGGCTACGAGAAGACGTCCCTGCGCGAGATCGCCGAGCGCCTCGACGTCACCAAGGCCGCGCTCTACTACCACTTCAAGACGAAGGAAGAGATCATCGTCAGCGTCTTCGAGGACCTGACGAAGCCGATCGAGGACCTGATCGCGTGGGGCGCCGGACAACCGCACACGCTGGAGACCAAGCGGGAGATCCTGCACCGCTACAGCGCGCTGCTGGCCGACGCGGCCCCGCTGTTCCGCTTCATGCAGGAGAACCAGGCGACGCTGCGCGAACTGCGCATCGGCGACGCCTTCAAGGAGCGCATGAGCGGGCTGCTCGGCATCCTCGTCGACCCGGACGCCTCCCTGACCGACCAGGTGCGCTGCGTCAGCGCGATCGTCACGATGCACGCCGGCATGTACTGGACCCAGGACCTCGAAGGCGACCTCGAGGACAAGCGCAGGGCCGTCCTCGAGGTCGCCTTCGACATGGTGACCCAGGCGCACCGTCACGCCTGATCACCGTCACGCCCGGTCATCCGGTTCCGGTCAGAGGGTGACGCCCTTGCCGCGCAGGAACTTCACCGGGTCGACCGCGGTGCCGTAGTTGGCGGTCGTACGGATCTCGAAGTGCAGGTGCGGACCGCTGGAGTTGCCGGTGTTGCCGGACAGGGCGATGCGCTGGCCGGTCTTGACGATCTGGCCGACCTTGACGTCGACGCGCGAGAGGTGCGCGTACTGCGAGTAGGTCCCGTTGCCGTGCTTGACGACCACCGCGTTGCCGTACGCGGGACCGTCGCCGGCGCCGTTGCCGCCGGCCTTGACGACGGTGCCGCCGTGGATGGCGACGACCTTGGTGCCGGTGGGCACGGCGAAGTCCTGGCCGCTGTGGGTGGACTGCCACATGCCGCCGGCCTGCGCGTAGCTGGCGCTCAGCTTGTAGGACGTCACCGGGTCGACCCAGGAGGCGGCCTTCTTGGCGGGCGCCTTCTTGGCCGTGGCCTTGGTGTTGGCGGCGGCGGCCTTCGCCGTCTTCGCCTTGACGGCCTTGGCCTTGGCGACCTTCGCCTGCGCGGCCTTCGCCTGGGCCGCGGCCTGCGCCTTGACGGCGCCGGCGACGCCCGACGTGGCGGTGGTGGCCGTGGTGGCGGTGGTGTTGGCGGCGGCCGCGACCCCGGCGCCCAGTACGGCGGAGGCGCCCAGACCGGCGGCCAGTACGGCCGCGCGGGTGCGGAGCAGCGACGTACGGGTGGAAAGGGACGTGACACGCGTAGACATAGGGAACCTCGTGGCTTGGGGACGGTGAGAACCACCCGGCGAACAGGACGTCCGCCCGGCTGGCCATCCCTTGGTAACCCCCGGGACACCTCATCCCAAAACGTGTGACCTACGACGTTGTCTAGTAGTCCCTCATCAAACCTGATGATGTTGACATAGCTGCCATTCCGGACGGAAACCGGGAAATCAGGGCGTCGATCCCTACCAGATGGAAGAGATGTCCGTTTTGCCCCAGAGGGCTCTCCACTATTCCGTCTAGTAAGTGACGCAGGTCCTGTGCGCCATGTCACCGGCCGACCGGATCGGACGACCCCGGAATGTGACGCGGGCTACGCTTCCCCCGCAGCTCGAACGGGGTGGAGGGGGAGTCCGGTGGAGCCGACGGCCATCGGTGTGCGACTGGCGTCCGCGGCGGCGGCGCCGCTGGTGCGCAAGCTGTTCGTGAGCGAGGGAGCGGGCGCCGGTCTGGTGGACCGGCCCGTGCGGATCTCGGGGTACGTGTCCTTCAAAGGGGAGAAACGGCGGCTGGACCGTGCCGACGTGACCGGGCTGGCCGCCGAACTGGTCCGCCGCGCCCTCAAGAGCCCCGGCGAGCGCCCGTTGCCCGAGGGCGAGGAGGAGGCCGTCGTCCACGCGCTGGCCGACACCCTCTACGCCCTCGGCGACCTGGACATGACCGACGTACAGGCCGTGGAGCTGGGCCACGAGAGGCTGGCCGCGCGGTTGCGCGCCGCGAGCGGGCACCCCGAGCGCGACCTCTCCGCCGACGCCGCCCACTTCCACTCCCGCCTGCTGACCACCGCCTGCCTGCACGTCCTGCACTTCTTCACCCAGCGCTCCGCCTTCGTCCCCCGGACCCTGGTGGAGCAGACCCGGCGCCAGGGCGAACTGCTCGCCAAGGTGGACGAGCTGATCGCCCGCACCCCTGGCCCCGGCGACGCCGACGCGTCCTTCGAGCAGCGCTACGCGTCGTACGTCGCCACCCGGCACGGCCAGCTGACGATCTACGGCATCGACCTGGCGAACTCCCCCGACCGCTGGCCGCTGGACGCGGCCTATCTGAGCCTCCAGGCCCTCGTCCCCGGCGCAGACGACCACGTCGGGGGCCCGGACGGCACCCGGGTCGCCTCCGCGGCGACGCTGCCCGCCGAGGAGGCCCTCGCCGACCACGACCGGGTCCTGCTGCGCGGGGTCGCGGGCTCCGGCAAGACCACACTGGTGCAGTGGCTCGCGGTGACCGCCGCCCGCGGCGAGCGCGGCGACCGGGTCCCCTTCGTCCTCCCGCTGCGCACCCTGATCCGCCGCCCCGACGGCCTGCCCGTCCCCGACGCCTTCCTCGCCGCCGTACGCGTCCCCTTCCACGCGGGCCAGCCCGACGGCTGGGCGGACCGCGTCCTCACCGCCCGCCGCGGACTCCTGCTCGTCGACGGCATCGACGAGATCCCCGAACGCGAGCGTGAGCGCACCCGGCGCTGGCTGCGCGAACTCCTCGACGTCTATCCCGGCAACCAGTGGCTGGTCACCTCCCGCCCCTCCGCCGTACGGGAGGACTGGCTGGCCCCCGAGGGATTCGCCGAACTGGCGCTCACACCGATGAGCCACGACGACGTGGCCGCCTTCGTCGCCCGCTGGCACACCGCCGCCCGCGCCGGCGCCTCCGGGCCCGAGCTGGAGCGCCTCGACGCCTACGAACGCTCCCTGCTCGACGCCGTCCGCACCAAGCCCGACCTCGGCCGGCTCGCCACCAACCCGTTGATGTGCGGGCTGATCTGCGCCCTGCACCGCGACCGGCGCGGCTATCTCCCGCACGGCCGCCAGGAGTTGTACGACGCCGCCCTGTCGATGCTGCTCGCCCGGCGGGACGAGGAACGCGACATGTTCGCGCCCGGCGAGGACGGCGTCCGCCTCACCGAACTCCCCCAGATCCAGCTGCTCCAGCGGCTCGCCTACTGGCTGATCCGCAACAACCAGTCCGAGATGGACCGCGACCGCGCCGAGCGCATCGTCGCCGACGTCCTGCCCTCGCTCCCGGCCGCCGCGGCGCAGGGCGACGCCGCCCGGATCCTCGGCCATCTGCTGGTCCGCAGCGGCCTGCTGCGCGAACCGGCCGCCGGGACCGTGGAGTTCGTGCACCGCACCTTCCAGGACTACCTCGGCGCGAAGGCCGCCGTGGAGGACGGCGACTTCGGCCTGCTGGTGCGGGGCGCGGCGGACGAGCAGTGGGCGGACGTCGTCCGGCTGGCGGTGGCGCACGCCCGGCCCCGCGAACGCGCCGAACTGCTGCGGGACCTCACCGCAGAGGCGGACCGGCTGGAGGGCGCCGCGAGCACCCGCGTACGGCTGCTGGCACTGGCCGCGCTGGAACACGCGACGGAGCTGGACCCAGCGGTGCGCGCGGAGGTCGAGCGGCACGCGGCGGCGCTGATACCGCCCCGGACCACCGAGGAGGCGCGTGCACTCGCATCCGTCGGGCCGCTCGCGCTGGAACTGCTGCCCGGGCCGGAAGGGCTGAGCGTCGAGGAGGCGCGGGCGGTCGTCGTCACCGCCTCCCTCATCGGCACGGACGCGGCCGTACCGGTGCTCGCCCGCTTCCGCTCCCACCCGGCCCTGGACGTGCGCGCCCAGCTCACCTGGACCTGGAACCGCTTCCCGACCCGCCGCTACGGCGAGGACGTCGTCGCGCACCTGCGTGAGGACGGCCTCTTCTTCTCCGCCCGCTCGGGGGAACAACTGCGTTTCCTCCGGGAGTTGGGCGGCCGGCCTGGAGTCCAGCTGGTCGGCGACATCGATCCGGACGACATCGTCGCCGGACTCGTCCCCGAACGGCTGACCGAACTCGCCGTCCGGAACAACGAGCGCCTGACGGACCTGGACTGGCTGAGGCCACTGCACCGGCTCACGTACTTCGATCTCAGCCGCTGTCCCCTGGTCGGCGACCTGACCCCGCTCGCGAACCTGCCGCTGACCCGGCTGTCCCTGGACTCCATGCCCGGCCTGCAGGAACCCGACCTGCTGTCCGTGCTCGGCGAGTCGGCCACTTTGGACCAGCTCGACATCGGGCTCACCCTCCAGGGCGAATCCCTCGACAAGGCGCTCCCCGCCGATCTGCCGCTGCGCTACCTGCGGCTCACGAAGAACGCGGTCTGGCTCACGGGACTGCGCGGCCTGCACCGGTTCCGGTCGCTGAAGCAGCTCAGTCTCGCGAGCCTCTTCACGGAGCTGACCGCCGGGGACTACGAGGAGATCGCCCGCCTGCCCGCGCTGACGGATCTGCGGATCAACTGGGAAGCCGTGGGCTGGCACGGCCCTCCGCTGCCCGGCGTCACCGCTCTGCGGCTCAACAGGGTCCTCGGCACGGAGGACTTGAGCCGGATCCCGGAGCTGTTCCCGAACGTCCGCGCGATCACCGTCGTCCTCGCGCCGGAGACGGACACCCTGCCGGACGGTCTCCTCGAGACCCTGCCCGTCGCCCCGAGCATCAAGAGAATCCGCGGAGTCGTGTGACGCAGGCCTCTAGCACCCTACCGTCCGGTAACCCTACGGTTCCTCTCACGCCACCCTCGCCCACGAACATGCACACGACACATGGCCGTGCACCAACGTGAGAGGAACCCCCCACCATGACGGGACGCCGCACCTGGCTCCGCAGAACCGCCACCACCGCCGTCTCCGCCGCCGCGCTGGTGGCCCTCGCCGCCCCCGCCGAGGCCGCCGCCCCGGCCGGCGCCCCGACGGCCACCGCCGCCGCCGTGACGGCCGCCGCCGCGGACGTCGACTACGCCACCTGGCAGCGGGACTGCCAGGCCGTGATGGACCAGGCGCTGCCGTACCTCGAGCAGCGGATCGCCCAGCCGAAGCCGGGCGAGAAGCAGGCGATCGTCCTCGACATCGACAACACCGCCCTGGAGACCGACTTCGGCTTCAGCTACCCGCAGCCGGCCAACCGGCCGGTCCTGGAGATCGCCGAGTACGCCCAGGAGCGCGGCGTCGACGTCTTCTTCGTCACCGCCCGCCCCGGCATCATCGCCGCCCCGACCGAGTACAACCTGGAGCGCGTCGGCTACGAGGTCGAGGGCCTGTACGTCCGCGGCTTCTTCGACCTCTTCAAGGACGTCGCCGCGTACAAGACGGCCAAGCGCGTGGAGATCGAGTCCAAGGGCTACACGATCATCGCGAACATCGGCAACAACACCACCGACCTGTCGGGCGGCCACGCCGAGAAGACCTACAAGCTGCCGGACTACGACGGCCAGCTGTCGTAATCGCGCGGCATCCGGGAACGGACGAGGGCCGGCGCCCGAAGGCGCCGGCCCTTGTCGTGTGCCGGGACGGTTACACGTCCTTGCTCAGGTTCGGTCCGGCGCCGCCGGCCGCCTGCTCGATCGGCGGGGCGTCGGGCAGGGCCGACTTCTCCTCGCCGCGGAAGGTGAAGGTCTGGGCGTCGCCCTCGCCCTCGGTGTCCACGACCACGATGTGACCGGGGCGCAGCTCGCCGAAGAGGATCTTCTCCGACAGCGTGTCCTCGATCTCGCGCTGGATGGTCCGGCGCAGCGGCCGGGCGCCCAGCACGGGGTCGTAGCCCTTCTTGGACAGCAGTTCCTTGGCGGACTGGGAGAGCTCGATGCCCATGTCCCGGTCCTTCAGACGCTCGTCCACCTTGCCGACCATCAGGTCGACGATCCGCAGGATGTCGCCCTGGGTCAGCTGCGGGAAGACCACCACGTCGTCCACGCGGTTGAGGAACTCGGGCCGGAAGTGCTGCTTGAGCTCGTCCGAGACCTTGTTCTTCATGCGCTCGTAGTTGGTCTTCGTGTCGCCCGCGGCGGCGAAGCCGAGGTTGAAGCCCTTGGAGATGTCCCGGGTGCCGAGGTTGGTCGTCATGATGATGACCGTGTTCTTGAAGTCCACGACCCGGCCCTGGGAGTCGGTCAGGCGGCCGTCCTCCAGGATCTGCAGCAGCGAGTTGAAGATGTCCGGGTGGGCCTTCTCGACCTCGTCGAAGAGGACGACCGAGAACGGCTTGCGGCGCACCTTCTCCGTCAGCTGGCCGCCCTCCTCGTAGCCCACGTAGCCGGGGGGCGAGCCGAAGAGACGCGACACCGTGTGCTTCTCGCTGAACTCCGACATGTCGAGGGAGATCAGCGCGTCCTCGTCGCCGAAGAGGAACTCGGCGAGCGCCTTGGACAGCTCCGTCTTACCGACGCCGGAGGGGCCGGCGAAGATGAACGAGCCGCCCGGACGCTTCGGGTCCTTCAGACCGGCACGCGTACGGCGGATCGCCTTCGACAGCGCCTTGACGGCGTCGTTCTGGCCGATGACCCGCTTGTGCAGCTCGTCCTCCATGCGGAGCAGACGGCTGGACTCCTCCTCGGTCAGCTTGAAGACCGGAATGCCGGTGGCCGTGGCCAGGACCTCGGCGATCAGCTCGCCGTCGACCTCGGCGACGACGTCCATGTCGCCGGCCTTCCACTCCTTCTCCCGCTTGGCCTTGGCGGCCAGGAGCTGCTTCTCCTTGTCGCGGAGGGAGGCGGCCTTCTCGAAGTCCTGCGAGTCGATCGCGGACTCCTTGTCCCGGCGGACGCCGGCGATCTTCTCGTCGAACTCGCGCAGGTCCGGCGGCGCGGTCATCCGGCGGATGCGCATCCGGGAGCCGGCCTCGTCGATCAGGTCGATCGCCTTGTCCGGCAGGAAGCGGTCCGAGATGTACCGGTCGGCCAGGGTGGCGGCCTGGACCAGCGCCTCGTCGGTGATCGAGACGCGGTGGTGCGCCTCGTACCGGTCGCGCAGGCCCTTGAGGATCTCGATGGTGTGCGGCAGGGACGGCTCCGCGACCTGGATGGGCTGGAAGCGGCGCTCCAGGGCCGCGTCCTTCTCCAGGTGCTTGCGGTACTCGTCCAGCGTGGTCGCGCCGATGGTCTGCAGCTCACCGCGGGCCAGCATCGGCTTCAGGATCGAGGCGGCGTCGATGGCGCCCTCGGCGGCGCCCGCACCGACCAGCGTGTGCAGCTCGTCGATGAACAGGATGATGTCGCCGCGGGTGCGGATCTCCTTGAGGACCTTCTTCAGGCGCTCCTCGAAGTCACCGCGGTAGCGGGAGCCGGCGACCAGCGCGCCGAGGTCCAGGGTGTAGAGGTGCTTGTCCTTGAGGGTCTCGGGCACCTCGCCCTTGACGATGGCCTGGGCGAGGCCCTCGACGACGGCGGTCTTGCCGACGCCGGGCTCACCGATCAGGACCGGGTTGTTCTTGGTACGGCGGGACAGCACCTGCATGACCCGCTCGATCTCCTTCTCGCGCCCGATGACCGGGTCGAGCTTGGACTCACGAGCGGCCTGGGTGAGGTTCCGGCCGAACTGGTCGAGGACCAGGGACGTCGAGGGCGTGCCCTCGGCAGGCCCGCCTGCGGTGGCGGTCTCCTTGCCCTGGTAACCGGAGAGCAGCTGGATCACCTGCTGCCGCACGCGGTTCAGATCAGCGCCCAGCTTGACCAGGACCTGGGCGGCGACGCCCTCGCCCTCACGGATCAGGCCGAGCAGGATGTGCTCCGTGCCGATGTAGTTGTGGCCCAGCTGAAGGGCCTCGCGGAGCGACAGCTCCAGGACCTTCTTGGCACGGGGGGTGAAGGGGATGTGCCCGGACGGGGCCTGCTGCCCCTGCCCGATGATCTCCTCCACCTGCTGGCGGACCGCCTCGAGCGAAATCCCGAGGCTCTCAAGGGCCTTGGCGGCGACACCCTCACCCTCGTGGATCAGGCCCAGGAGGATGTGCTCGGTGCCGATGTAGTTGTGGTTGAGCATCCGGGCTTCTTCCTGAGCCAGGACGACAACCCGCCGCGCGCGGTCGGTGAACCTCTCGAACATCGTTAATCGCTCCTCAGAGCGGTCAGGCAGTGGGGGGAACTTCCCCTCCCTGTCCTTCCGCAGCTTAGTCCCGCAAGCGGGGACCGCTCATTCCAACTGCCGACACCGTCGATGGCCTCCTGACCCCGAACGCCGACATCTGCTCCAACCCGATGGTGCGAGACGATGTTCCCGCAGGCCAGGCAGTTACCCCCATCGCCAGTACGCCGATGGCGAACGTGAGACGTCCTGTCCTGCGTGTCGCCCCCTCCCACTAGGGATGTCTTACCCGCCGGCACCGACAGTCCATGCCGCGCACCCCGGTTCCCTCCGCTACGGGCGAACAACCTTGCGCCTCCCCGCACCCCCGCACGCCTTCCATCCCGCCACGCTGCGCATTCGACCCGGGACTCAGCGTAACCCGCCTGGCTTCCGCGCGGTTGCTCCTGGCATGGCCGGCCCTCTCCCGCAGACCTCTTCCGTGCCGCCGCCGCGGCGGGCGCCCGACCGGGACGGCGACGAGGTCCGGCGGTGGTACGAGGACGAGCTGGGCTGGCCCACCGCGCCCGGGACGCCGCCGCGGCTCCGGCTCGGCGTGCGCTTCGACGTGCTGGACGTCCCGGCCCAGGCGGGCCGCGCCGCACTGCGGCATCTGGGACCCGCCTCTCCGGTGGCCCTGAGGGCGGGCCGGATGCGGGTGCTGGTGGCGGCCGGCAGCGCTCCGGAGCTGCCCGGGCTGCTGGACTGGCTGGAGTGGGGCCCGCTGGCGGGAGGGCTGGATCTGAGGATGCTGGGCGAGGGGGCCGTCATGGAGGCGCCTGCGAGGGGCGCTCTCGGCGCCGGCGCTGAGCAGGGGGCCGCCGTATGGCTGCGGCCCCCCGGGCCGGGGTGCGAGGTCGAGGCCTCGCTGCCGACGGTGTCGGCCGTGGGGGGCGTTGGGGGCGCCCCCGATCTCGTGAGAGTGCTGGCCACGGTGGCGACCGAGTGCCACCGGCTGCGGCTGCGGCGCGTGTGCGCTCAGCCGTTGGCCTTCTCGTAGGCCTCGCGAATCGACGCCGGAACACGGCCGCGGTCGTTGACCTCGTAACCGTTCTCCTTCGCCCAGGCGCGGATCGCCGCGGTGTCCTGGCTGCCGCCGGACGTGGCGCGCGCCTTTCCACGGCCACCCGCAGCGCGGCCACCGGTACGCCGGCCACCCTTCACATAGGGGTCGAGAAGGCTGCGCAGCTTGTCGGCATTGGCCGTCGTGAGATCGATCTCGTAGGTCTTACCGTCCAGCGCGAACGTCACCGTCTCGTCCGCCTCGCCGCCGTCGAGGTCGTCGACAAGAAGGACCTGAACCTTCTGTGCCACTGGATTTCCTTTCATCGATAACGTGAGGGCCGGGGGTCTGCGGCGTCCGCCGTTTCGCCGCCCCCTGTTATATGCAGTACTGCAGTACGTCGGAAAGCAAACCGCTTTTGCCTGGAAAACACAAACCCCCGGCAGAGACCAACCTCCGCCGTCCCGCCCGGAAACATACGCGTTTCGGACATAGGGAACCTGGGCAGCGTGGTCGGGCGGGAATACCGGTGGAGGACGATCACAGATGCAGAAGCATCCGGCTGTTGCCCAAGGTGTTCGGTTTCACTCGTTCGAGGCCGAGGAACTCCGCGACTCCCTCGTCATAGGAACGCATCAGCTCGGCGTAGACATCCGTGTCGACCGGCGTCTCGCCGATCTCCACGAAGCCGTGCCTGCCGAAGAAGTCCACTTCGAAGGTCAGGCAGAAAACCCGGCGAACACCGAGCCAGCGCGCGGTCTCCAGCAACTTCTCCAGCAGCCGGTGGCCGACGCCGGCGCCCTTGAGGCCGGGCTTGACCGCCAGCGTGCGGACTTCCGCCAGGTCTTCCCACATCACGTGGAGCGCGCCGCAGCCGACGACCTCGGCGTTGTCGTCGCGTTCCGCGACCCAGAACTCCTGGATGTCCTCGTAAAGCGTCACCGTCGCTTTGTCGAGCAGGATGCCGTGGCGGACGTAGGCGTCAAGGAGTCGACGGACGGCCGGGACATCGCTGGTCCGGGCCCGCCGGACGGTGAGGGCTTTAGCGGTGACTTCGGGGCTCTTCGCTGACATGAGCGGACGCTATCGCCCGCCGTCCTCCGCCGCCGAGCCGGGGTTCTCGCCGACGGTATCGGGGCGCGAATGACCGGGCGGCGGTTCGGGTTCGGGTGTTTGCGGGCCCTGGGCGATGCGGATGGCGTCCCGCAGGGCCTGGCGCTGTTCCTCGCTCATCATGCCGAAGAAGGCGACGAGGGCGGCGGCGGGGTTGTCGCTGTGCGACCAGGCGTCGTTCATGAGGGCGGCGGCGTAGGCGGCGCGGGTGGAGACCGCCTCATATCGATAGGCCCGGCCTTCCGCCTCGCGGCGCACCCAGCCCTTCTGATGGAGATTGTCCAAAACGGTCATCACCGTGGTGTAGGCGATCGACCGTTCCTGCTGGAGATCTTCCAGGACTTCTCGAACGGTCACCGGGCGGTTCCACTTCCACACCCGCGTCATGACCGCGTCTTCGAGTTCTCCCAAGGGGCGAGGCACAACTCAGCACAATAGCGGCAGATCCGTACGACGGCCCGCCGCATCAGGGCATTTCCGCCGCCTGGATGCAAAAAGGGCGTACGGCTCACGCGTGCCACCGGCACGGGAGCCGTACGCCGCCTGGAGCGGGCAGGTCAGTCGGAGCCGCCCTCGGTGCGGGCGAGCGCGGCGTCGACGGCCGCGTCCTCCTTGGTCTTGTTGGCCCCGCCCTGGGTCTTCACGATGACGCGGATGACGCCGATGAAGAACGCGGCCATCACGACCGGGGGCAGGAGCGCGGAGACGTAGTCCATGACTCCAGAGTAGACATCATCCGGCGGCGAGCTGCTGCGGGGGGTTCGCGGCGGGCTGGGGCGGTTTGCGGCGGGGGAAGACCTCGCCCGGGGTGGGGACGGGGCGGCGGGAGGGCTGCGCGGGGGCCGGGCGGGCGGGGGCGTCGTGCCGCTCGGGCTTTTCGCCCGGCTTCTTCTCGGGCTGCCCGTCGCCCGCGCCCAGGACCCCGCTCAGGAATCGGCTCGGGGCTTCGCTCCGGTACGCACCCCGGTCCGCGCCCTGGATCACGACCCGGTCCGCGCCCTGGACCGCGCTCCGGGCCGCGCCCGGCGCCGCACCCCGGGCCGCGGACTGCTCGCCGAGGCCGCCGGGAAGGGCGAGGAGGCGGGTGCGGGACGCCGGGACGAGCCGCGCGGGGGCGGGCGCGGCGCTCTCGGCGAGGCGGGTGCGCACGTCCTGCTCGGCGAGCGTCCGGCAGTGGTCCAGGAGCGCCGCGGCGGCCGGGTTGCCGCGCAGGGCCCGCAGGGCGGCGAGGTCGTCGGGCACGGGCCGATGGCCGGCGCTCAGCGCCTCCTCCAGGAGGGCGAGGTACCCGGCGGCGGTGCCGGGCAGGGCGGCGCGGTAGCGGGCCAGGTCCGCCACGAGGAAGGCCCGCAGGCGGGCGCCCTCGCGCATCGCCTCGTCGAGCGACTCGGCGAGCCGAAGGCAGTCCTGGACGTCCTCGGCCGAGGCCGGACCGGGGTGAAGGGCGAGGGCGAGGGCACGGCGGAGCACACGCAGCTCCGCCACGCCGAACGCCATGCCGCCGCGGGATCCATAGGGCGTGGGCATGTGCCGACGATACGCGCTAATCGGACAAACCCGACGTAACTCCCGTCGTGTGCCGCACCGAGCCACCCGCCCGGCGGGTCGTCCGAGACGCCGGACGACCCCGGCAACCAACCCACCCCGCCCCATGGAGGCCGCAAACAGCAACGCTCCCAGGGGCGCGGGGAACTCCGCGACCGGCCATCCCATAGGCGCGCGGGGACCTGCGCGACCAGCCACTCCATGGGCGCGCGGGAGACTGCGCGACCAACCACCCCACAGGGGGGCGGAGAACCGCGCGGCCAGCCACCCGCCACCTACACACGGATCGCACCCCCGGCCTCGGGACCCGCCCCGCCCGGAGGGCGCACTCACATGCGCGACACGTTCCGCTCGTACACCAGCCGCAGCCCGATCAGCGTCAGCCACGGCTCGTGCTCGTCGATCACGGACGACTCCCCCAGCACCATCGGCGCCAGCCCGCCCGTGGCGATCACGGTCACGTCGTCCGGATCGTCCGCCAGCTCCCGGGCCATCCGGCTCACGACCCCGTCGACCTGGCCGGCGAAGCCGTAGACGATGCCCGCCTGCATCGCCTCCACCGTGTTCTTGCCGATCACGCTGCGCGGCCGGGCGACCTCGATCTTCCGCAGCTGCGCCGCCTTGACGCCCAGCGCCTCGACCGAGATCTCGATGCCGGGGGCGATGACGCCGCCGACGTACTCGCCGCGCGCGCTGACCGCGTCGAACGTCGTCGCCGTGCCGAAGTCCACGACGATCGCCGGCCCGCCGTACAGCTCGCCGGCCGCCACCGCGTTGATGATCCGGTCGGCGCCGACCTCCTTGGGGTTGTCGAACAGGATCGGCACGCCCGTCTTGACGCCCGGCTCGACCAGGACCGCGGGGACGTCGCCGTAGTACCGCCGCGTCACCTCCCGCAGTTCGTGCAGCACGGACGGCACGGTCGCGCAGATGGCGATCCCGTCGATGCCGTCGCCCAGCTCGTCGCCGAGCAGCGGGTGCATCCCCATCAGGCCCTGGAGCAGGACGGCCAGCTCGTCGGCCGTGCGGCGGGCGTCCGTGGAGATGCGCCAGTGCTCGACGATGTCCTCCCCGTCGAACAGGCCCAGGACGGTGTGCGTGTTGCCTACGTCGATCGTCAGCAGCATGGCCGGTCGCGCTCCCTACTCCGCCGCTCGCAGGTCCAGGCCGATGTCCAGGATCGGCGAGGAGTGGGTGAGGGCGCCCACGGCGAGGTAGTCGACGCCGGTGTCCGCGTAGGCCCTGGCGTTCTCCAGGGTCAGCCGCCCGGACGCCTCCAGCGCCGCGCGCCCGTGGACGAGGGCGACCGCCTCCTCGCACTCGCCGGGCGTGAAGTTGTCCAGCAGGATCAGGTCGGCGCCCGCGTCGACGACCTCGCGCAGCTGGTGCAGCGTGTCGACCTCGACCTCGATCGGCACGTCCGGGAAGGCCTCCCGCACGGCCCGGAAGGCCTGGGCGACGCCGCCCGCGGCGACGACGTGGTTGTCCTTGACGAGGGCCGCGTCGGACAGCGACATGCGGTGGTTGACGCCGCCGCCGCAGCGCACCGCGAACTTCTCCAGCGAGCGCAGGCCCGGCGTCGTCTTGCGGGTGTCGCGGACCTGCGCCTTGGCGCCCTCGAGAGCGTCCGCCCACGCGCGCGTGGCGGTCGCGATGCCCGACAGCCGGCACAGCAGGTTCAGCGCGCTGCGCTCGGCGGTGAGCAGGTCGCGGGTGCGGGTGGTGACCGAGAGCAGTTTCTGGCCCGCGGCCACCCGGTCGCCGTCCTCGACGTGCCGCTCGACCTCGAACTCGTCCTCGCAGACGATCGACACGACCGCCTCGGCGACCCGCAGGCCCGCCACGACGCCCGCCTCGCGCGCGACGAAGTCGGCGGTGGCGACGGCGTCCTCGGGGATGGTCGCGACGGTGGTCACGTCCACGCCGCCGGCCAGGTCCTCCTGGATGGCGACGTTGGCGATGTCCTCGACCTCGACCGGGTCGAGCCCGGCCTCCGCCAGGAGTTCGGCGAGCGCGGGGTCGAGACCGCACTCCAGGTACGCCTCTTCGTCGGTGTCCGCGCCGCAGGCGCAGCCGTCGCCGCAGCCGCCGGCCGGGACGAGGGGAAGGTCGGGGGTGCTCACTGCTGTCACTGCTCCTGGGGACGGTGCGCCGGATGGTGCGGGCGGACTGGGGGGAAGTCTGCGGTATCGGTGGTGCGTACGGCGAGTGTGCGGTCCGGATTCAGCCGTACGACGATGTGGCGGCGCCAGGCGTCGTCGTCGCGTCCGGCGTGGTCCTCGCGCCAGTGGCAGCCCCGGGTCTCCTCCCGCATCAGGGCCGCGGCCACCAGGACGCGGGCCACGCACAGCAGGTTGGTGGTCTCCCAGGTGTCGACGCCGGGCTCGGCCGTCTTGCCGTTCTCGTGCAGGGCGTCGCGGGCCTCGGCGTGCAGCCGCTGGAGCTGTTCGGCGGCGCCGGCCAGCGAGGCGGCCGAGCGCAGGACGCCCGCGCCCCGGGTCATGGTCCGCTGGATGGTGAAGCGGTCCTCGGGGGCGAGCAGGGGGTGCGCGGGGATCTCCGGGTGGGACACGGGCTCCGGCACGCGCGTGTGGAGGCCGCTTTCGGCGTGGGCCGCGGCGATGTCGGCGGCGATGCGCTCGGCGTAGACCAGGCCTTCGAGGAGGCTGTTGGAGGCGAGCCGGTTGGCGCCGTGCACGCCGGTGCAGGCGACCTCGCCGCAGGCGTAGAGGCCGGGGACGGTGGTCCGGCCGCGGGAGTCGGTGCGCACGCCGCCGGAAGCGTAATGGGCGGCCGGGGCGATCGGGATGGGTTCGCGGACGGGGTCGATGCCGTGGGCGCGGCAGGCGGCGAGGATCGTGGGGAAGCGGTGCTCCCACATGTCGGCCCCGAAGTGCCGCGCGTCCAGGAACATGTGTTCGGCGTCCTGCTCGTGCATCCGCCGCATGATGCCCTTGGCGACGATGTCCCGCGGGGCCAGCTCGGCCAGCTCGTGCTGGCCGACCATGAACCGCACCCCGTCGGCGTCGACCAGGTGGGCGCCCTCGCCGCGCACGGCCTCGGAGACCAGCGGCTGCTGGCCCTCGGCGTCGGGGCCGAGGAAGAGCACCGTGGGGTGGAACTGGACGAACTCCAGGTCGGAGACCTCCGCGCCCGCGCGCAGGGCGAGGGCCACGCCGTCGCCGGTGGACACGGAGGGGTTGGTGGTGGCCGAGAAGACCTGGCCCATGCCGCCGGTCGCGAGCACCACCGCGGGGGCGTGCACGGCGCCCACGCCGTCGTGCTGGCCCTCGCCCATGACGTGCAGGGTCACGCCCGCGGTGCGGCCGGCGGCGTCGGTGAGCAGGTCCAGCACGAGCGCGTTCTCGACGGTGCGCAGCCCTCGCGCGCGGACCGCCTCGACCAGGGCGCGGGAGATCTCCGCTCCGGTCGCGTCACCGCCGGCGTGCGCGATGCGGCGCCGGTGGTGGCCTCCCTCGCGGGTCAGCTCCAGGCGGCCCTCGGTGGACTCGTCGAACTGCGCGCCCGTCTCGATCAGCCGCCGCACGGCGTCCGGCCCCTCGGTGACGAGGATGCGCACCGCCTCCTCGTCGCACAGGCCCGCGCCCGCGACCAGGGTGTCCTCCAGGTGCTGCTGCGGGGTGTCGCCCTCGCCGAGGGCCGCGGCGATGCCGCCCTGCGCCCAGCGGGTGGAGCCGTCGTCCAGGCGGGCCTTGGTCACGACGACGGTGGACAGGCCGGCGGCCTCGCAGCGCAGGGCGGCGGTGAGGCCGGCGACTCCGGAGCCGACGACCACGACGTCCGCGGCGATGGACCAGCCCGGGGCGGGCGCGTGCAGTCGTATGCCTGTGGCGGTCACGAGGCGGCTCCGAAGGTGAGGGGGATGTTGTCGATCAGCCGGGTCGTGCCGACCCGGGCGGCGACGGCGAGGACGGCCTCGCCGGTGTGGCCGTCCTCGATCTCGGTGAAGTCGGAGGGGTCCACCAGGGCGAGGTAGTCCAGTTCCAGGGGCGGGTCGAGACGGGCGGCGTCGTCGAGGACCAGGCGCGCGGCGGCGCGCACGGCCGACGGGGCCACGGGTGCCGCCTTGGCGACGGCGTGCGCGTCCGCCGCCGCGCGGGACTCGCCTATGGCGCTCAGCGCCTCGGCACGCGCGCGCGTGGCGGGCACCTCGCGCGCCCGCGCGCGCAGCGCCTCCTGGGCGGCGTGCCGGTCGCGGCCCGCGAACAGCGCCTGGGACAGCGCGAGCGCGGTACGCCGCTCCCTGGGCGAGAGGTAACGGTTGCGGCTGGACAGGGCGAGGCCGTCCTCCTCGCGGACGGTCGGCACGCCGACGATCTCCACGCCGAAGTTCAGGTCGCGCACCATCCGCCGGATCAGGGCGAGCTGCTGGGCGTCCTTCTGTCCGTAGAGGGCCACGTCGGGCCGGGTGAGGTGGAGCAGCTTGGCGACGACGGTGAGCATGCCGTCGAAGTGCCCGGGGCGGGAGGCTCCCTCCAGGCGCTCGCCCATGGGGCCGGCGGTGATCCGCACCTGGGGTTCGCCGCCGGGGTAGACCTCGTCCACGGACGGGGCGAGGACGACGTCCGCGCCCGACTTCCCGGCGAGCTCGACGTCTGCCTCCAGGGTGCGCGGGTAGCGGTCGAGGTCCTCGCCGGCGCCGAACTGGAGCGGGTTGACGAAGACGGTGACCACGACCTCGCCGTCCGGGCCGGCGATGCCGCGCGCGGTGCGGATCAGCGTGGCGTGCCCCTCGTGCAGGGCGCCCATGGTCATCACGACGGCGCGGCGTCCTCGGCGCGCGCGGGCGTGCAGTTCGGCGGCGGTGCGCAGCAGGGTGGTGGTCATCCGGCGGCTCCCTCGGTGCCGTTGGTCCCGTCGGTTCCGGTGCCGTCGCCGGTCCCGTCGGCGAGCACGCCGAGCAGGTCCTCGGCGAGTTCCGCCTTGAGCAGCCCGTGGGCGAGCGCCCGGTCGGCGGTCGCGCGGGCCATCGCCAGATAGCCGGCGACGGTCGCCGGGGCGTGCCGGCGCAGTTCGGCGATGTGCGCGGCGACGGTTCCGGCGTCCCCGCGGGCGACGGGACCGGTCAGGGCGGCGTCGCCGGAGCGCAGGGCGTTGTCGAGCGCGGCGCCGAGGAGCGGGCCGAGCATCCGGTCGGGGGCCGCGACGCCGGCGGTGCGCAGCAGCTCCAGCGACTGGGCGACCAGGGTGACCAGGTGGTTGGCGCCGAGGGCGAGGGCGGCGTGGTAGAGCGGGCGGTTCTCCTCGGCGATCCACTCGGGCTCGCCGCCCATCTCGATGACCAGTGCCTCGGCGGCCAGCCGCAGCTCGTCGGGGGCGGTCACGCCGAAGGAGCAGCCGGCCAGCCGCTGGACGTCCACGGGGGTGCCGGTGAAGGTCATCGCCGGGTGCAGGGCCAGCGGGAGGCCGCCCGCGCGCAGGGCCGGGTCCATCACCCTCGCGCCGTAGCGCCCGGAGGTGTGCACCAGGAGCTGGCCGGGCCGGACGGCGCCGGTCGCGGCGAGGCCCTCCACGAGGCCGGGCAGGGCGTCGTCCGGCACGGTGAGCAGGACGAGTTCGGCGCGCTGCAGCACCTCGGCGGGGGTGACGAGGGGGACGTCGGGCAGCATCAGCGCGGCCCGCTTCCTGGAGGCGTCGGAGACCCCGGAGACCGCAACCGGGCGGTGTCCGGCGAGCTGGAGGGACGCGGCCAGCGCGGGTCCCACCCGGCCGGCGCCGACGACGCCGACGGTGAGCCGCGCGGGGCGGTCCCGGGGATCTGGCTGTTGGACTGTGCTCACGCGACGGACGCCTTCCCGTTCCAGTCCGCTCTGGGTACCGGACGATTTCTCGTCATGTTAACGCGATTGGTTCGGGGCGTGTCCGGTCGTCCACAGGCTGTGGGCAACGCGACGCCGGAGGGCGAGCGGCTCACCTGGACGCGTACCGCGATCCTGGGCGGGGAACGCACATCCCGCGCGGGCGACCTGCATGCGACGCCCCCGCGCGGGACCTGTGCGCGGGAAAAGCGGCTGCCCGGGTGGGCCGGCGCACGGCATGATCCGGTCCATGAGCGAGATGGCCGAACGGGGCGCGGAGGGACCGGAGTCGCAGGCTGCACCGGGGTCGGTGCCGGAGCAGGCTGCCGAGCAGGAGCAGGCGCAGGCGCCGGACCGGGAGCAGGTGTCGCTCGACGAGGAGCGCAAGCGGCGCTTCGAGCGGCGCAAGGCCGTCTACCGGCATGCGCGGGTCCTCGCACGCCCCGGCGCGTTCGGCACGCTCCGCGAGCGCCTGGCGCTGCTGGAGTCCGCCGGCGAGTGGTACGACCTGGACGAGCGGTCCGACATCTACGGCAACGGCGTCGTCGCCGCCCTGGAGGAGAAGGTCGCCGCACTGCTCGGGACCGAAGACGCCGCCTTCTTCCCGACCGGCACGATGGCCCAGCAGGTCGCCCTGCGCTGCTGGGCCGGCCGCACCGGCGACCCGACCGTCGCCCTGCACGCCCTCGCCCACCCCGAAGTGCATGAACGCGGCGCGTTCACCCTGGTCAGCGGCCTGCGACCGGTCCGAGTCACCGGCGAGCCCCGACTGCCGACCGCCGCCGAGATACGCGCATTCGAGGAGCCGTTCGGGACGCTGATGCTGGAGCTGCCGCTGCGGGACGCCGGGTTCGTGCTGCCCTCCTGGTCGGAGCTGACCGAGGTGGTGGAGGCGGCGCGGGAGCGTGACGCCGTGGTGCACTTCGACGGCGCGCGCCTGTGGGAGACCACCGAGCACTTCGGCCGCCCCCTCGCCGAGATAGCGGGCCTGGCGGACAGCGTCTACGTGTCGTTCTACAAGTCCCTCGACGGGTTCGGCGGCGCGGCCCTGGCCGGCCCGAGGACTCTGATCGAGCAGTCCAGGGCCTGGCGGCACCGCTACGGCGGCCAGGTCTTCCAGCAGTTCCCGACCGCGCTGTCGGCGCTCGCCGGGCTGGAGCGGGAGCTGCCCAGGCTGCCGGACTACGTGCGGCAGGCGCGCGTGGTGGCCCGCGCGCTGAGCGGGGGCTTCGCCGCGGCCGGGCTGCCCTGGACGCGGGTGCATCCGCAGGTGCCGCACACCAACGAGTTCCAGGTCTGGCTGCCCTTCGACGCCGACGTCGTCGCCGAGGCGGCGGTCCGTACGGCCGAGGAGACCGGCACGCTGCTGTTCGCCAACGCGTGGGACGCGAAGGCGCCGGGGATCGCTTTCACGGAGGTGTACGTGCGCGCGGCGGGCCTGGAGTGGTCCGCCGGGGACGTGCGGGCGGCGGTGGCGGACTTCACGGCCAGGCTGCCGTAGAAAGAGCCGGCCGTGGGAGAGCCGGCCCCGGAAGCCGGCCCTGGGACAGGCAGCCATAGAAGAGCCGGCCGCAGGAGACGCGCCCGCGAAGGAGGCCGGCCCGCGGCCGTCGGGGAGACGGCCGGCCGGTCAGTCGAAGCGGATGTGCCGGGCCCCGACGCGGGCCTGGCGCAGCCGGGTGCGCAGCGCGCCCTCGGTGTTCCGCCGCAGGGTCAGCCCGGCCAGGACGGCGATGCGGTCCGCGGTCTTCGGCACGGTCGTGTGGTCCGTCCACAGGTGCTCGGCGAACTCCGGCTCGCGCAGCCGCTCCAGGCAGTGGTCCAGTTGCTGCAGGGCCCAGCTCTCCCGGCGTTTCCAGGCGTTCGTCCCGCCGACGTACTGGAGCAGGTGCCCGAAGCTCCGCTCCCGCAGCCGCCTGAGCACGGTCTCGCGCTCGGCCAGCAGCGTGAAATGCCGTACGTCGTGCCCCAGTTCGCGCAGCCGGCCGACGGTCTCGGCGAAGCAGGCGGAGTCGGTGACCGTCATCGGCGCGATGACCACGCCGTCGTGCCGGGTCAGGGCGATGTCCAGCACCTCGACCACGCCCTGCCGCCAGGAGGCCAGTTCCTGGAAGTCGCCGCGGAGTCGGGGCGGCATCATGCGGCGCAGGCCGAAGCCGGCGTGCTCGGGGTCGCAGATGACGCTGCCGGGCAGCCGGCGCCGGATCTCATGTGCGGTCTGTGTCTTGCCGCCCCCGAAGGGGCCGTTGATCCACAGGAGCATGCGCCGACCCTACCGGCGCGCCGCCCGCCGGTCAGCCGCGTCAGCCGCGCCCGCCGGCCCGCACCAGCCCCGTCTCGTAGGCGAGGACGACCACCTGCACCCGGTCCCGCAGCCCCAGCTTGGTCAGGATCCGGCCCACGTGCGTCTTGACCGTCGCCTCGGACAGCACCAGACGCGCCGCGATCTCCCCGTTGGACAGCCCCTGCGCGACCAGCACCATGACCTCGCGCTCGCGTTCGGTGAGCCGCTCCAGCTCCTTGTGGCGGGGCTCCCCGCCGCTGCTGGGCAGCATCGGCGCGAACCGGTCGAGCAGGCGCCGGGTCGTGGAGGGGGCCACGACGGCGTCGCCGCTGTGCACCGAGCGGATGGCGGCGAGCAGCTCGCCGGGCGGCACGTCCTTGAGCATGAAGCCGGAGGCGCCGGCCTTGAGCGCCGAGAAGGCGTACTCGTCCAGGTCGAAGGTGGTCAGGATGAGCACCTTGGGCGGATCGTCGTCGGCGCAGATGCGGCGGGTGGCCTCCACGCCGTCCAGCTTCGGCATGCGCACGTCCATCAGGACCACGTCGACGTCGGTCGCACGCAGCACCTGGAGGGCCTCGACGCCGTCGCCCGCCTCCGCGACGACCTCCATGTCCGGCTGGGCGGCGAGCACCATCCGGAACCCGGTGCGCAGCAGCACCTGGTCGTCGACGAGCATCACGCGGATCGTCATCGGGTCCTCTTCCGTGTCGGGGCGGGCCGTACGTCGGGCCCGGGCGGGGTGTCGCAGGGCGAGGCGACTGGGGTGGCGCAGGGGGTGGCTGGGGTGGCGCAGGCGGTGTGACAGGTGTCAACGGGGGACATGCGTCGGCGTCAGTGCGCGGGTTTCAGCGGGAGCAGGGCACTGATCCGGAATCCTCCGCCCGGACGCGGGCCCGCGTCCAGCGTGCCGCCGACCATGCCGACCCGCTCGCGCATGCCGATCAGGCCGTGGCCCCGGCCGTCGACGCCGCCCTCCTCGTACAGCTCGTGCGGCGCACCCTTGCCGTCGTCCTCCACGAGCAGGCCGAGGCCGTCGTCGAAGTAGACCAGGCGCACGCTGGCGCCCGCGTTGGGCCCGCCGTGCTTGCGGGTGTTGGTGAGCGCCTCCTGCACGATGCGGTACGCGGTCAGCTCCACGCCGCTCGGCAGGGGGCGCGGCGTGCCCTCCACGCGGAAGTCCACGGGCAGCCCGGCGTCGCGGCACTGCTCCACGAGGTCCTTGATCTGCTCGACGTCGGGCTGCGGGACGTACTCCCCGCTCTCCTGGTGCTCGCCGGTGCGCAGCACGCCCAGCAGCCGGCGCATCTCGGCGAGGGCCTGCCGGCCGGTGGAGGAGATGGTCTCCAGGGCCTTGCGCGCCTGGTCCGGCGAGGAGTCGAGGACGTAGGCGGCGCCGTCGGCCTGCACCACCATGACGGACACGTTGTGCGCGACGACGTCGTGCAGCTCGCGGGCGATCCGCGCGCGCTCGGCGGCCACCGCCACCTTGGCCTGCGCCTCGCGCTCCGTCTCCAGCCGGGCCGCGCGCTCCTCCAGCTGGGCGAAGTAGGCGCGGCGGGTGCGGACGGAGTCGCCCAGGACCCAGGCCAGCGCGAAGGGGACGGTCTGGAAGATCGCGATGGCGACGTTGCCGAGGGCGCCCGTCGCGTCCTCCGGCCAGCGCAGCTGGGCCAGGGGCGCCGCGCACAGGCCGCCTATCAGGGCGAACCGGGACGCCCAGCGGTCGCCGTTGGCGGCCACGGTGTAGATGATCACCAGCATGGCGAAGTCGGCGGCCGTGGTCGCCACGTCCAGCGCGAGCTGGAGCACGCCCACACAGGCCGCCAGCACCAGCATCCTCTCCGGCATACGGCGGCGCAGCACGACCACCAGGCACAGCAGCAGCGTCACCGGGACGAGCAGGACGGGCAGGTCGGTCCCCGTCTCCTCCTGCCTCACCGTTCCGCCCGCGACGGAGATCCCGAACAGGACGAGGGCGAAGAAGCCGTCGACCCACGTCGGGTGGTTGCGGAGGAAGTCGTAGAGGCGTTGCACGTAACCCAGCGTAGGGAAGCCGGATGCGTGCGGGAGTCAACCGGAGGACCGATCCGCGGGGCCCCGGCGTACTCCGCAAGGTGGAGGTGCCGCTCGCCAGTGCGCCTAGCCTGACGCTGTGACGAACGAGACGACGCGGAGGCGGGAGTGGCGCGGCTGGCGGGCGGCCGCCGAGGACGCGCTGTACGGGCCGGGCGGCTTCTACCGCCGCCCCGAGGGCCCCGCGGGTCACTTCCGCACGTCCGTGCACGCCTCGCCCTTGTTCGCGGCGGCCGTGGCGCGGCTGCTGGAGCGGGTCGACGAGGCGCTGGGCCGGCCGGCCGCGCTGGACTTCGTGGACATGGCGGCGGGCCGGGGGGAACTCGTCGCCGGCGTGCTCGCCGCGCTGCCCGCCGGCGTGGCGGCCCGGACGCGCGCGTACGCCGTGGAGATCGCCGCGCGTCCGCCGGGGCTCGATCCCCGCGTGGTGTGGCTGGCCGAGCCGCCTCGGACCGTCACGGGGCTGCTGTTCGCCAACGAGTGGCTGGACAACGTGCCCGTGGAGGTGGCGGAGGTGGACCCCGCGGGCACCGCGCGGGTGGTCCTCGTGGCCGACGACGGGTCCGAACGGCTCGGCGACGCGGTGTCGGGCGCCGAGGCGGACTGGCTCGCGCGGTGGTGGCCGCTGCTGGCCGAGGAGGGGCTGCGGGCGGAGATCGGGCTGCCCCGGGACGAGGCGTGGGCGTCGGTCGTCGCGCGGGTGCAGCGCGGGCTGGCCGTCGCCGTGGACTACGCCCACACGGCGGACGCGCGACCCCCGTTCGGAACGCTCACCGGCTTCCGCGCGGGGCGCGAGACGGCGCCCGTGCCGGACGGGACCTGCGACATCACCGCGCACGTCGCCCTGGACGCCTGTGCCCTGCCCGGCGGGCGCCTGCTGCGGCAGCGCGACGCCCTGCACGCCCTCGGCATCACCGGCGCACGCCCTCCGCTCGCGCTCGCCTCCACCGACCCCGCCGGCTATGTGCGCGCCCTCGCGAGCGCCGGCGAGGCCGCCGAACTGACGGCGACCGGCGGGCTGGGCGACTTCGGCTGGCTGGTCCAGCCGGCCGGCGTCCCGGCCCTCCTGTGAACCGGCGGACCGGCGGCTACTTGTCGATGTCCCCCACCACGAAGAACATCGACCCCAGGATCGCCACCATGTCCGCCACCAGCGTCCCCGGCAGCAGCTCGGTGAGGGCCTGGATGTTGTTGTACGAGGCCGAGCGCAGCTTCAGCCGGTACGGCGTCTTGTCGCCCTTGCTGACGAGGTAGTAGCCGTTGATCCCCAGCGGGTTCTCGGTCCAGGCGTAGGTGTGCCCCTCGGGCGCCTTGAGCACCTTCGGCAACCGCTGGTTGACCGGCCCCGGCGGCAGCTCGGCGATCCGGTCCAGACAGGCGTCGGCGAGGTCGAGGGCGTTGTGCGTCTGCCCCAGCAGGCACTCGAACCGGGCCAGGCAGTCGCCCTCCGTCCGGGTCACCACCTTCAGGGTGTCCTGGAGCTCCCCGTAGGCGAGATACGGCTCGTCGCGGCGCAGGTCGAAGTCGACGCCCGAGGCCCGCGCGATCGGCCCGCTCACCCCGTAGGCGTGCACGGTCTCCGGCGCGAGCGCGCCCACGCCCCGCGTGCGCCCCCGGAAGATCTCGTTGCCGAGCACCAGGTCGTCGAACACGTCCATGCGCGAGCGCACGTCGGCGACGGCTGCACGCGCGCGTGCCGTCCAGCCGGCCGGGAGGTCCTCCTTGAGGCCGCCGACCCGGTTGAACATGTAGTGCATGCGCCCGCCGGAGACCTCCTCCATCACGTTCTGCAGGACCTCGCGCTCCCGGAACGCGTAGAACATCGGCGTGATCCCGCCCAGCTCCAGCGGATAGGAGCCGAGGAACATCAGGTGGCTGAGCACGCGGTTCAGCTCGGCCAGCAGCGTGCGCGTCCACACCGCCCGCTCCGGCACCTCCATGCCGAGCATGCGCTCCACCCCGAGGACCACGCCCAGCTCGTTGGAGAACGCCGAGAGCCAGTCGTGACGGTTGGCCAGCATGATGATCTGCCGGTAGTCCCGCGCCTCGAACAGCTTCTCCGCGCCCCGGTGCATGTAGCCGATCACCGGCTCCGCGCTCGTGATGCGCTCGCCGTCCAGGAGCAGCCTCAGCCGCAGCACGCCGTGCGTGGACGGGTGCTGCGGGCCGATGTTGAGCACCATGTCGGTGCTCTCCGCCGCGCCGCCGATTCCGACCGTGGTCTCCGTCGTAGGAGTCATGGCCCCAGTCTCCCCTACGTACGCTGGCCGTATGGAGACGGGGAGCGTACGCGACGGTACGGAGGCGGGGATACAGCCGGCGTGGCGGGGACTGCCGCCGGGGCTGCTGCGGATGCGGCGGCTGCTGCTGGTGGTCTGGCTCGGCGTGCCCGCCCTCGCCGCGGGCCTGCTGCCGGGGCTGCTGGCCGGCCCGGCGTGGGCCGCGTGCGCGCTGGCGCCGCTGGCGGCGATGGCGTGGGGCTGGGTCCTCCTCGGCCGCAACTGGCGCTCCTGGCGGTACGCCGAACGCGCCGACGACCTGCTGATCAGCCGCGGTGTGCTGTGGCGGACGACGACGGTGGTGCCGTACGGACGGATGCAGCTGATCGAGGTCACCTCCGGCCCCGTCGAGCGGCACTTCGGGCTGGCCGGCGTGCAGTTGCACACGGCCGCCGCCGCGACCGACGCGACCATCCCCGGCCTCGACCCGGCCGAGGCGGAACGGCTGCGCGACCGGCTCACCGAGCTGGGCGAGGCCCGATCGGCGGGGCTGTGACCACGCCCGGCACGGACGTGCGCCGCACGGAGGGCGTGACCGAGCGGCGGTTGCACCCGGTCACCCCGCTGCGCCGGGCGTGGGCGCCGGTCGCCGTGTTCCTCGGCTGGGCGCTGCACGACCCGGACGGCACCCAGCGCCGGCTCTCCCAGCTGACCACGACCACCCTGCTCCTCGCCCTCGCGGTGCTCGTCCCGGGCGCCGCGCTGTACGGCTTCCTCAGCTGGTGGTTCACCCACTACGCGGTGACCGGGACCGAACTGCGCATCCGCACGGGCCTGGTGTTCCGCCGCACCGCCCACATCCGGCTGGAGCGCCTCCAGGCCGTCGACGTCACCCGCCCCCTGCTCGCGCGCGTGGCGGGCGTCGCGAAACTCCGGCTCGACGTCCTGGGCGCCGACCGCAAGGACGAACTCGCCTTCCTCGGCGAGGCAGACGCCCGTGCGCTGCGCGCCGAACTCCTCGCCCGCGCGGCCGGCTTCGCCCCGGAGACCGCCCACGAGGTCGGCGAGGCGCCCGCGCGGCGGCTGCTGCACGTACCGGGCGGTGTCCTCGCCGTGTCCCTGCTGCTGACCGGCGCGACCTGGGGGACCCTGGCCGCCGCGCTCGTCGTGCCGCCGGTGCTGTGGCTCCTCACCCACAGCCTGTGGACAGTGCTCGCGACGGCGCTGCCGCTGCTGGGCGCGGCCGGCGCGAGCAGCGTGGGAAGGTTCGTCGCCGAGTACGACTGGACGGTCGCCGAGTCGCCGGACGGGCTGCGCATCGACCGCGGCCTGCTGGACCGTGCCCACGAGACGGTGCCGCCGGGCCGGGTGCAGACCGTGCGCATCGTGGAGCCGCTGCTGTGGCGCCGGCGCGGCTGGGTGCGGGTCGAGCTGGACGTGGCCGGATCGTCCAACTCCGTGCTGCTGCCCGTCGCCCCGCGCGAGATCGCCGAGTCGGTCGTCGCGCACGTGCTGCCCGGGGTGACCGTGCCGCCCCCGGCCGCACTGTCCCGGCCGCCGCGCCGCGCCCGCCGTTGCGTGCCGCTGTGGTGGCGGGGGTACGGCTTCACCGCCACGGACGCCGTGTTCGCCGCCCGGCACGGACTGCTGCGCCGCAGCCTCGCCCTCGTCCCGCACGCCAAGGTGCAGAGCGTGCGGCTCACCCAGGGGCCCTGGATGCGCCGGTGCGGCGTCGCGGACGTCCACGTGGACACGGGAGCGGGCGGCACCGTCACGGCCCGCCTGCGGGACGCCGACGAGGCCGCACGGCTGCTGTGGGCCCAGGCCGAACGCTCCCGCACCGGACGCCACGACGCCCGACCCGACCGCTGGATGGCCTGAACCCGCCCACCGCCGACTCCACACGGACACAGGACCCGGCAGACCCTACGGCCCGCCCGGCAGACCCTACGGCCCGCCCGACGAACACCGACGAAACCGCACGGCTCCTCCGGACACAGCCCGAACGCCCCCGCACCGGACGCCACGACGCCCGACCCGACCGCTGGACGGGCTGGACGCGCCCGCCGCGCGCGAGTTCAGGAGGCGGCGCTGCGCAGACCCTGGAGGTCGATCTGCTCCGTCTCGTCGTGCGCCGTCAGGTCGATCACCTGGCCGACCCCGCGCGACTCCTCGCCCGCCCGCCGGAATTCCGCCTCGGTCTCGGCCTTGTGCAGGTCGAGCGCCTCCCGGCCGACGACGTCGGCGAGGTCCTCGTTCTGCACGGCGTCCCGCAGCGCGCCGGTCCCGCCGTCCTTGGCCTTGGCGCCGAAGAAGTCGAAACCGCCCTCGACGGCCGGACGCCGTACCGGCGCGGCGGCCGGGACGACCGCGACCGCGGTCGGCACGGTGAAGTGACCGGAAGCGTGCGGCGGGGTGGAGGCGGCGGCCGCGTGCTCCTGCCCGTCGGCCGCCTCGGACTTCCCCTGCGCCTCGTCCTCCCGCGCGGCCTCCGGCTGCGCGCCGCGATCGGCGCCCACGGGGACCGGGCCCGGGTCCGGGGACCCGGCACGTCCATCGGCGGTCCTGACGGCGTCCTTCGCCGCCGCGTCCTTGGCCGCAGCGCGGTCGGCGTCGAACCGGGCCAGGGCGGCCTGGGCGCGCCGGAACAGCCGAGCGCCCTCCGGGGAGGACAGGGCGGGCAGCCCCTGCGCGGGCTCGGCCGCCTCGGGGCGCTCCTCGGGGGCCGGGGCCTGGGCCGGCACCGGTGCCGAGGGCAGCGCCCGCGCGGGCACCGTGGCCTCGATCTCCAGCAGCCGGCGTCCCTCCAGGGCGCTCGCGCGCTCCGTCTCCGCCGTGGCGTACCGGCGCAGCAGCGCCGCGTGCTCGTTGCGCAGCCCCGCCAGCTCCGAGCGCTTCGCCCGCAGCCGCTTCTCGAGCTTGGCCCGCAGCTCGCGGGACTCCTCGAGGTCCGACTCCAGTTCGGCGACGCGTTCCTCGAAGCGCCACTCGTCACTGGCCCGCGCGCGGGTGAGATCGGCGACCCGCTTGCCCGCCTGCGTGTCCCAGTGACGCATGACGACCGCGCCGACGACGGCCGTCACCGCGCCGGCCGCCGCCAGCCCGCGCAGCACCATCGGCTCCGCGAACACCCAGGGGCCGAGCGCGCAGACGAGGGAGACGCCCGCGATCGCCGACGGGGGCAGCAGCCTGTGCAGAGGCGGTGAATGGCGATGACGTCCACGTGGCATGGCCAGAAACTTACCGCGCGTAGGCGAATCCTGGTGCCCCGCACGGTAAAAACACGGCCACTCCACGGCGTTCGCCCGCGGACCTCGGGCCCCGGCCCGCCGCACCCCCGGATGACGGGCCGCCGGCCGCCGGGGGCCTACGCTGAACGTATGAGCAAGCAGAGCGGACGCGGGCGCGTGGCGGGCCTCCCCGAGTGGGACCGCTGCGCGGTCATGGGAGTCGTGAACGTGACCCCCGATTCCTTCTCCGACGGCGGCCGCTGGTTCGACACGACCGCCGCCGTCAAACACGGCCTCGACCTGGTCGCGCGCGGCGCCGACCTGGTCGACGTCGGCGGCGAGTCCACCCGCCCCGGCGCCACCCGCGTCGACGAGGACGAGGAGCTGCGCCGGGTCGTTCCCGTGGTCCACGGGCTGGCCTCCGAGGGCGTCGTCGTCTCCGTCGACACCATGCGCGCCTCCGTCGCCGAGCGGGCCCTCGCCGCCGGCGCCGCCCTCGTCAACGACGTCAGCGGCGGCCTCGCCGACCCCGCGATGGTCCCGGTCGTCGCCGAGGCGGGGGCGCCCTTCGTCGTCATGCACTGGCGCGGCCTCCTGGAGGGCGCCAACGTCCGGGGCGTCTACGACGACGTCGTCGCCGAGGTCGTGAACGAGCTGCGCGCGCGCGTGGAGGCCGTACTGGAGGGCGGCGTCGCCCCCGACCGGATCGTGGTCGACCCGGGCCTCGGCTTCTCCAAGGGCGCCGAGCACGACCTCGCCCTGCTCGCCCACCTGGACCGGCTGCGGGCGCTCGGCCGGCCGCTGCTGGTCGCCGCCTCCCGCAAACGGTTCCTCGGCCGGGTCCTGGCCGGACCCGAGGGCGCCCCACCGCCCGCGCGGGAGCGCGACGCCGCCACGGCCGCCGTCTCCGCCCTCGCGGCGCACGCCGGGGCGTGGGCCGTGCGCGTGCACGAGGTGCGCGCGACCGCGGACGCCGTACGCGTCGCACGCGCCGTGGAGGAGGCGCGCACCCCGTGAGCGCCGCCCACACCGACGTCGAGCAGGTGGAGGCCGCCAACACCGCCTTCTACGAGGCGCTGGAACGCGGCGACTTCGAGGAGGTGGCCTCCCTCTGGCTCACCCCCGCCGACCTCGGCGTCGACGAGACCTACCACGACCCCGCCGACACCGGCGTGGTCTCCTGCGTCCACCCCGGCTGGCCCGTCCTCACCGGCCGCGGCGAGGTGCTCCGGTCGTACGCGCTGATCATGGCGAACACCGACTACATCCAGTTCTTCCTCACCGACGTGCACGTCTCCGTCACCGGGGACACGGCCCTGGTGAACTGCACGGAGAACATCCTCAGCGGCGGCCCGGCGCCGGAGGACGGCGACGGGCCCGGCCCGCTCGTCGGCCAGCTGGTGGTCGCCACGAACGTGTTCCGCCGCACCCCCGACGGCTGGAAGCTCTGGGCCCACCACGCCTCCCCGGTACTGACCGAATCCGACGGGGAAGAGGACGACGAGACCCCCGCCTGAGCGGGTAGACGCCGCCTGTGAGACCGGACACGCGGGTGGACGGCCACCGGCCCGTGATCCGCCGGGTTCCCCGGGGGAAACGCCCGGTGAACCCTCCCGGCCACGGCCGGGGCCCCCGCCCCGTGACCCGGCTCTGTCCGTGCCCGCAGGTAGATTCGTCCGAGGCCGGTGCGCCGTCCGCATCCGGCACGAGCCGGCCGCAACCGACGATTGCAGGAGTGATTCGCGTGGATCGTGTCGCGCTGAGCGGCCTCAAGGCCCGCGGGCACCACGGGGTGTTCCCCAAGGAGCGCGAGGAGGGCCAGATCTTCGTCGTGGACCTGGTCCTCGGCCTGGACACCCGGCCGGCGGCGGCCGACGACGACCTGACGAAGACCGTGCACTACGGCATCGTGGCGGAGGAGGTCGTGGCCGTCGTCGAGGGCGAGCCCGTCAACCTCATCGAGACGCTCGCCGAGCGCATCGCCCGCACCTGCCTGCGGCACGAGGCGGTCCAGGAGGTCGAGGTCCGCGTCCACAAGCCGGACGCGCCGATCACGGTCCCCTTCGACGACGTCACCGTCACCATCACCCGGAGCCGAGCATGACCGCGTCCTTCGCCGAGGGTCCCGCCGACCCGACCGTCCAGCCGGTGCCCGCCTCCGTCGTGGAGAAGGTCGACGCCGCCGACACCACCCTGCACGACCCCCGGCGGGCCGTGATCTCCATCGGCTCCAACCTGGGCAACCGGCTGGAGAACCTCCAGGGGGCCGTCGACGCCCTGGAGGACACGCCCGGCGTGCGCGTCAAGGCGGTCTCCCCGGTGTACGAGACCGAGCCGTGGGGCGTCGAGCCCGGCAGCCAGCCGTCGTACTTCAACGCGGTCGTGGTGCTCCGAACCACCCTGCCGCCGTCGTCGCTGCTGGAGCGGGCGCACGCCGTCGAGGAGGCCTTCCACCGGGTCCGCGACGAGCGCTGGGGTCCGCGGACCCTCGACGTGGACATCGTCGCCTACGCCGACGTCGTCTCCGACGATCCGCACCTCACCCTGCCCCACCCGCG
Organism: Streptomyces sp. NPDC006610; assembly: GCF_040611575.1. NCBI lineage: Bacteria > Bacillati > Actinomycetota > Actinomycetes > Kitasatosporales > Streptomycetaceae > Streptomyces > Streptomyces sp. NPDC006610. The sequence goes on from NZ_JBEXOP010000039.1 coordinate 50,017, forward strand.
CGCTCACGAACGCGCCTTCGTCCTCGCCCCCTGGCACGACGTGGACCCCGAGGCTGGCCTGCCCGGCCGGGGCGCCGTGGCCGATCTGCTGGGCGCCGTCACCCGCGAAGGCGTCACGCCGCGCGCCGACCTGGAACTCCGGCTGCCCGAGTAGTCGTTAAGGTCAGACGACCACTGGGACGGCCGGGGAGCGAAGGAACACCGTGAGAGAACTGCGCATCGGGCTGCTGGCCGGGGTGTTCGTCGTCGCGGGGGTGCTGTCCTGGGCGGGCGCACGCCTGTGGAACTCGGTGGGGACGCTCCCCGGCGTGCCCCTGGCCGCCCCCGTCGTCCTGGCCGTGATCGCCGTGGTGCTGCTCGCCACCGCGCTGTCCCTGCGCGCCCGCCTGAGAGCCCAGCGCGAACGCCGCCCCGGCGCCAAGGGCGTCGACCCGCTGATGGCGGCCCGCGCGGTGGTCTTCGGCCAGGCCAGCGCCCTGGTCGCCGCCCTGGTCGCCGGCATGTACGGCGGCACGGGCGTCTTCCTGCTGGAACTGCTCGACATCCCCGCCCGCCGCGACCAGGCCGTCTACGCGGGCGCCTCGGTGGTGGCCGGCATCGCGGTCATAGCGGCGGCGATCTTCCTGGAGCGCGTGTGCAAGCTCCCGGAGGACGACGACCCCAACACCCCGGGCACCGCTCCGGCGGCGTGATCCCCGAAGGTCAGCGGGCCATGATCAGGCTCATGGCCTCGTTGCGGGTGGCCGCGTCCCTCAGCTGACCGCGCACCGCGGACGTGAGGGTCTTGGCGCCGGGCTTGCGGATGCCGCGCATCGACATGCACATGTGCTCGCACTCCACGACGACGATCACGCCCCGCGGCTCCAGGATCTCCATCAGGGAATCGGCGATCTGCGTAGTGAGACGTTCCTGCACCTGAGGCCGGCGGGCGTACACGTCCACCAGCCGGGCCAGCTTCGACAGGCCGGTGATCTTCCCGGTCGTCGCCGGGATGTAGCCGACGTGGGCGACCCCGCGGAACGGCACCAGATGGTGTTCGCAGGTGCTGTACACCTCGATGTCCCGCACCAGGACCATCTCGTCGTGCCCGATGTCGAACGTCGTCGTCAGGACGTCCTCGGGCTTCTGCCACAGACCGGCGAATATCTCCTTGTACGCCCGCGCCACCCGTGCCGGCGTCTCCCTGAGCCCCTCGCGGTCCGGGTCCTCGCCGACCGCGATCAGGAGTTCGCGAACGGCGTTCTCGGCCCGCTTCTCGTCGAACTGGCCGATCTGGCCCTCGCCGTCCAGCGTGACGGGGTCGGTCATCTGATGCCTCGTTCCTGTGTCTCATGGCTGCGGACATGCGAAAACGCCGCGTCCCCCAGGCTAGAACCTGGGGGACGCGGCATCCATTCCGGGCTGGACCAGCTCTCCGGTCAGCTTTCCGGGCGCTCCTCCGGAGTGCGCTCGGCGGACGGGGCGGGCTCCGTCGCCGTGCTCTTCGCGGTGATCGCCGCCGTCGCGCCGTTGGCGCCGTTCGTCAGTGCCAGCTCCTTGGGGGAGAGCACCGGCGGGCGGGTGGACGGCGTGCGCCGCGAGGAGCCGGTCCACGCGGGACGCGGCGGACGCTTGACGATGGTGGCGAAGATCTCGGCGATCTCCTCCTTGCCCAGCGTCTCCCTCTCCAGCAGGGCGAGGACGAGGTTGTCGAGGACGTCGCGGTTCTCGACAAGGATCTCCCAGGCCTCGTTGTGCGCCGTCTCGATGAGCTTCTTGACCTCTTCGTCGACGAGCGCGGCGACCTCTTCCGAGTAGTCGCGCTGGTGGGCCATCTCACGCCCGAGGAACGGCTCGCTGTTGTCGCCGCCGAACTTGATGGCGCCCAGCCGCTCCGTCATGCCGTACTGCGTGACCATCGCGCGGGCCAGGTTGGTGGCCTTCTCGATGTCGTTGGCGGCGCCGGTGGTCGGGTCGTGGAAGACCAGTTCCTCGGCCGCACGCCCGCCCAGCATGTAGGCCAGCTGGTCGAGCATCTCGTTGCGGGTCGTGGAGTACTTGTCCTCGTCGGGCAGCACCATCGTGTAGCCGAGGGCGCGGCCGCGGGACAGGATCGTGATCTTGTGGACCGGGTCGGAGTTCGGGGAGGCCGCCGCGACCAGGGCGTGTCCGCCCTCGTGGTACGCGGTGATCTTCTTCTCCTTGTCGGACATGATCCGGGTCCGCTTCTGCGGGCCCGCCACGACGCGGTCGATCGCCTCGTCCAGCATCTTGTTGTCGACCAGCTTCTTGTCGCTGCGGGCCGTCAGCAGCGCGGCCTCGTTCAGCACGTTGGCCAGGTCGGCGCCGGTCATGCCGGGCGTGCGCCGGGCGACGGCCGACAGGTCGACGTCGGGCGCGACCGGCTTGCCCTTCTGGTGGACCTTGAGGATCTCCAGCCGGCCCTGCATGTCCGGGCGGTCGACGGCGATCTGGCGGTCGAAGCGGCCGGGGCGCAGCAGCGCCGGGTCGAGGATGTCGGGCCGGTTGGTGGCGGCGATCAGGATGACGCCGCCCTTCACGTCGAAGCCGTCCATCTCGACGAGCAGCTGGTTCAGCGTCTGCTCGCGCTCGTCGTGACCGCCGCCGAGGCCGGCGCCGCGGTGGCGGCCGACCGCGTCGATCTCGTCCACGAAGACGATGGCGGGGGCGTTGGCCTTGGCCTGCTCGAACAGGTCACGGACCCGGGAGGCGCCGACGCCGACGAACATCTCGACGAAGTCGGAGCCGGAGATCGAGTAGAACGGCACGCCCGCCTCGCCGGCGACGGCCCGCGCGAGCAGGGTCTTGCCGGTGCCGGGAGGCCCGTAGAGCAGCACGCCCTTGGGAATCTTGGCGCCGACGGCCTGGAACTTGGCCGGCTCCTGGAGGAACTCCTTGATCTCCTGGAGCTCCTCGACGGCCTCGTCCGCGCCGGCGACGTCGGAGAACGTCGTCTTGGGGGTGTCCTTGGTGATCAGCTTGGCCTTGGACTTCCCGAAGTTCATCACTCGGGAGCCGCCGCCCTGCATCTGATTCATCAGGAACAGGAACACGACCACGATCAGGACGAAGGGCAGCAGGGAGAGCAGGATCCCGACGAACGGGTTCTGCTTGGACGGCGAGACGGTGTAGCCGTCCGGGATCTGCTTGTCCTGGTACTTGGTCTGCAGCGTGTTGGCGATGGTCACGCCCTGGTCGCCGATGTAGCTCGCCTGGATCTTCGAGCTGCCCTCGACCTCTACGCCGTCCTTGAGCTGGAGCTTGACCGTCTGCTCGTCGCCGGTGGTCAGCTTGGCCGACTCGACCTTGTTGTCATTGATCGCCTGGACGACCTGGCCGGTGTCCACCGTCTTGTAGCCGCCGGACGAGCCGACGACCTGCATCAACACGACCACGGCAAGGACGGCCAGCACGATCCACATGACCGGCCCACGGAAGTATCGCTTCACGTCCATCCATACGGAGCGGTGCCGCCCCGTCCCTCCTGCCATAGTGAGTTTGATAAGACAGTTCTTCTGACGGTACCCCAGCATCGCCGTCCGAAGCCGCACGGGAATGCTGGCGAACCCGTCTGCATGCTCCAACGGCGCGGGACCCGCCGGGGTTCCCGATCGTCCCGCAACGGCCGCTCTTGTGGCTCAGCCGCCGGTCAGCCGCCGTACACGTGGGGCGCGAGCGTACCGACGAACGGCAGATTCCGGTACTTCTCGGCGTAGTCGAGGCCGTAGCCGACGACGAACTCGTTGGGGATGTCGAAGCCGACCCACTCCACGTCGATGGCGACCTTCGCGGCGTCCGGCTTGCGCAGCAGGGTGCACACCTTCAGCGACGCCGGCTCGCGGGAGCCGAGGTTGGAGATCAGCCAGGACAGGGTCAGACCGGAGTCGATGATGTCCTCGACGATCAGGACGTGCTTGCCCTTGATGTCGGTGTCGAGGTCCTTGAGGATCCGCACGACGCCGGAGGACTGGGTGCCGGCGCCGTAGGAGGAGACGGCCATCCAGTCCATGGTGACGGGGGTGGACAGCGCCCGGGCGAGGTCGGCCATGACCATCACCGCGCCCTTGAGCACGCCGACGATCAGCAGGTCCTTGCCCTCGTACTCCGCGTCGATCTTCGCGGCCAGCTCCGCCAGCTTCGCGTCGATCTCTTCCTTGGTGATGAGCACCTGCTTGAGGTCGGCACCCATGTCTTTCGCGTCCACCCGCATCACTTTCGGTCGTCCCGTCCCACCGGCCGTCCGGAGGTCCGTGGCCCGCGCGAGCGGGCCGGCGGGACGTCCGGAGTCAGCCTTGCCGAATCACCAGTCTGCCACCCTGGCGCTGGGCGACGACTCGGCCGGGGAGGTTGATGGCCCCCTGGCCGCGCCAGCCGGTGATCAGCCGGTCGACCTCCTCGATGTGCCGCGCGAACAGCGATCCGGCCGGGGCGCCGGCCTCGATGGCGGCCCTGCGCAGGATGCGGCGGCGTACGGCGGGCGGCAGGGCGTAGAGCTTGGCGCACTCCAGGCGGCCGGCCGCGTCCCGGACGGTGGCCTCGGCCTGGCCGGCCCAGGTGTCGAGGGCGTCGGCGTCGTCCCTGGAGAGCTGGGCCGTACGGGCGAGGGCCTCGACCACGCCCTTGCCGAGCGCCTTCTCCAGGGCCGGGAGCCCTTCGTGGCGCAGCCGGGAGCGGGTGTAGGCGGGGTCGGCGTTGTGGGGGTCGTCCCAGACCGGCAGGGACTGGACCATGCAGGCCTTGCGGGCGGTCTGGCGGTCGAGCTGGAGGAAGGGGCGGCGGTAACGGCCGCCGGCCCCCGAGACCGCGGCCATTCCCGACAGGGAGCGGATGCCGGAGCCGCGGGCGAGACCGAGCAGCACGGTCTCGGCCTGGTCGTCGCGGGTGTGCCCGAGCAGCACGGCGGTGGCGCCGTGGCGGTCGGCGGCGTCGTCCAGGGCGGCGTAGCGGGCGTCGCGGGCGGCGGCTTCGGGGCCGCCCTCGCGGCCGACGGTCACCGCGGCGGACTCGACCGGGTCGAGGCCGAGTTCGCGCAGGCGCTGGACGACCTCGGCTGCGCGCTGGTCCGAGCCGGACTGCAGACCGTGGTCGACGGTGACGCCGCCGGCGCGGATGCCGAGCTTGGGGGCCTCGAAGGCGAGCGCGGAGGCGAGGGCCATGGAGTCGGCCCCGCCGGAGCAGGCGGCGAGGACGAGCGGGCCCTGCGAGGGGTGGGGGTGTTGTCCGGTGAGGATGTCGTGGAGGACGCGGCGGACCGCCAGGCGTATCGCCGCGACCGCAGGATGGGGACCCATGTCCGGTTCCCTTCATGAAGGTTCGGGGGGTGAGCCCGAGGTTCGGTCACTCAGAGTGTGTAGATGGTGACAGAACCGGGCCGTTCCCCGAGCATTGCACGCCTACGCATGGCTTACGGTCCCTCGGACGGGTGATTGAGGGGGCGTTCGCCTGCCGTCGGCCGGATACGGTGCACGACTGCCACCCCGGTTCACGACTCGCTCTTGCGGTGCACCCGCGCGATCCAGTCCGCCGGTTTGGCGATCTCCGCCTTGGTGGGGAGGGTGTTCGGGGAGGTCCAGACGCGGTTGAAGCCGTCCATGCCGGCCTCCTCGACGACGGCGCGCACGAACCGTTCGCCGTCCCGGTACTGGCGGAGCTTGGCGTCCAGGCCGAGCAGCTTGCGCAGGGCGAGGTCGAGGCGGGAGGCGCCCTTGGCACGGCGCTGCTGGAACTTCTCCCGGATCTCCTGGACGCTCGGCACGACCTGCGGGCCGACGCCGTCCATCACGAAGTCGGCGTGGCCCTCCAGAAGGGACATCACGGCGGTGAGGCGGCCGAGGATCTCGCGCTGGGCCGGTGTCTGCACGAGTTCGACCAGGGAGCGGCCGCCGTCGCCGGCGTCGCCCTCCTCGCCCTCGGGCCGGCCGCCGGCGAGGGTCTGCGCGGCCTCCCGGACGCGTTCGAGGACGGTCATCGGGTCGACGTCGGTCTCCGCGAGGAACGACTGGATTTCGCCCTGGAGGTGGTCGCGCAGCCAGGGGACGGCGGTGAACTGGGTGCGGTGCGTCTCCTCGTGCAGGCACACCCACAGGCGGAAGTCGTGCGGATCGACGTCGAGTTCGCGTTCGACGTGGACGATGTTCGGGGCGACGAGCAGGAGCCGGCCGCCGCCGTCGGCGCCGGCGGGGAGGTCGCGGGCGGCGGGGGCGAAGGTCTCGTACTGGCCGAGGACGCGGGAGGACAGGAAGGACAGCAGCATGCCCAGTTCGACGCCGGTGACCTTGCCGCCGACGGCGCCGAGCACCGCGCCGCCCGGGGTGCTGCCGCGCCGTTCCTGCATCTTGTCGAGCAGCGGTTTGAGCAGCTCGCGGAACCCGGCGACGTTGGCCCGCACCCAGCCGGGCCGGTCGACGACCAGGACCGGGGTGTCGTGGGTCTCCTCGGTCCCCAGCAGCGTGAACGCGCGGACGTGTTCCTCGGAGGCCTTGGCGTGCCGGCGCAGTTCGGCGACGACGGCCCGCGCCTCGTCGCGGCTGACCTCGGGCCCCGGGCGCACCAGCCGGGTCGCGGTCGCCACCGCGAGGTTCCAGTCGACCATCCCAGAAGAAGCGGCACCACCGATGCTCGTCATGCGTCAACCGTACGTGAGCCCCGCGGCGGGGGGCAGGCCGCACGGGCCGGGGACGGACGGGCGGCCCGCGGGCGAGGCCGGTCAGGACGACCGACGCCCCCCGGGGGTCAGCGGCAGCCGCAGACCGACAGGGCGGTCGCCGTGGTGTCCAGGGCCGTCTGGGCCGCCGTCGCCTCGGGGGTCTCCGAAGCGAGGAAGGCGAAGGCCAGCAGGCGTCCGTCGGTGTCGACGACGGTTCCGGCGAGGGTGTTGACGCCCCTCAGAGTGCCTGTCTTGGCGCGTACGACGCCGGCCGCGCCCTCGGTGTAGCGGCCCGACAGGGTGCCGGTGAACCCGGCCACGGGCAGCCCGGTGAGGGTGGCGCGCAGGGCGGGGCGGTCGGGGTCGGCGGCCTCGGCGAGCAGGGCGGTGAGGAGGCCGGCCGACAGGCGGTTGTCGCGGTTCAGGCCGCTGCCGTCGTGGAGGGCGGCGCCCTTGAGCGGCACGCCCAGCTCCTTGAGGCGGGCGGTGACCGCGCGGCTGCCGCCGGCGAAGTCGGCGCTCTCGCCGGAGGCGCGGGCGACGTGCCGGAAGAGGGCCTCGGCGATGTCGTTGTCGCTGTTCGTCAGCATCCGCTCGACCAGGGCGGAGACGGGCGGCGAGGAGACGCTCGCCAGGGTGTCGGCGCGATCGGTCGCCTTGGAGGGGCCCGGGGGCGTGGTGTGCACGCCGTGGGCCTTGAGGAGGCCGGCGAACGTGCGGGTGGCGTCCGCCGCCGGGTCCGGGACACGGGGCACCGGGCCACTGGAGGAGTCGTCGGTGCGAGCCTCGTCGGCCATCAGGGCGGTGACGGGGGCGAGGTTCTCGTTCACACCGATCGGGTGAAGCTCGGGCCCTGCGTAGAGCGTGGTGTCGTACGAGAGCGTGACCCGGCGTACGCCCCGTTCCTTCAGGGCGGACGCCGTTCGCGCGGCGAGGGTGCGCAGGCTCGCGAGGCCCTGGGCGCGCTCGCGTGCCGTGAGGGTCGGGTCGCCGCCCCCGACGAGGACGAGTTCCTTGGTGTCGGGCTCGTAGGCGGCGCGGGTGGTGAGGCGGTGGTCGGGGCCGAGGGCGGACAGCGCGGCGACGGCCGTGGCGATCTTCGTGGTCGAGGCGGGCGTGAGGGTCGCGTCGGCGCCGGCGCCGTACAGCGTCCTGCCGGTGGACAGGTCCACGACCGACGCGCCACGGCGCGCGCCCAGTGCGGGGACGTTCAGGAGCGGGTCGAGGACCTCGGCGAAGGACCTGCCGTCCGGCGCCGACCGCGCCACGCTCGTAGCGCCCCCGAGCCCGGTCAGCACCGGCCCGGCGCTCGGCGCGGGCCGCGGCGCGCCCGCCCTCCCCGGCCCGTCGACGTGATCTGCGCCACGCGGCGGCGCAAGGGCGACGGCGCGTTCCCGCTCCGCCGTACGCTGGCCGGTGGAGTCCCAAGGGCCCGCGGCGGTCACCGCACCGGCGGCCAGCGCGAGCCCGGCGGTGGCGGCGACCGCGGTGTACGTCCCGGTCTTCGCCCCGAGGGCGCGTCCGACCTGCGACGACGCACCCGACGCCAGCCGCGCGACCCGCGGCCGGGCGGCCGATGCGGCCCGGGCGAGACGGGGGCGTACGGCGTTCGCGATCCGCGTCACATGCGGTCCCGCGGCTCGCCAAGGCCTCAGCTCGACCACCAGCACCAGCCCCTTTCGCGATCACACTCCTGCGTGAGGGACACTTAACCACCAGAACTGTGTGTTGATCATGGAGGAGCCACCGGTGGAGTTCGACGTCACGATCGAGATTCCGAAGGGTTCGCGGAACAAGTACGAGGTGGACCACGAGACCGGTCGTATCCGCCTGGACCGCCGCCTGTTCACGTCGACCAGCTACCCGGCCGACTACGGATTCGTCGAGAACACCCTCGGCGAGGACGGCGACCCGCTGGACGCCCTGGTCATCCTGGACGAGCCGACCTTCCCCGGCTGCCTCATCCAGTGCCGTGCGATCGGCATGTTCCGCATGACGGACGAGGCCGGCGGCGACGACAAGCTGCTGTGCGTCCCGGCGCACGACCCGCGCGTGGAGCACCTGCGGGACATCCACCACGTCTCGGAGTTCGACCGCCTGGAGATCCAGCACTTCTTCGAGGTCTACAAGGACCTGGAGCCCGGCAAGTCCGTCGAGGGCGCCAACTGGGTCGGCCGGACCGACGCCGAGGCGGAGATCGAGCGGTCCTACAAGCGCTTCAAGGAGCAGGGCGGCCACTGAGCCCTGATCTTCTGATCCCGGGCCCGCGCCTCGGAACGGGCCGCACGCGCGCGTGCGGCCCGTTCCGGCATGTCCGCGCGCATCCCGCGCATACTGACAGCCACGGAAGGTGTCGTTCAGGGAGCGTTGCGCAGTGACGGATGCGACGGATGCGGAGGACCGCAAGCCGCCGTCGGACGAGGCGCGCGGCAGGTTCGGGACCGGGTCGAACGCATACCGGTCCGGGCCGTACGACTCCGGGCCGTACGACTCCGGGTCCTACGAGTCCGAGTCGGAGATCACCTCCGAGTTCGCGGTCCCCGAAGGGCTGGCCGTGCCCAGGGCCGGCGGCGAGCCGGAGACCACTTCGGAGTTCGCGCTCCCGGAAGGACTGGACGTCCCGCAGCCGCCGGGCGCCGAGGCCGAGGGGTCGGCGTTCACCCCGCCGAGCACGTACGGCACGCGCGGCGCGCCGCCCGCGTTCACCCCGGCCGGCGGCATACCGGCCGTCAGCCTCACCAAGGACCTGCCCTGGCAGGACCGCATGCGCACGATGCTGCGCATGCCGGTGGCCGAGCGGCCCGCGCCGGAGCCGGTGCAGAAGGCGGAGGAGGGCGGCCCGGCCGTCCCGCGCGTCCTCGACCTGACCCTGCGCATCGGCGAGCTGCTGCTGGCGGGCGGCGAGGGCGCCGAGGACGTGGAGGCCGCGATGTTCGCGGTGTGCCGCTCCTACGGCCTGGACCGCTGCGAGCCCAATGTCACCTTCACCCTGCTGTCGATCTCCTACCAGCCGTCCCTGGTGGACGACCCGGTCACCGCCTCCCGGACGGTCCGGCGGCGCGGCACCGACTACACCCGGCTCGCGGCCGTCTTCCGGCTGGTGGACGACCTCAGCGATCCGGAGACCCACCTCTCCCTGGAGGAGGCCTACCGCCGCCTCGCCGAGATCCGCCGCAACCGCCACCCCTACCCCACCTGGGTCCTCACCTCCGCGAGCGGGCTCCTGGCGGGCGCGGCCTCGATCCTGGTCGGCGGCGACGCGATCGTGTTCTTCGCCGCCGCGCTGGGGGCGATGCTCGGCGACCGGCTGGCGTGGCTGTGCGCGGGGCGCGGGCTGCCGGAGTTCTACCAGTTCACGGTGGCCGCGATGCCGCCCGCCGCGATCGGGGTCGCGCTGACGCTCGCGCACGTCGACGTGAAGGCGTCCGCGGTCATCACCGGCGGGCTGTTCGCGCTGCTGCCGGGGCGGGCGCTGGTGGCGGGCGTGCAGGACGGCCTGACCGGCTTCTACATCACCGCGGCGGCCCGGCTGCTGGAGGTCATGTACTTCTTCGTCGGGATCGTCGCGGGCGTGCTGGTGGCGCTGTACTTCGGCGTCCAGCTGGGGGCGCAGCTCGACCCCGACGCGGCGCTGCACCTCGAGGAACGGCCGCTGCTCCAGATCGCCGCGTCGATGCTGCTGTCGCTGACCTTCGCGGTGCTGCTCCAGCAGGAACGGTCCACCGTCCTCGCCGTGACCGTGAACGGTGGCGTCGCCTGGTCGGTGTACGGCGCGATGCACTACGCGGGCGGGCTGTCGCCGGTCGCGTCGACGGCGGTGGCGGCGGGGCTGGTGGGGCTGTTCGGGCAGCTGATGTCCCGCTACCGGTACGCGAGCGCCCTGCCGTACACCACCGCGGCGATCGGGCCGCTGCTGCCGGGTTCGGCGACGTACTTCGGGCTGCTGTCCATCGCCCAGAACGACGTCGACAGCGGTCTGGGCTCGCTGACCAAGGCGGCGGCCCTGGCGATGGCCATCGCGATCGGCGTCAACCTGGGCTCGGAGATCTCCCGGCTGTTCCTGCGCCTGCCCGGCGCCTCCGGCGGGGGACGACGGGCGGCGAAGCGGACGCGGGGCTTCTAGGTGCGGTCCGGCTACTGGCCCGGGTTGTAGGGGTACTGCTGCGGGTGCGGGTGCTGCGGCTGGTACGGCTCCTGGTCCTGGCGATGCCCCTGGTAGTACGGCTGCTGTCCGTACTGCTCGTTGCCGTACTGCTGCTGGTTCCCGTACTGCTGATTCCCGTACTGCTGCTGCTCCGGGTGGCCCTGGTCGTCGCCGTACCCCTGCTGCCCGTACCCCTGGTCGCCGTAGCCGCCCTGCTGTCCGTACCCCTGCTCCTCGTGGGCCGGGGGGATGCGGCGCAGCTGGGTGGTCGCGTCGTCCATCACCGGCGGCCGGTACTGCTGCGCGGGCCGGTGCTGGTACTGGGCCTGGGTCTGGGTCTGGGTCTGGGCCTGGGGCTCCTCGGCCGGGGTCTGCTTGTTCTTCGAGCGGGCCCGCCAGATCTCGATGATGATCGGGAGCACCGACACGAAGACGATCAGGATCAGGATCGCCTCGATGTTCTTCTTGACGAAGTCGATGTTGCCCAGCCAGGCCCCGAGCAGCGTCACACCGGCGCCCCACAGGATGCCGCCGACGACGTTGAAAATCAGGAACGAGCGGTACCGCATGCCGCTGACGCCCGCGATGATCGGCGTGAACGTGCGCACGATGGGCACGAACCGGGCCAGGACCAGCGACTTCGGGCCGTACTTCTCGAAGAACTCGTGCGCCTTGGTGACGTTCTCCTGCTTGAAGAAGCGGGAGTCCGGGCGCGTGAACAGCGACGGACCGACCTTCTTGCCGAACATGTAGCCGGCTTGGTCGCCGAGGATCGCGGCGACGCAGATCAGGACGATCGCCGACCACAGCGGGAAGTCCAGTTCCTTCGAGGCGATCAGCAGACCGGCCGTGAACAGCAGGGAGTCGCCCGGCAGGAAGAACCCGATGAGCAGGCCCGACTCGGCGAAGACGATGAGGAGCAGGCCCCAGATCCCGAAGGTGTCGAGCAGATAGTTCGGGTCCAGCCAGCTCGGTCCGAGGGCAAGCGTCGTCACGGTTCCGGGCTCCAGTGGGGTGAGGTGAGTACGGCTTCGGCTACGGCCGGACAAAGCTATCAACGGATGGTGTCCGTCCCGGGTTCCACCGTTGGCTCCGGTGGAACCCGGGACGGAGGATCACGCCGCGTGCCGTGCCGCGTTCGCCGTGATGGCGTCCCGCAGATGCTCGGCGAGGCCCGGGCGCATGGCCTCGTAGAACGCCTTGAACCGCTCGTCCGAGACGTACATCTCACCCAGGCCACGGTGGACGTCGTACGGGCACTCGTAGAACCAGCGGCAGATGTGCTGCCGGTGCTCCTCGGCCATGTCCATGGCCCGCTCGCCGGTCGGCGCCTCGCCGGCGGCCATCAGGGCGTCGTAGCGCTCGCCCCAGTCGGCCACCTCGGCCTGCATGCGCTTCCAGTCCTCCTTGGTATAGCTCGCGGCGCGGCGCTGGGACTCCGCGTACGCCTCGGTGCCGCCCCAGCGCTCTTCCGCCTCCTGCGCGTACTGCTCGGGGTCCTTGTCGCCGAAGACCTCGAACCGTTCCTCGGGGGTGAGGTTGATGCCCATCCTGCGTGCCTCCATGGCGTGCTCCACGGCCGCCGCCATCTTCTGCAGCTTCTCGATCCGGGCGGTCAGCAGCTCGTGCTGGCGGCGCAGGTGCGCGCGCGGATCCGCGTCCGGGTCGTCGAGCAGGGCGGCGACCTCGTCGAGCGGGAAGCCGAGCTCCCGGTAGAACAGGATCCGTTGCAGCCGGTCGAGGTCGGCGTCGCTGTAGCGCCGGTGGCCCGCGCGGCTGCGCTCGCTGGGCACGAGCAGGCCGATGTCGTCGTAGTGGTGCAGGGTGCGCACCGTCACACCGGCGTACCCGGCGACCTGTCCCACGGAGTGGCTCACTTCCGCTCCCTTCTCGGTACGCCCTCCACGCTGAGCCCTCACGCCACGTCAGGTGCAAGCCGGTTTCCCGGGCCCGTCGGTGGAACCGGGTCACGGTTCCGCCGGTGGGCCCGGTCCACCGGTCTACCGGCTGAGGCGGGCGAAGCGCCGCACGGCCAGCGGGAAGAACACCGCGAGCAGTGCCAGGGGCCACAGGATCGCAGCCCCGACGTGGCCCGGCTCGCCGCCGGGGTTGCCGAACAGGTCGCGGACCGCGGTGGCCGTGTGGGACATGGGGTTCCACTGGACGGCCGTGCCGAGCCAGCCCGGCATGGAGTCGGGCGTGGCGAAGGCGTTGGACAGGAAGCCGACCGGCCAGACCAGGATCTGCACGGCCTGCACCAGTTCCGGCTTGCCCGCCACCAGGGCCAGCTGGATGCCGATCCACAGCATGGCGAACCGGAACAGCAGCAGCAGTCCGATCGCGCCGAGGAACGCCCCGATGCCGCCGTGCGCCCGCCAGCCGAGCACGAACCCGACGGCGCACAGCACGGCGAGCGCACACGCCGACTGGAGCATGTCGGCGGCCGAACGGCCCACCAGCACCGCCCCGTTGGCCATCGGCATGGAGCGGAAGCGGTCGATGACGCCCTTGTTGAGGTCCTGGGTGACGGCGAGCATGGTGCCCTCCAGACCGAAGGCCATGGTCAGGGCGAGCATGCCGGGCACCAGGTAGTCGACGTAGTCGCCGCCGATGCCGCGTCCGCCGCCGACCAGGTAGCCGAACATCAGCAGCAGCATCACGGGGAAGGCCACGTTCACGACGACCTGGACGGGCTGCCGCGCCCAGTGGGCGAGTTCGCGGCGGGTCATGGTCCAGGAGTCGGTCAGGGCGTGCGCGGTGGCGCTCATACGGCCTCCTTCGCGTGGCGTCCGCCCGTTCGGTCTTCGTCCGCTCGGTTCTCGTCCGTACGGTTCTCGTCCGGACCGCTTTCCTCCGTACGGCCTTCGTTCGCACGCCCTTCGTCCCCGGTCAGGTACAGGAACGCCTCGTCCAGCGTGGGCCGGCGCAGGGCGACGTCCGCCGCCTCGATGCCGGCCTCCTCCAGGGCCCGTACGACGCCGGACAGGGCCGCCATCCGGTCGGTGACGGGGGCGCTGAGCAGCCGCCGGTCGGCGTCGACCGTGACGGCGTCCCTGGGCAGCGGGAGCAGGGCGAGGGCGGCGCCGAGCTGACCGGCGTCGCGCAGGACGACGTCGATGCGGTCGCCGCCGTTGAGGGCCTTCAGGTCGTCCGGTGTGCCCTCGGCGACGACCCGGCCCCGGTCCACGACCGAGACGCGGTCGGCGAGCTGGTCGGCCTCCTCCAGGTACTGGGTGGTGAGCAGGACCGTCGTGCCGCCGCCGACCAGCGAGCGGACCGACGACCAGACCTCGGCGCGTCCGCGCGGGTCGAGGCCGGTGGTGGGTTCGTCCAGGAAGAGCACCTCCGGTTCGGTGATCAGGGAGGCGGCCAGGTCGAGCCGCCGCCGCATGCCTCCGCTGTACTGCCGGACCGCCTTGCGGCCGGTGTCGGCGAGTCCGAAGCGCTCCAGCAGTTCACCGGCCCGCACGCGCGCGTGCCGGGCGCCCAGGTGGTACAGGCGGCCGAACAGCTCCAGGTTCTGCCGGCCGCTCAGCTCCTCGTCCACGGCCGCGTGCTGGCCGAGCAGGCCGATGCGCAGCCGCACCTCGTACGCCTCGGTCACGACGTCGTGTCCGGCCACCACGACGCGGCCCGCGTCCGGTCGCAGCAGCGTGGACAGGATGCGGACCAGGGTGGTCTTGCCCGCGCCGTTCGGCCCGAGCACTCCGTGCACCGCGCCGCGCCCCACCGTCAGGTCGAGCCCGTCGAGCGCCTGTTCACCGCCGTACGCCTTGCGCGCGCCGTCGACGGTGATCGCCATGTCGGCCATGGGCACCTCCCTCGCCAATCCCATTATTCAAACTTGACTACTTGCCCAACATAACTCCGACACCTGGGTTGGTCAAACTTGATTAGTGGGCGGACGGGTCCACGACCGACGCCACCGACGACCGCGGCATCGGCACCCTCAGCGGCTGTCCCCCGGATGCCGCTCCCCCGTCGCGTACGGGTTCTCCTGGCCGTCCTCCAGGACGCCGACGAACGGCTCGCCCTCCCCCGCGAAGGTGTAGGCGCCGCCCTCGATCCGGGCGATCAGGCCGGCGGTCCACTCGGCCTCGCCGTCCGCGGTGTGGATCCACAGGTTCATGATCTCGCCGATGTGTCCGAGCTGCTCGGGGCCGTCCTCCGGCACGTAGTGCGCGGTGACGGCCCTGCGCCACTCCTCGATCCGCCGGACGCGCTCCTTGAGCAGCGCCACCGCCTCCGCCCGCGGCAGGTCCACGATGAACCCGATGGCCGCCGACTTCACGTCCATCCTCTGGTCGTAGGAGGTCAGCGCCTCGCGCAGCAGCCGGAAGAACTCCTCGTCGCCCCGGCCGGTGATCTCGTACTCGGTGCGCGGCGGGCCACCGGCCGTGGACGGCGCGATCTCGTGCGCGTGCAGCAGGCCCTGCTTGGCCATCTGCTTCAGTGCGTGGTAGATCGAGCCCGGCTTGGCGTTGGACCACTCGTGCGCGCCCCAGTACTCCAGGTCGTTGCGCACCTGGTAACCGTGGGCCCGCCCGTGCTGGCGGACGGCGCCCAGCACGAGAAGACGGATCGCTGACATGGGGCCAGCGTAGGACCCCGGCCGGTCAGCCCTGGCTCGCGCCCTGTTCCCTGGCCACCAGTTCGAAGGCGGTGGCCCCGTCCAGCGACTCCCGGATGATGTCCGCGTGGCCGGCGTGCCGGGCGGTCTCGCGGATCAGGTGCAGGGCCAGCCAGCGCATCGAGACCCGCTCGTCGGGGAACCAGGGGGCGTCGGGGAGCGCGAAGGTGTCGTCCAGGCTCGGCACCGAGCGCAGGAAGGCCTCCGTCTCGGCCGCGACCTTCTCCCAGTACGCCAGTTGCGAGGCGACCGTCTCGTCGCCGGTCAGCCTGAAGTTCTCGTCCCAGTTGGACTGGTCGCGCCGCACCGCCGGCTCCTCGCCCCGCGCACGGGCGACCCAGCCCTGCTCGACCTCGGCGACGTGCTTGAGCAGTCCGGACAGCGACAGCTCGCTGACGCTCGGGCGGGACGACGCCTGCTCGTCGGTCAGGCCGAGCAGCGCCCGCCGGATGCCGCCGCGCTCGGCCTCCAGGAAGGCCAGCAGTGCCCCGCGCTCGTCCTGCGTGCCCTCCGCGGAAACGTGAGTGACCATGACCGGCCGCCTTTCGTCGGTGCCCCCGGTGGGGCGTTCTGGGAGTTCTTCCTGACACCGACGAAGCTACGGGCCATAGAGGACAGTTCCTGTCCTCTATGGCCCGCTGGGGACGATCGAGGCAGCCGAGGACGACCGAAGACAGCAGCGGGACGCCCCAGGAGGAGGCGCCTAGAACGGAAACCCGCTGCGCCCGTGCTGCACCGAGATCCACTTCAGCGTCGTGAAGGCGTCCACCGTCGACTCGCCGTTGAGCCGGCCGACGCCGGAGTTCTTCTCGCCGCCGAAGGGCACCAGCGGCTCGTCGTGCACGGTGCCGTCGTTGACGTGGAACATCCCGGTGTCGATCCGCTGGGCGAACCGCACGCCGCGCTCCACGTCCGCGGTGTGCACGGCGCCGCTGAGCCCGTACGGGGTGTCGTTGACGAGGCGTACGGCCTCTTCCTCGCCGTCGAAGGTGAGCAGGAAGGCCACCGGGCCGAAGACCTCCTGGCGCAGCAGGGGGGAGTCGGCGGGCAGGCCGGTGAGGACCGACGGCTCGACCAGGTTGCCCGTGGTCGTACCGTGCACCAGCGCGGTCGCGCCCTCGGCGATGGCCTGCTCGACGGTGCCGGAGATCGACTCGGCCTGCGAGGCGTTGATGACCGGGCCGATCACCGTGTCGGGGTCGCGCGGGTCGCCCGCCCTGAGGGACTTGACCTTGGCGACGAACTTCTCGGTGAACTCGTCGGCGATCGAGCGGTCCACGAGGACGCGGTTGGCGGCCATGCAGACCTGGCCCTGATGGACGTACCGGCTGAAGACGGCGGCGTCGACGGCGTAGTCGATGTCCGCGTCGTCCAGCACCACCAGGGCGCTGTTGCCCCCGAGTTCGAGGATGGCGCGCTTGAAGTTGCGGGCGCAGACGGTGGCGACGTGGCGGCCGATCCTGTCGGAGCCGGTGAACGATATGACCTTGGGCACCGGGTGGTCGATGAAGGAGTCGCCGATCTCGGCGATGTCCGTGACGACCACGTTGAGCAGACCGGCCGGCAGGCCCGCGTCCTCGAAGAGCTTGGCCAGCGCGGAGCCGCCCGTGATGGGCGTGTCCTGGTGCGGCTTGACCACGACGGCGTTGCCCAGGGCGAGGGCCGGGGCGACCGACTTCAGCGTCAGCAGGAACGGGAAGTTGAAGGGGCTGATGACCCCGACGACGCCGACCGGGACGCGGTAGAGGCGGTTCTCCTTGCGGGGGTCCGGGGAGGCGATCAGCCGGTCCTCGGGGCGCAGCGTGAGGTTCACGGCCTCGCGCAGGAACTCCTTGGCCAGGTGCAGCTCGAACGCGGCCTTGACCCGGGTGCCGCCCAGCTCGGCGACGATGACCTCGGCGAGTTCCTCCTCGCGCTCCTCGAGCAGGCGCAGGGCCTTCTCCAGGACGACGCGGCGGGCATACGCGCCGGCCTCGGCCCAGGCGCGCTGGGCGCGGGCCGCGGCGCGGTACGCCTCGTCTATCTCGTCGGACGTGGCTATCGTGATCGCGGCCAGCTTCTCGCCGTCGTACGGGTTGAAGTCGATGATGTCCCAGGACCCGGTTCCCGGACGCCACTCGCCGTCGATGTACTGCTGAGCCAGCTCGGTGAAGTAGGACGACATGTGACCCCTCAATCCCTGCTGCGGAAGCAGTCCCTGATCGTCCGTCATCGTACTTGTGACAAACGGGAATTGGGGGGCCGGTGAGCAGACTCCGGGTGCCGGACGCGGACGGATTCAGGACAGCTGGAGCAGGCCGCGCAGCAGGTCCCGGCTCTCGGCGGGACCGGGGCTGTCGTGCTGGAGCTCCTTGAGCGCCTTCTCGTACTGGGCGACGTCCTCGGGCTTGTCCAGATAGAGCGCGCTGGTGAGCTGCTCGAGATAGACCACGTCCGACAGGTCGGACTCCGGGAAGCTGAGGATGGTGAAGGCGCCGCTCTCGCCGGCGTGGCCGCCGAAGCTGAACGGCATGATCTGCAGCCGTACGTTGGGCCGCTCGGAGAACTCGATGAGGTGCTGGAGCTGCCCGCGCATCACCTCGCGGTCGCCGTAGGGGCGGCGCAGGGCGGCCTCGTCGAGGACGATGTGGAAGTCGGGGGCGTTCTCGGAGACGAGGTGCTTCTGCCGCTCCAGCCGCAGCGCCACGCGCTTTTCGACGTCCGCCTCGCTCGCGCCCTGCATGCCGCGCCGCACCACCGCGCGGGCGTACGCCTCGGTCTGGAGCAGGCCGTGCACGAACTGCACCTCGTACACGCGGATGACGGACGCCGCGCCCTCCAGGCCGACGTACGTCGGGAACCAGCTCGGCAGGACGTCCGAATAGCTGTGCCACCAGCCCGCCACGTTGGCCTCACGGGCGAGCGAGATGAGCGATGCGCGCTCGGCCTCGTCCATGATCCCGTACAACGTCAGCAGGTCCTCCACGTCCCTGGTCTTGAAGCTCACCCGGCCCAGCTCCATCCGGCTGATCTTCGACTCGGAGGCGCGGATGTGGTAGCCCGCAGCCTCGCGCGTGATCCCGCGCGCCTCGCGAAGTCGCCTGAGTTGCGAGCCGAGCAGCATCCGCCGCACCACCGATCCGGGCTCTCCCGCGCTCACGTTCGCCAGCCTCCCCAACCGTCTTTAGGGCCCGCAGTCTGCCACTAAATCACTCCGAGCAGTACTCGTCCGATTACACAGACGGAAAGAAGCCAAAGACGAGGAGACGGGGGAGCGAAGAAGAAGGCGGGCGGAAGGCGGGCAGACGGCGAAAAGGTGGCGGAAAAAATGAGCAACAAGCGGTACGGGAGGGGCCAATTCGGTCGCGTGCACGTGCATCTGCCCTTGCATCTGCTGTACGCATCCGAAACCATGGTCCCGCGCCACCGCTGCATCGCAACGCCTGCATCGCAACGACCGCGAATTCCCGGGAGTGCCTCGCATGGGGACGAATGGATCGACCATGCTCGAGCCGTTACGGCAGGGCCTTCCGCCGCTGGATCCCGCGGCCGTGTCCAGCGCCGCCTCCTGCGCTCTGCCCGCCCGTTACGAAGCGGTCCGCGAGGCCAGGCGGTTCACCCGCAGGACGCTCGACCAGTGGGAAGTCGGCGAGCGTTTCGACGACGTCTGTCTCGTGGTCTCGGAACTGGTCACCAACGCCCTGCGGCACGCGCTGCCGGACGCGGGACCGCTCACGCCGGCCCACGAACCGCCGGTGCGGCTGCACCTGTTGCGCTGGACCGAGCGTCTGGTGTGCGCGGTGCGCGACCCCAGCAACGACAGTCCGGTCGCCCGTGACGCCGAGGACTTCTCGGCGGAGTCGGGGCGCGGGCTGTTCCTGGTCGACTCCTTCTGCGACAGCTGGGGCTGGAACCCGCTGGCCGGCACGCTGAGCGGCAAGGTGGTCTGGGCGATGTTCCGCCTGGAGAAGGACGGCTGAGGCCCGCGGCGTTTTCCGCGCCGCGGGTCTGCACACGCGGGGCGCGATCCTGCCTCCGGCGGTCGTGACGACGGTTCTTGCCGCTCTCGCCGGTCCGGCGACGGGGTGTTAGCTGTGACAACGTTGTCTCGGCGTCTCCCGCCGAGCCGGCGAACACCGTCCGGCGTCAGCCCGCGACCAGGTGGTCGAACTCTCCGTCCTTGACGCCGAGCAGCATCGCCTCGATCTCCGCGCGCGTGTAGACGAGGGCGGGGCCGTCCGGGAAGTTCGAGTTGCGCACGGCCACCCTGCCGCCCGGCAGCCGGGCGAATTCCACACACGAGCCTTGCGAATTGCTGTGCCGACTCTTCTGCCAAGCCACTCCGCGCAGCTCGGTGGCGGCCATGCCGTTGTACACGTCGTGGTCCACAGGTCGCTCCCCGGTGGTGCACTGGCTGGTGTGGCCATTGATGCAGTGGTCAACTGTGCCGGATCATAACCCTGTTTCCCGTGCAAACGCATGAGCAAGTGCATGCGCAGATGCACGTGCACGAGGGGTGTTCCCACGGTTACAGCTCCGTCGGCCCCCCGCCGCTGGTTCGTACGGTGTTCGTGCAGTAGAACAGACGCGTTCCACGCCGTTCCTGTTCCACCGTCCGACCACCGGCTCATTTCGGGGGGCACTGCTGTGCGTACGGCGACCCACGCGCGCGGGAGGCGTATCCGGCTCGCGGCCGTGGCCGCGGCTCTCGTCGGCGCGGTCACGCTGACGGCGTGCGGCGGAGACGACTCCGAGGACGACGCCACGCCGGCGCCCAGCGCGTCGGCCTCGTCCTCCGCGTCCGCGTCTCCGTCGGCCTCCGCGTCCGCCTCCGCGTCCGCCTCCGCCTCCGCCCCGGCCGGGGAACTGGAGGGCAGCTGGCTCGCCACGACCGGCGGCGAGTCGGTGGTGCTGATGATCAACGACGGCGAGGCCGGGCTCTTCGCCACGCGCGGCACCGTGTGCAGCGGGCGGGTCGAGGAGGCGTCCGGCGCCTCGACCATCCGTCTGAACTGCACGGAGGGCACCGACGAGCGCGGGACCGGGACGGTGGACTCGGTCAGCGACACGAGCCTCGAGGTGACCTGGGACGGCGGGCTCGGCCAGGAGACGTACACCAAGGCGGAGGGCGGCACGATGCCGTCCGGTCTGCCGACCTCGGGGCTCGGGACGGGCTGAGGCGGGGCGCGGGCGAGGCCGGGTGGGTGTCGCGGGTGGGTGCGGGTTACTGCCTGCGGCGGCCTGTCGGGGTCGGTTCTCGGTTGCGGTGGCGCTGTCGCCTGGTGCCTCGTCGGGGCCGGGCCGGGGGTGTCCGTCCTCGGAACGGCGCGGAATCGGTCTGTCGCAAGAGGTACCCGTGTTGACGCGCCAACCGCTG